>DAOPZM010000011.1:0-81871 GCA_035353375.1 Syntrophomonadaceae bacterium
TTGCTCTTAACCTTTTTTGCTCGCTCTGATTTGCATGTCAAAAAAGGCCAAGCGCGTTCCTGCGAAGGGATCAGCGCTTAACCTTTTGTCCGTTCTGGGAAAATCCCTATACTCAGGGACATTCCTCATTAAGGAGGTGTGTCCCTGTTCCTTAAAACTTACATCGCAAATACATGGTGGCCGATGGTAGTAATCACAGGCCGGCTCCAGATCCACTTGTTAGTGGCAGTAACCGGGTTCCAGTAATAAAGAGCGCCGCCGGTCGGATCCCAGCCGCCAAGAGCGTCTTCGGCCGCTTTAAAAGCAGAAGTATCCGGCTGCAGATAAAACTGGCCGTCACTGACTGCCGTAAAGGCACCGGGCTGAAATATTACTTCCTCAATGGTAGAACCAAAAATTTTGGCTTTTAACCGGTTCAAAACTACTGCGGCCACGGCTACTTTGCCGGTATAGGATTCGCCCCTGGCTTCACCGTATATCAGACGGGCCAGAACCGCTAAATCCTGGCGGACATTGGTAAATAATAATCCGCGTGAAGGATTTGTACTGCCTGAAGTGTCAGTGTTCGGGTTGCTGACCTGCTGAATGATTGCAGCAGCTGTCTGCTTGCCAACGACCCCATCCACGGTCAGGCCGTTTACAGCCTGAAATTGTTTTACTGCATTTAAAGTTTTAGGGCCAAATATGCCTTCCGCCCCGCCGGTATCATAACCTAACCAGGTCAGGTCTTTTTGCAGTTGCTTAACATCATATCCCTGCATAGACTGCTTGAGGACTCTATCGCCCAGATAGGCGGCCTGGGCATTCTGAGCCGGGATCATGGTGAAAAACATAAGTAAGGTCAATATCATTATTACATTTTTTGTATGTTTACGCACAAATACTCGCCTCCTTTCTTCGCAAAATAGTTATTTGCTCAATGCCGGCAAATGTGTGTCACAATTATAATTTATTGATATGGTGGTGCGCAAAGCCGAGAAATAGGCATGATCTTGCCCGACCTCTTTTGTAACGGCTTCGCCTTGAGGATTTAAGAGGTTGTCACAAAATAACTTCTGATCCTTGCCTGATGGTAAAATGAGGGGAATTCATAGCGGGGGAGAAAATCAAACCCGGGAAGGATTTTAATGGCTGCCCGGGTGTAAAACAGGAACTGCATAAAATTATGACCGGATCTTTATTGATATTCAGCTTTAACAGCCTGGATGATTTCAGCTTTATCTCTGCCCTCCAGTTGCAGTTCGAAGGCAAAGTCCAGAATCCTTTTAAAATTATCCCCGGGTATCATCCCCAGATCCAGCAGGTCACGCCCCCTTATCAGGGGTTCTATTTTTTTGCCCGGTTTAAGACCCAATTCTTTCAATCTGTCCAGAAGCCAGCGGCGGATCAGACTGTAGTCGCGTTTAACTCCCCGGCCATTAAAGTCGGCTTCAGAAAGCAGTAATAACTCACTGATATCCACCTGGCTGGACAGTTTGCGGATAGCTTTGTCAGTGACCTGTTCTTTTTGTTTATATAATAGTATGGGATGCATATGTTCTCTGATCAGGACAGTTACATTTTCAATCAGGGTATTGCTGCAGCGCAAATCTAATAAAAATGAAGCCGCCAGCTTAGCGCCTTCGGTATCGTGACCATATGCTGTGATCCTGCCTTCCCGCAGTCTGGTAGTTGCCGGTTTGCCGATATCGTGCAGCAGGGCAGCCCACATTAAGGCTGCCGGGTTTTGAGACTGGTGTTTTAGTTCTGCGGCCGCATTGACTACCAGCAGAGTATGTTCCCATACGTCACCTTCCGGATGATTTACAGGTTCCTGATTACAGCCGATCAGGCTGTATAATATCGGATGAAGCTGCTTTAAGAGTCCGGTTTTTTCCAGATACTTTAAGCCTATGGAAGGCTTGGGTGAAAACAGCAGTTTTTTTAACTCCGCATAGATCCTCTCGGGGGGCAGTGTACTCAGATCGGCTGCAGACATTAGCTGCAGTGTTTCGGGATGGATCGTAAATCCTAATTTGGCTGCCAGCCTGGCCGCCCGGTAAGCTCTAAGCGGATCGTCGGCAAACACCCGGGGAGAAATATGGCGGATGATTTTAGCGGAAATATCCTTTCGCCCGCCGGCATGATCCATTATTTCTCCGGAAATGATATCTATCATTATTGCATCAATAGTAAAATCTCTTCTGGCAGCTGCCCCTGAATAACTATCCTGCCCGGCTGCTGTAAAATCCAGCTGAGGATAGCCTTTGATTTTTAAGATTGGATAAATCTTGCCGACGGTCTTCACCTCCCCGTATTTGGAAAGCAGGGCAGATAAAAGAGCAGAATCCAAGCGGAACACTTCTATATCTATATCGCCGCTAACATCAAAGTGCCCGTTTATTAAATAATCCCGGGCATAACCGCCGGTGTAAAAAGACCGTCCGCCCTTTTGGGCTATTTCCTGAGCAATAGCAATTAACATATGATCCCCTTTAAAAACATTTGTATTTATTTTTTCCATCAAAACAGACGGGTACTCCAATATAAATAATTTAAGCTAGTTCATTTTAAAAATTATAACATTTTATGATATGGTTAAATTCTTTTCACCTCCGGGAAGGGATATGGATGGTTAGTTATAATAAATAAATATATAGCTTGGCTCGATTTTTCAATAAATTTTCACAGAACTTTCACATTTTCGGGGTATAATTTTAAACAAGTAAAGCGGTTTGAGTTTATCAGGCCTGTTGCCCAGGCCGCCAAGCAGCATTTAAATAAAATAACCTGGAAGGAGATTATAGAATGAAGAAATATGCAAAAATTATTGTTTTGTTATTGATAGCGTTTATTTTAGGCGGAGCTTTTATAGCTGACCGGCAGGGAACTTCTTTATGGGCGGCGATAACTGGAGAGACAGGGCAAGCGGCAGTAATTGAGTCCGGCAGCAGTGATACTGCAACGGCAGCTTTGACTCTGCCTTCAGGTGCCATGGATATTGCCGATATGGTGGAAAAAGCCAGCCCGGCGGTAGTTAATATCAAGACCAAGGTACAGAGTAATTCCATGGCTGATAATCCTTTTTTCAGCGACCCGTTTTTTCGGGAGTTCTTTGGTGACGGATATAACTATGATCTCAGCCCTCAGTACGAGACGGGTATTGGTACCGGTTTTTTAATTACAACTGACGGCTATATACTGACCAATCAACATGTTATTGAAGACGCAGCCTCGGTGACAGTACAGCTAAACGGAAAAACAGAGGAAATGCCGGCCACCGTGGTAGGGCAGGATCGGGAGCTTGATCTGGCAGTTCTGAAAATCGAGGGCAGCAATTATCCGGTTTTGAAATTAGGAGATTCCGACAACATGCGGGTCGGGGAATGGGTAGTAGCTATCGGTCAGCCTTATGGCCTTGACCATACAGTAACTACCGGGGTTATATCTGCCAAAGGGCGCCCCATCAGTATCGAAGACCGCGAATACAAGAACCTCATTCAGACTGATGCGGCTATTAATCCAGGTAATTCCGGGGGACCGCTTTTAAACCTGAATGGTGAAGTCATAGCTATAAACACGGCAGTAAATGTAACCGCGCAGGGAATCGGGTTTGCTATTCCAACGGCTACAGTAAATGAGGTTCTGCAGGATCTGATCAAAGGCAATGCTATTGTCCGGCCGTTTCTGGGTGTCAGTATGACGGATGTCAATGATGAGGTGCGCCAGCAGTTTAAAATCAGCAGTGGTACCCAGGGCGTGCTGGTTGTTGAAGTTGTCAGCGGTACGGCCGCAGAAAAGGCAGGAGTAAAAGCTATGGATGTGATTACAGCTATTGATGGAAGCAGTGTTGCATCAGCCACCAGCCTGCAGGAAATTGTCTCTGACCATGAAGTGGGAGATAACATCAAACTAAGTATCCTGCGGGACGGCAAACAGATTGTTTTAACAGCTGCACTGCAGGCAAAACCTCAACAGTAAAAATAAAATAATTGCAATCGATATAAAGGCTGTTTGTTTTGTCCTTCCGGACACTTCAAACAGCCTTTTTAATTGGTGATATGTGAGCAATAGCTTGTTTTATCCTGAATAGTAAGACGACTTTTACTTGCGCGTTATAACTGGCTTAAGCCATGGTACTCCTGCAAGGACTTCAGCCTGGCACCGCAACGGTTTTCGTTGTAGGCGGCGATACCGGCGGCACTGGCCAGAGCTGCTGCCATGGTAGTTATATATGTAACTTTGTATTTAATGGCGGCTTTGCGGATATAGGAATCATCATGCTTACTGCGCTTGCCGGACGGGGTATTGATGACCAGATTGATTTGCTTGTTGGTTATGCCGTCGACTATATTGGGACGACCTTCATACATTTTTTTGATAACTTCACATTTGATACCGTTTTCCTGCAGGAATTTGTAAGTACCACTGGTAGCTATAATATCGAAGCCTATTTCAGCAAACAGCCGTGCTGCTTCCAGGGCGGCCGGCTTATCGGCATCGGTCACACTGATCAGTACGGTTCCTGAGGTGGGCAGGGGAGACTGGGTTGCTTCCTGGGCTTTGTAATAAGCCAGACCGAAACTATCGGCGATACCTAATACTTCTCCGGTGGAACGCATCTCCGGCCCCAGAATGGGATCAACTTCAGGGAACATATTGAAAGGAAAAACTGCTTCTTTTATCCCGAAATGACCGAACTTTTTTCGGCTAAGGTTGTTTACTGAAAATTTTTGGCCGGTTAAAGCTGCCATCATTATTTCGGTAGCGATCCGGGCCATCTGGATGTTGCAGACCTTGGATACCAGAGGAACAGTGCGGGATGCCCGGGGATTGGCTTCCAATACATAAACCTTGTCATCAGCAATGGCATACTGCATATTCATCAGACCGACCACATTCAGTTCCCGGGCGATCTTTTCCGTATATTCTTCAATTACAGCGATATGCCTGGCTGGTATGGTAATAGGGGGAATCACGCAGGCTGAGTCGCCGGAGTGGATGCCAGCCAGCTCAATGTGCTCCATTACCGTGGGAACAAAAGCATTTGACCCGTCCGCTATGGCGTCGGCTTCAGCTTCCGTAGCGTTGCTTAAGAAGCGGTCGATTAAAATAGGCCTTTCCGGAGTAACACCCACCGCAGCATTAAGGTACTGGCGCAGCATTGCTTCATCATGCACAACTTCCATGCCCCGGCCGCCCAGAACGTAAGAAGGCCTGACCATTAGCGGATAGCCGATTCGCTCAGCAATGGCAAGCGCCTCATTAAGATCGGCTGCCATTCCTGATTCCGGCATAGGAATACCAAGGTTGTCCATAATTTTGCGAAAACGGTCACGGTCTTCGGCCAGGTCGATAGTTTCCGGAGTGGTACCTAAAATCGTTACCCCGGCCCTGGCCAGCTCAGCGGCAATATTTAAGGGAGTCTGGCCTCCAAACTGCACTATCACTCCCAGGGGTTTTTCTTTTTCATATATGCTGAGTACATCTTCGACGGTTAGGGGTTCGAAATAAAGCTTGTCAGAAGTGTCGTAGTCGGTTGAAACGGTTTCAGGATTACAGTTGACCATGACTGTCTCATAGCCCAGGTCCCGCAGGGCAAAGGCCGCATGTACACAACAGTAGTCGAATTCAATACCCTGGCCAATGCGGTTGGGGCCGCCGCCTAAGATCATCACTTTGGACTTGTCGCTGCTGCCGGTCGTATCAGCAGCGTTGTAAGTGGAGAAATAGTAGGAGGCGTTTTCTACACCACTTACCGGAACAGCTTCCCAGCCTTCAACCATACCAAGAGATGTGCGCTGCAGGCGTATATCGGCTTCCGGCTGCTGCAAAAGCTGGGACAAATAGCGGTCTGCAAAGCCGTCTTTTTTTGCCTGGATCAGCAATTCATCCGGCAGCCTCCTGCCGCAGTACTTAAGGATTTCTTCTTCGAGTGTGACCAGTTCCTTCATCTGCTCAATAAACCAGGGCTTGATATGGGTTATTCTAAAAAGTTCATCAATATCGGCACCTTTGCGTAAAGCTTCATACATGATAAACTGACGTTCACTGGATGGTTCCAGAAGCAATGGCATTAATTCTTCCAGGGAATGCTGGTTAAAGTCTTTGGCAAAGCCCAGGCCGTAACGGTTTATTTCCAGGGAGCGGATCGCTTTTTGCATAGCTTCCTTGTATGTTTTGCCGATGCTCATCACTTCTCCCACCGCACGCATCTGGGTCCCCAGCTTATCAATAGAGCCGGGGAATTTTTCAAAAGCCCAGCGGGCAAATTTGATTACTACATAGTCACCGGAGGGAGTATATTTATCCAGAGTGCCTTCGCGCCAGTAAGGGAGTTCGTCCAAAGTCAGGCCGGCCGCCAGCATTGTTGAAACCATAGCTATAGGAAAGCCGGTAGCTTTTGAAGCTAAGGCAGAGGAACGGGATGTGCGGGGATTGATCTCGATAATAACTACTCTGCCGGTTTTTGGATCGTGGGCGAATTGAATATTGGTTCCGCCCACTACCTCTATGGCATCTACTACATCATAGGAGTATTTTTGCAGCTTCTGCTGCAACTCCGGGTCGATGGTCAGCATCGGGGCAGAACAAAAAGAATCCCCGGTATGTACTCCCATAGCATCTATGTTTTCTATAAAACAAACAGTTATCTTCTGATTTTTTGCATCCCGGACCACTTCCAGTTCCAGTTCTTCCCAGCCCAGGACTGATTCCTCAACCAGGATCTGGCCCACCAGACTGGCGGCAATTCCGCGATTAGCTACGGTCCGCAATTCTTCTACATTGTAAACCAGACCGCCGCCAGTACCTCCCATGGTATAGGCAGGACGGATAACTACCGGATAGCCAAGTTCAGCTGCTATTGCTTCTGCTTCTTCAACACTGTAGGCTGGTTTGCTGAGGGGCATGTCGATACCCAGCCGGTTCATGGTCTCCTTAAAAGCTATACGGTCTTCTCCGCGTTCAATGGCATCGATCTGTACACCGATTACTTTCACTCCGTATTTATCCAAAATGCCTGATTTGTACAGTTCTGAACTCAGGTTCAGACCGGATTGGCCGCCCAGGTTGGGGAGCAGTGCGTCAGGTCTTTCTTTGGCTATTATATCTGACAGACTTTTCAGATTGAGAGGTTCGATATAGGTTACATCAGCAATTCCCGGATCGGTCATTATGGTAGCGGGATTGGAATTGACCAGAACGATCTGGTAGCCTAATTTCCTCAGGGCTTTACAGGCCTGGGTACCGGAATAATCGAATTCACAAGCCTGGCCGATAATAATGGGACCTGATCCAATAATCAGGATCTTATTGATGTCTGTGCGTTTCGGCATAATATTCCTCCCGTCTTATAATTAAAACATTTCTTTTCCCAAACATTAATTTTAGCAACACCTGCTTATAGTTACAATGATTAAATTAAGTATACATAAAAGGATGACTAAGTAAAAAGATAACTTTCAGACAGGTGGACAAATTCATTTCATAATAATTCTTCCTGGCGGCGAAGAAATAAAACAACCCGGCGGAAGGTTTATCCGCCGGGCTGAACAAGCACAGCCGGGAGCTTGTTTTTAAAGCGCTAATGACAATGGCGGTGCATCGGTTTATCCATTCGAGGGACAAAACCATTTTGTTCCATCATCTGGTAGCGCTGTTCCATCCGAGAAATTATTTCCTTCCCTTTTGCTTCTGACAGGACTCCAAACTCAACATACTTGGAAATCACAGCTTTTTTCTGCTTAAGGATATCTTTTTCCAGTGCGGCGATTGACTGTTTTTGCGTCTCAGTCAGCTTGATCTCTGATTTGACTGGGGCTGTGTCCGGTGCTGCATAAGCCTGGGAAACGAAAACCAATAGAAAAGCAAGCATTACCAGTATTGCTGTCCGGGACTTGCGAATCTTAATGGAAAGCCCTCCTTTCTCAGTGGAATAATTATATTGTCTGCACGGATAATTCCTTTTATGTGTGTATCTGAATAAATAATGAGATGTTATCAGACAATTAAAAAAAGTGTAAAAAGGCCAGTCCTTTTTACACTTTTTTACTGTATCAGAAAGTATAACTTTTTTAAGGTTTATAGATAAGAAAAACAAGGGCTTCCGCCTGCGTCAAGGACTTGGCGCAGGCCAGGTTTTTCTAACTATAAACTGCCAGCTGTTACAATAGAGACTCTACCTTGTGATTTTTGTACTGCTCTTCCATCCAGGTACTGTATTCACTTTCCATCTTTTGATTGAACAAAGTTTCTCTGATCTCTTCCTGGTTTTCTTCCAGGGTACCTTCACGAGCCGCGATTTTTTCCGTTACCTTGATGATATGATAGCCGTATTCAGTCTTGACCGGTTCACTTATTTCACCAACCGGCAATGCGAAAGCTGCATCTTCAAATTCCGCCACCATTTGTCCGCGGCTTACCAGACCCAGATCTCCTCCCTGTTCCTTATTGGTAGTATCTGTAGAATACTCTTTGGCCAGTTCGGCAAAGTCTTTGCCTTCCGCCAGCTTTTGCTTTACTTCCAGAGCTTTTTCTTCACTGTCGACCAGGATATGGCTGGCCTTGATTTGTTCTTCAACTGCAAACTGCTCCTGATTGGCATTAAAATACTCTTTTATTTCTGCATCGGTTATGGTGATTTTTTCTTTCATCAGTTTTTCCAGCTTAACCTGCACGGCCAGATCTTCTTTGACATCTTGAAGAGTCATATTGTAAGATGTCAGTGACTGTTCAAAAGCATCAAGTCCGCCATAGTATTCGGCAACTTCATCAAGTTCTTTTTCAATTTCTGCATCGCTGACTTGAATATCCTGTTTGGCAGTCTCCAGCTCAATGATCTTCTGGCTGATTAAAGAGTCAAGGGCTGCTTGCCCATTTGATTGAACCAAAAGGTCGTATAATTCATTTTTGGTTATAGCTTCACCGTCTACCCTGGCGACGGCCTCTTCTGTACCGCCGGAACGGATCAGAACGAAAACGAGGGCACCGGCCAAAATCACCACCAATACACTTAACAATATAATATATTTCCGGGTATTCTCCTGCTGAAACATTATTTGTCTCCTTTCTGTCAACAGTATTATGCTTAAATAATTGAAATTTTTAAATACTTAAAGCACTAATATATAGTTTACAACAAAAATCATTTTTAAATATGAACAAATGGTGAAAAATTGGTGAATAGCTGCTGAAAATATTGCCGGACCGTTAAAAAGGCCAGCCAAGGTCATCGCTGCTGTTCGCTTCGCAAACTGAAATTTTGCTGATAGCTCGTTGACCCGGTAAGTATTCGAATTGCTGTAAGCAGTATAATTAATTATAATTAAAGAAAATATTACTCCATAATTTAACTTAAATATTTATTATAAAGGGGATTTATATGGAAAATGATCGCAAGATTGCAGTTTTAATCGATGCGGACAATGTATCGGAAAAGTATGTGAAATATATATTTGACGAGATCACCAACCATGGAACACCTACGTATAAACGGATTTATGGAGATTGGACCAAGCCGCAGCTGAGTTCCTGGAAGACGGTGCTGTTAAATTACTCGATAACTCCGATTCAGCAGTACAGTTATACCACAGGTAAAAATGCTACGGATGCTGCCTTGATAATCGATGCCATGGACATACTCTATTCCAGCAATGTTGACGGTTTCTGCATTGTTTCCAGTGACAGTGATTTTACCCGCCTGGCAGCGCGCCTGCGGGAGGCGGGCATGTATGTAGTTGGCATGGGAGAGAAGAAGACGCCTGCCCCTTTCATTTCCGCCTGTGAAATTTTTAAATACCTGGAAGTGTTGGCGGCAGTCCCGGCTGAGGGAGATGAAAACAGGAACCAGGAGAAAAACCACCGTAACGGTTCTCATAAGGAAACAATGGCCAGTATTGAAGAACTGATAAAAACCATCCAGGGTATTGTAACTGAGATTTCTGATGACGATGGTTGGGCATTCCTGGGCGAAGTAGGCAAAATACTTAATAAACGTTATCCGGATTTTGACACCCGCAACTACGGGCATACTAAGCTGACCCCGCTGATTTCATCTTTGAAGCAGTTTGAAATTCAGTCGCGCAAAACTAATCATCCCTATATAACTCATAAATATATAAAAAATAAAAAGAAATAGTTTATGGCCCTGGCTGTAATTAACTTTGCCCTGCAGCCCAGGTTTTACAGGAGGCGAGAAATAATGATGCTGATTAAAGTTAAGTTGTTTGCTACTTTCCGCAAAAACCGATTTAAGGAAAAGGACATGGAACTGGCTGAAGGAGCTTCGGTTGAATGGGTTATAGATTTTCTCAAGATACCTCGCAAAGAATTGGGAGTGGTGTTTATTAACGGCTTGTCGGCCTCGCCAGAATCGGTTTTGAAGGATGGGGATACCTTGTCTATTTTTCCCATGGTGGGGGGAGGATAAAGTGAGCAGGGAAGACATTAAGCAGATAACATGGCAGGATATCAAATCTTTAGCTGCAGCTGAGGGAATAAATCCGCAGGAAATGGAAAAAAACCTCTTGAAAGAAGGCGGAGTTCCCCTCCGGTATATCCGTAATATCGAGGCAATCAGCCAGGAGGAACAACGTATCCTCGTGGATGCTGCAGTGGGAGTATGCGGCTGCGGAGGATTGGGCCTTTATGTAATCAACCATCTGGCCCGTATGGGAGTAGGGCATATTACTGTATGGGATCCGGATGTATTCAGTGAAAGCAATCTGAACCGCCAGCTGTGGTCGAGCTTTGCCAATCTGGGGCAGAGCAAAGTTGAAGTATGTCGAAAATTTATTGCGGAAATAAACCCTGCCGTCAAAATTACAGCACAGCAATTTTATTGGGAAGAAAACGTCAAAGATATATTTTTAAAGCAGCAGGTTATAGTTGATGCCTTGGATAATATTCCTTCCCGCCTGCGTTTAGCTGATGTCTGTGCCAGAGAAAAAATCCCCCTGGTTCATGGAGCGGTGGGCGGCTGGTATGGCCAGCTTACGGTTATAATGCCCGGAGACAACAGCTTGCGCAGTTTGTACGGTGAAGCAAGCCGGGAAGGCATAGAGAAAGAAATGGGTACCTTGCCTTTTACAGCTGCTGCAGTGGGCAGCATGCAGGCTGCGGAAGTAATCAAGCTGCTTACGGGCAGGGATTCTGCTCTTATTGACGAGATATGTATGATTGATATGCTGGACTTAAATATCGAACGGTTTAAGAAGTGTAACAACGATGTAACAAACGCGCAATATAAATGTGACAAATAGAACGGCTGTGTTACATTGTTGTAAGTGAACGTTATTTTAATAATAAATAAAAAAGGTGCCTGACTGGGTTCAGGCGCTTTTTTTATACCAGGATCTGAACTGGCATGGTTTATGCAAAAGAAAATATAGACTGTACGAACTATGTGTATCCGGTAAACCGTCTGCAGCCAAAGGTCGTTAAAGGAGGCCAGGGAGTTGTTGTATGGCGGTGAGCGGCAAAAATTTAAGTAAAGGAGTGTGAAAACTGATTTGTCCATTAAGGGCAGAATCAGGAATGTATGAGCAAAGTACTTTTTGTGGAACCTGAAAAATGTACAGGCTGCCGTAGTTGCGAACTGATTTGTTCATTTACCCATGCCGGGGAGTTCAATCCTCTTCGTTCTCGAATATCTGTTATCACTTTTGAAAAAAGTGGGTTTTCTTTCCCGGCTGTATGTCAGCAGTGCAGTGTAGCGGCCTGTATGGAGGTATGCCCGGTCAAAGCCATCAGCGTTGATCCGGCAACTGGAGCTAAGATCGTAAACCACGCAGTTTGTCTGCGCTGCAAAATGTGTACGATTGCCTGCCCGTTCGGGGCAACCTTCTTTGATGAGGAACATGATCTGATACTGAAATGTGATCTTTGCGGCGGTGACCCGGAATGTGTAAAACAATGCCACGGCGGAGCTATTTCGTACCGCGAAGCTAAAACAGCCAATTATTACAAACGACGTGAAACAGCTGCAAAATTCCGCGATGTTATGGAGGAGGGGAGATAAACATGTTTGCTTGGATGGGTAAAATATTAAGGGTTAATCTTTCAGAAGGAACTGCGGTTTCTGAACCTCTAAATAAAGAATATGCAGAAAAATATATTGGCGCCCGGGGACTGGGAACCAAATATTTTGTTGAAGAAGTGGATCCCGGAGTTGATCCGCTCAGTCCGGACAATAAGATAATTTTTATGACCGGCCCGCTTACCGGAACTTTTGCCGGTTCAGCCGGACGCTATAATGTGGTCACTAAGGGGCCGTTAAACGGAACAATTGCTGCTTCCAATTCCGGCGGGACTTTTGGGCCGGAGCTTAAATATGCCGGCTGGGACGGTATTATTTTTGAAGGCCGTTCACCGAGCCCGGTTTATCTATCGATTTACAATGATCAGGTTGAACTGAAACCAGCCGATGATTTATGGGGGCAGGATGTTTTTGCTGCTACTGATGCACTTAAGGCTGCAGACGAGGAAGCCAAAGTCGCCTGTATTGGCCCGGCAGGAGAAAACCTGGTCAAATACGCCTGTATCATGAATGAATACCACCGGGCAGCTGGGCGCTCAGGGGTTGGTGCGGTAATGGGTTCGAAAAACCTGAAGGCGATTGTGGTACGCGGCACCGGCGGTATTGTCGTAGAAGATCCCCAGGCATTCCTCGAAGCTGCCAAAGATGCACGCAAGAAGCTGCGTGAGCATCCAGTCAGCGGTTCAGGCCTGGCAGCATATGGAACCAATGTCCTGGTGAATATTTTGAATGAACACGGAGGCCTTCCTGTCAGGAATTTCAGTGAAGCAGCAGTTTTTCCCAATGCGGAAAAGATCTCCGGGGAGTACCAGGCAGAGCACTACCTGGTGAGAAATAAAGGCTGTTTCGGCTGTACCATAGGCTGCGGCCGGGTAACGGATATTCCCAAGGGGCCTTTTAAGAGTGCCGGAGAAGGCCCTGAGTATGAGGCTACCTGGACCTTCGGCGCTAACCTTGAAATTGATGATTTTGAGGCTATTTGCAAAGCCAATTTCCTCTGCAATGAGTTGGGACTTGATCCCATTACGTTTGGAGGAACTGTATCATGTGCCACAGAAATGGTTGACAAAGGGATTATTCCACGCTCGGTAGCAGATTTGCGCTGGGGCGATGGGGCAACACTGGTAGAGCTGGTAACCAAGACAGCTTACCGTGAAGGATTCGGAGATGAACTGGCAGAGGGTTCTTATCGCCTGGCAGAAAAATACGGGTATCCTGAGTATTCCATGACAGTCAAGAAACAGGAACTGCCTGCCTATGATCCGCGCGGCCAGCAGGGTATAGGTCTGAATTATGCTACCTCAAACCGGGGCGGATGCCACGTGCGCGGCTATATGACTTCTCCGGAGGTACTGGGAATACCTGAAAAAGTCGATCCAGATGCCACAGAGGGCAAACCGGCGCTGCTGAAATTATTCCAGGATCTGACCGCATTGGTTGATTCAGCCGGGTTATGTCTGTTCGTTACTTTTGGCATTGGTCTGCCGGAAATCTCTGCCCAGATGCGAAGTGCAACCGGGCTTGATCTCACTGATGATGAGTTTTTGCTTGCCGGGGAACGTGTCTGGAATATGGAGCGTATCTTCAATTTCAAAGCTGGTTTCAGTAAGGCTGACGACACATTGCCTCCGCGTCTCCTGAACGAACCTATGAAAGATGGCCCTCATAAGGGACGGGTAGTACAGCTTGATGTAATGCTGCCTGAGTATTATAAATTACGGGGCTGGGATGAAGAAGGGGTACCTACACCGGAAAAATTAACTGCACTGGGGCTGGATTAAATAAATATGGCGGCTGGATGGTTCTAACCTTAACCACCAGCCGCCAGTGACGAAGTATATTATACAGTGCTGATGGGCAAGAACGTCCGGTTTGGACAAGCTGAAAATACCGGGTAATGAAAAATAGGAACCCCCTTTTGGGGGAATGTCCTCTATTGGAGGCGATATTTGTGCAAATAGATATAAATGAATATGAGCGTGAGAATGAGTATAGGAAACTGATTGAGAACTATGAAGGTAAAGCTGAGCATCTTCTGGCTATTATGCAGGATGTGCAGAAACAGTACAATTACCTGCCCCGGCTGGCAATACAACTGATTTCCGATTACGTGGGCACTCCAGTCAGTCGGGTATATGCCATGGCTTCCTTTTACAAGGCATTCAGCCTGGTCCCCAAAGGGCGGTATGTTTTCCGGGTCTGCGACGGTACCGCCTGCCATATCAAGAATTCAGAAACTTTGCTGGATCGGCTTTATCAGCAGTTAGGAATCAAAGCTGGTGAAACAACAGCGGATGGCATGTACTCGGTCGAGACGGTAAACTGTTTGGGAGCATGTGCTTTGGCACCGGTGATGGTAGTCAACGGCAAGGTTCACGGTAAGGTAAGCCCGGGTGAGGTGGAAAGGATCGTCAAGGAATATGGAGGGCAGAACCATGGAAGCTAAAGTATATAAAGATGACCGCCAGACGGTTCTGGTTTGCTGTGGCACCGGCTGTACGGCTAATGGCGGACGGGAAGTTTTTCGGGCGTTCCAAAAACGGCTGGAGAATCATCCGGAAATGGAAGTGCTGCCCGTTATCAAAGCTACCGGCTGTAATGGCTGGTGTGAAAAAGGGCCGCTGGTCAGGCTGATGCCCCGGGATATAACTTATTGTAGTGTGGCCGAAAAAGATGTTGATGAAATAGTGGATAAAACCTTGTTGGAAGGGGTTTTGATCAAACGCTTGCTGTACCGCGATCCGGTCAGCAAAGACCACCTGGCTTCCCACCACCTGACTGACTTTTACCGCAAGCAGCATAAGATCGCCCTGCGTAATATCGGCGAAATTGATCCGGGACAGATTAACGACTATATAGAAAGGGAAGGTTATCAAGCCTTGAAAAAGGCTTTGCAGGATATGGACGGCCAGGCAGTTATTGATGCTGTTAAAACTGCCGGCCTGCGCGGAAGAGGCGGCGGGGGGTTCCCCACCGGAAGCAAATGGCAGTCTTGCAGAGATGCAAAAGGAGAACCAAAGTATATTATCTGTAATGGCGATGAAGGAGATCCGGGAGCGTTTATGGACCGCAGTATTATGGAGGGTGACCCGCATACAGTTATTGAAGGGATGATCCTGGGTGCTTATGCGGTTGGAGCAACCCATGGATATATCTATGTGCGTGACGAATATGACCTGGCTGTGCAGTACCTGGGACAGGCCGTTAAGGATGCCCGGCAGCAGGGATACCTGGGCAGTAATATTATGGGCAGTGAATTGTCTTTTGATATTGAGCTGGTAAGAGGCGGCGGGGCTTTTGTCTGTGGTGAAGAGACGGCGTTAATGGCTTCTATCGAAGGACGTACCGGGGAACCGCGTGACAAGTATGTTTATCCCACCGAAAAAGGTTTGTGGGGCAAACCAACTATTATTAATAATGTTGAGACCTGGGCCAATGTACCGGTGATTATCCTGCATGGTGCCGAAGCTTTTGCTGCAATTGGCACGGAGAAAAGTAAAGGCACTAAAGTATTTTCCCTGGTGGGCAAAGTTGTTAATACCGGACTGGTGGAAGTTCCAATGGGGACTACATTAAGGGAAATCATCTATGAGATTGGCGGGGGGGTACTTAAGAAACGCAGGTTTAAAGCCGTACAAACCGGAGGGCCTTCGGGCGGATGCATCCCTGCCAGTTTACTTGATCTGCCCATCGATTTTGACAGCCTGACTGAAGCAGGTTCGATGATGGGGTCCGGTGGGCTGATTGTTATGGATGACCATACCTGTATGGTCGAAGTGGCCCGCTATTATGTTAACTTCCTGGCCGGCGAATCCTGCGGCAAATGTACCCCCTGCCGGGAAGGTATCCGGGCTATGCTGGAAATATTGACTGATATCTGCAATGGAAAAGGCAAATTGGAAGATCTGCAATTGCTGGAGGATATAAGTGCAACGATGCAGGAAGCATCTCTCTGTGCCCTGGGCAGGACTGCTCCGAATCCAGTCTTGTCAACTTTGCGCTATTTCCGGGATGAATATATTGAGCACATTGAGAATCGCTTCTGCCCGGCCGGCATCTGCAGGGAACTGACAACTTTTTATATTGATCCTGAAAAATGTACCGGATGCACATTATGCATGAAGAGTTGTGCAGTAAATGCCATTACGGGTGAAAAGAAGCAGGTGCATGTTATCGACGAAAGCAGTTGTATCCGCTGTGGAGAATGCTACCGGACATGTAATTTTGACGCCATTAAGCTTGCCAGGAGGGATCGACATGAAAATTAAGCTGAACGGACAGGAACGGGAAGCGCAAAAGGGAGAAAGTATCCTGGAGCTGTGCAGGCGGGAGAATGTAACCATTCCTACTTTTTGTTACCATCAGGCTTTCGGCGGCCAGGGTGCCTGCCGTATGTGCATGGTGGAAGTAATTGAGAAAGGAAGGAAGGAATCGCGATTGGTAGCTGCCTGTACTTACCCGCTTAACAGCCCGGTGGAAATAATAACGGAATCTCCCCGCATTCAAAGAATGCGGCGTACGCTTGTTATGTTGCTGGCGAGACGGGCTGACAGACATCCGCTGCTGAAAGAGATGGCAGAGTCATATGATGCCCCGCACCTGGGCGCAATTGAGACAAAACCCGCCGATTGTATTTTATGTGGCTTATGTATTCATGCCTGTGAGGAAATGGGACGCAGTGCGATCTGGAGCATGTTCCGGGGCATTGATAAACGAATTGCCACCCCCTATGATGAAGCAGCAGATGATTGTATGGGATGTGCTGCCTGCGCACGGGTTTGCCCTACCCAGGCCATAAAAGTTGAAGAAGCAGGCTCGGAAAGAAAGATATGGAACAAGACTTTTGAATTGATTGCCTGCCAGCGCTGTGGTAAAAGATATGCGACCCGGGAGGAAATTGAATACCTGCAGGAAAGAAGTGGATACCAACAGGAGCATTTATGTGAATCTTGCCGGAAAAAAACATTGGCCATAAATATGAAGAACTATTTGCAGTAACTGAAAAAGGGTTATAAAAATGTAACAGATATGTTACACTGGAGGCAGGAAAGGCTGCTCGAAAATTTTTATCTAAAGAGCAGCAATTCATGACCGAAAGGAATGATCACCCGGTGGCCGGACAAATACCAGGCGAAGATATCATTGGTTGTTGGGAGCAATTTATTAACAGCGGTAAAATGCCGGAGGGCAAGGTGCGCCCCCTGGTGGAAGTTTCATGGCAGCGTTGTTATGATTATAAGCTCGATCCTTACGATGGCAGGAGTCATAAAGTATTAAACACTAATGAATTAAGGCGGGCACAAGAGAAGAGTGCAACATTAATAAAAACTGCCTTGCCATTAATGCAGGAATTATACAATTATGTAGCCGGCTCCGGTTTTCTGGTCTTATTGACTGATAACCGGGGCTTCATTCTGGAACTTTTGGGCGACCAGGAGGTAATAAATAATGCACGCCGAATCAATTTCATTAAAGGGGCGTTATGGACTGAGGAACAGGTTGGGACCAATGCTATCGGTACTGTTTTGCAGGAAAAAGCACCGCTGCAGATAAACTCCTGTGAACATTATTGCCAGCTGCACCATGTTTGGACGTGCTCCGCTGCTCCGATTTTTGATGAAATGGGAAAAATAATCGGTGTTCTCAATATGTCAGGGCCTTCCAGCGAAACTCATAAACATACTCTGGGGATGGTAGTATCAGCGGTGGCGGCAATCATGTATCAAATGCAGGTTAATGCACAAAACCTGGAACTGAATACGATAAACTGGCAATTTCGCAATGTCTTTAAAACGATATCTGACGGAGTCATTATTACGGACATCGAAGGGTGTATCACCCAGTTAAATCCGATGGCGGAAATGTTGCTGGGCGTGAGCAGCCGGGAAGCGCAAGGCAAACTTTGTGAAAGGTTCTTTCCCGAGATTAACTGGCTGCGGGATACTTTGCAGAATGGACAGCAGTTCAGTTTTCTGGAGACATCTCTGAAGGCAAATACCGGTATCATCAACTGCGTAATTTCCAGTAATCCTATTCTGATTGAGAATAGCCAGGTAAACGGTGCAGTGGTTATCTTTAATCCCCTTAAGAAGCTGCGTAATCTGGTTAACCGTATGAGCGGTGCCCATGCCAGTTTTACTTTTCAGGATATAGTCGGGCAGAATCCTATACTGTTGGAAGCCGTGCAGACTGCATCCCTGGCAGCTGACAAGCGCAGTAACATTCTGCTGCAAGGGGAAAGCGGCACCGGCAAGGAATTATTTGCTCAGGCTATACACAACGCCAGTTCCCGTAAAAACGGCCCTTTTGTAGCAATCAACTGTGGAGCAATTCCTCGGGAGCTTCTGGGCAGTGAGCTTTTTGGCTATGTGGATGGAGCATTTACCGGGGCCAAACGTGGCGGGAGAACGGGCAAATTTGAGCTGGCTTCCGGCGGGACCTTGTTTCTTGATGAGATTGCCGAGATGCCTTTAGGCAAGCAGGTTTCTTTGCTGCGGGCGGTGCAGGAAAAAGAGATTACCAGAATTGGAGACGACAGAGTAATTCCTGTTGATGTGCGGATTATTTGTGCTACCAATAAAGATCTTAAATCAGAAGTTGAAAAAGGCAATTTCCGCCAGGATCTCTATTATCGTCTTAATGTAATCAGGATCAAGCTTCCTGCATTGCGGGAGCGGCCTGAGGATATTCCTTTGCAGTTCAATTATTTTTTAGAAGAAGTCAGCGCTAAGATGGAAATCCCGGTGCCGCGGGTTGAACCGGAAGTATTGGATTATCTGAGCCGCTATGAATGGCCGGGAAATGTACGTGAATTACAGAACGTAGTGGAACGTATGATCAATATAAGCAATGGACGGGAAATAATCAGGGAAAATCTGCCTTATGAAATTCTGCACTATAATCCCCTCAGCAATGAAAAACTGCCGGAGACTGAATCTGTATTAAGTGTCAGCAAGCGGCGCGAGCAACAAAAAAAATATAAAGCCCGGATGGAAAAACAAAAGATCATCGAGCTGCTGGATAAAAATGGCGGGAATATTACCAGCGTTGCTGTTGAAATGGATATATCACGCAATACTGTTTACCGCAAGATGAAAAAGTATGGTATCGAATAAGTCAGAGCAATGGCACCGGGAAAAAATCTGTATGTGTCGACGTATCAGGCTTGAGGAGGGAAACAGATGGCCATTAAAACCGGGCGGGCTGAGGGGACAGCGAATATTGATATTGACAGAGCGAAATGCACGAACTGCGGCATCTGTGCCGAGGTTTGCAAAGGCGCGCCTTTATATATGAATGAAGGGCAACTTGTAGTTGATCAGTCCCGCTTTTTTGGCTGTATTGGCTGTGGGCAGTGTATGTGTGTGTGTCCCTTTGAATGTATAACGATTACCGGGCGAGACATGCTTCCTGATGATGTAATGCCAATCCCTGCCAAAGACTTCCGGTCAAATTATGAACAATTTTATTCGCTTTTATTGTCCCGCCGCAGTATCAGGAATTTTAAGAATCGAATGGTGGAGCCTGAGGTGATCAGCAAGATTATTGAGGCAGTGACAACTGCCCCCATGGGTCTTCCGCCCAGTGACGTAGAAATCCTTATTCTGGATTCGAAGGAAAAGGTTCAGGAGTTTGCTGCTGATGTTACTGCAGCGATGAAGAAATCAAGTTGGCTGTTTTCACCCCTGGCAAGTTTTTTATTAAGGCCTTTTACCGGCAGGGAATATGTTGAATCGGTGGAAACATTTATCCGCCCGGCGCTCGGTATTTTTCTGGAAGAAAGAGCCAAAGGCAATGATTATCTTCTTTATGATGCCCCGCTGGCCATGTATTTTCATAGTTCACCCTACAGCGATCCGGCGGACTCGATAGTGGCTGCCACTTATGCCATGCTGGCTGCTGAGTCACTGGGCTTGGGAAGCTGTATGATCGGCACGCCGGCATACTTTATCAAGTACAATAAAAAACTGAAGCAAAAATATAACCTGCCGGAAAAAAATCAACCCGGTATCGTAGTCATTTTTGGCTATCCCCAAATTAAATACCACAAAGTACTAAAAAGACGCCTTGCTAAAGTAAGTTACCGGTAAGCACAATCAAAATTCAGGATACACAGCATTTCAGTTTTTTTTATTGAAGCAGCACAAATAAAAAGCCTGGCCTAAAAGGCCAGGCTATATTGAGATGGATAATTTATTCTCCCTGCTGTAATTCATTAAACCACTTTTCATTGTGGTGAGCGCTTATTTCAGCATCGATATAACCGTCCAGCATCATGGAAGCAAATTCTACCCGTGATTTGGGATGAATTGCTGCCAGGAAGAAATGACCGCATATTGCCAGTATTAAAATGATGGCGGTCCAGAAATGAACATTGTAGCAGAAGGCAAGGAATCCTGATGATAAAGCATGACGCCATAGCCACATGGGGAATCCTGTCAGTATCATTATTAAACAACCCAGGATAATCAAGCAGCCTAACATTTTCTGGCCTGCGTTATATTTATCCTGAGGAGGAATATCACCCTTTAAAAAAGGAATATAACCTCCCATGGTCTTTAACCAACCGAAATCGTCTTTAGTAATTGTAGTAATAGTATCCACAAATCTTGCAAACCGTTCAAAATTCAATAAGATATATATAGTTGGACCAACAGTGAAAACAACTCCTGCCCAGCGATGCACTAATGAAGCATTGGCCGGGCCGCCGAATATATTACTGATTCCATTGATATCCCAGTAAAAAGCAATGCCCGTAAGAGCAAGAATTATGAAGGCCAGCAGATGAATCCAGTGCATGGATCTGGTTTGCTCACCGTGTTTTAGTACTTTCCCATTAACTTCACTCATTAATATCCCTCCCTGTTAAGCTGCTTCATGTTGGTGCGCATTTAGTTGTTCGATCAGGCCAGGAATGTCTTTGCCATACTTGGTATGGAGCAAGTGGTGAGCCGTTTCGCTTACTGGTGATACTTCGCCGGGAGAAAGAAAATCCTTGTAAATTTGCAAAATCTCCGGGTTTTCATGGGATTTTCTTATGGCCATACTTTCATCCAGCGAATAGAGTCCTGCCGCTCTTTGCTCGATATATTCTTCACTGGTGTCAAAAGCCTCAAAGCCAATTTTAGCAAATATTCCGGCAAGTACTGCTGCAGCAAACAGCATACCACTTCCTTTTACAAATTGGCGCCTGGTAAAGACGCTCTTTTCTTTAAAAATACTCACTTGCAACACCTCCCCTAGTACATTTCATGTCTTATAGGCTGTCCGCCGCCGTTAATACAGCCGCCTGGACAATTCATGACTTCAATGAAGTGATATTTGCTGCGTCCGGCCAGAACATCTTCAATCACTTGGCCAACATACTTGGTTCCGGTTACTATACAAACCTTTACCGGCAGCGTCGTACCCAAATCCTTTACCGGTACTTCCACAGTAGCTTCACGGACCGGCTTCAGACCACGTACTGCTTCAAATTCGACCTTGTCCAGGCTTTGGCCGCTTAGAATTTCATAGGCGGTTCTTAAAGCTGCTTCCATAACTCCGCCGGTTGCACCAAAAATGGTTGCAGCACCGGTCGAAGAACCAATTAATTTATCTGCTTCTTCATCTGTGAGATTAACGAAGTCAATTCCCGCATCTTTTATCATTTGTGCCAATTCCCGGGTGGTAATGACATAATCAACATCTTTGTAACCGCTGGCTACGAATTCAGGACGGTCACATTCATATTTTTTGGCGGTGCAGGGCATAACTGATACAACTACCATATCAGCCGGGTTTACATTAAGCTTCTGTGCTGCATAAGTTTTAGCCACTGGTCCAAACATCTGCTGGGGCGATTTGGCTGAAGAAATATATGGCAAAATGGCCGGATAATTATCTTCAGCATACTTAATCCAGGCTGGGCAACAGGAAGTAAACTGGGGCAGTGGGCCACTTGTTTCAAAACCTTGTACTCCCAGAGCATTGAAAACCCTGTGAATCAACTCGGTACCTTCTTCCATGATAGTCAGGTCAGCGGTAAACTCAGTATCATATACTTGTTTGAAACCAAGTTTGCGCAGTGCAGCATGCATCTTGCCCTTGACATTGGTTCCCGGCTTAAATCCGAACTCCTCACCCAATGCAACTCTTACTGCCGGAGCTTCCTGCACGACCAGATACTTGCCGGGATCTTTCAAGGCTTCTTTAACTTGTTCAACCATACTGAGATCCGTAATTGCATGGAATGGGCAATTAATCAGGCATTGCCCGCAGTTGATGCACTTACTGTAGTCAATGTGATGCTTTTGTCCCAGAAATCCGCTTATTGCGCCTGTGGGGCAAATGGCTGTACAATGGTCACAAGCTTTGCAGGCGTCTGTAACAGTAATAATGCCGCCAGTATCTTTTACAGTCGATGTACTCAAACCTTCTCCCTCCTATATCAAATTTAATTCAGGAAACTATATAGTATAAAAATCCACCTCCTTGAATCAACATTTATCACCAGTGATTAACCTGCAATCGAATGTCTGTTGTCTGTTCATATCAGAAAGTCAGCAACAAGACATATTGAGGCTAATTCAATAGCTTCCGGGATGTATTAACATAAAAGCCAACAGTTACAACAAAGCATTTGGTTTACTAAGGGAACGTTTTACAACTTAGCCAAGCATTCCAGACTGCTCTTAAAAATTTCTTGAATAAAAAAACAGGCATTGCAGAAAAAAGCAATACCTGTCCATAACAGTACAGCAATTACCGCTTCTTTCCAAACACGGGAGGCACAGCCGTTTCCAACTGTACCCACAGACCCATTAGCCATAGGAAACCATCAGGCCAATAGGTTCGAAGCAAATTATTAAATTTTACCATTTTACAAAATTATATATAAAAAAACAGGCATTGCAGAAAAAAGCAATACCTGTCCAACAGTACAGCAATTACCGCTTCTTTCCAAACACGGGAGGCACAGCCGTTTCCAACTGTACCCATAGACCTGTTAACCATAGCCAGGCATTAGGTTAACAGGTTCGAAGCAATTTATTAAAATTTTTGTTATTTTATCACAAAAGATCTAATCAATCAATATTATAAAATTTGAGTGATTATTGTACTATAAATTGTTGCTTTCATGATAGAGCTTTAGCTGTTGACCACATCTGCTTTTTAGTTTGCATGCATCCAATTTTAACTGAGTATTGCATGTTCCCATATAGTAAAAAGAAATTTTCACATAATCGACAGGCTAATGTTAACGATAACGGAATGAGTTAAATGAGTTTTTAATAGTCCTGCACACCCAGTTGTTTTAACCTCTCCCTTGCCATTTGAGTAGATTCTTGCCAGCCGGGATTATTATTGTCAGGGTTTTCAGCAGCTATTTCCAGGGCTTTCTTATACTGTTCAACTGCCAGATCATAATCTTCCAGTTCATAGTAAATGTTGCCCAAAAACGTACGATTGGTGGGCACGTTTGGATTCAATTCCACAGCTGTCTTTAGTTCTTGCAGTGCTTGCTCAAACATCTCCATTTGGGCATAGATTTGTGCCTTGATTTCATATGGATTATCGTCTTTGGGATTTAGTTCAATTGCCTTATCACACAGCTCCATAATTTCATTGGGATCACCATTGCTTTTAAGCAATGTTTGTGCCTGCAAAACAATTTGATTACTTTGTTGGACTGCCTGATATTCGGAGATTGCTTCCTTATCAAATTCCGATACACTGCTTACTTCTGAAGGAGAAGGTTTGTTAAAATAATAAACAAGTGAGCCGGCTAATAATACGAATAAAACTAAACCAATTAATACCGGTGCTTTGAGTAACTTTTCCCTGAACTTATTGATACCGCCTTTGGGATCTGATTCATTATATTTTTTGTTTATATATTGCCCGGCAGATACTGGCGCTTTTCCCTTATCAGGAAGCAGCAGAAGAACTGAATCAGTAAGCTCCTGCAAATGTTTTTCAAGTGGCGGTGTTAAAGCATCCAGCCAGTGTTGGGTACTGACGTAATACTCCATTGATTCGGAAAGAGTTATTTTTTCAATCCTGAAAGGAAGGATAGGGATTCCTTTACTAACAGCTCGCTCAACTTCCCTTAGTACCTGAGGAGAATTATTCGAACTGGCGGAAAGCACAAGGATCATAATGTGGCTCTCGCCAATGGCATTTATAAGTGCTTTCGCATATTCCATACCAGGCAGCACATCACGTGGAGCGATCCAGCACCTTATAAGACTGGATTCCAGTTTCGCACAGACTGCGTCTGCAATCTGTTTATCCTGTGATGAGTAACTGACAAAAACATCATGTGCCATTTTTAAATAAACACCCCTCTCCCCAGCAAAAACATTAATATGTTCCAATATCATCCTGATTCGATAAATTACATTTATATTCCTTGTTTAATCAAGGTAAAAATTGAAACCATCCTCGGCTTGATCCTTACGAGAAAAGCGATTAAAATTGCTGTTAAATTTTCATAAAACATAACAGAAAAGCAAGAAAGCTCTGGATTACAGAGCTTTCGCTTGTATCAAGAATTCCGTGATAACATGGTGGAGACGATGGGATTCGAACCCACGACCCCCTCGTTGCGAACGAGGTGCTCTCCCAGCTGAGCCACGCCCCCACACCAAAATATTATAACACAAAATGTACTTCTCAATACTGATATTGCGAAATACCCCTTAACTATTATCGTTTGGCCCGGGCACGTTTATTGATTCTGCTGATCATTTCTCCAGGGATATCTTTAACTTCCCCTGTTTGCATAGTGACAGCGCAAAATCCCGGATAGTTGATCATTGCTCTCCATAAATTTTCGTGTCCGCTGAAGTAACGGCAAATGACCCAGGTGTATTTTGCCCAATATAAAATGACCTCTGGAATACTCTTGTTGATATTTACGTGCTCACAGTGTGTGATGTACATATTATAAAGATCTTCATACAGATTTCTGGCTTTTTGGTTTACTTTGCCCGTGCTGAAATAGCCGAGCACTTCCCCTGTATTTATGTTTTGCGGCAGTATGTTGCCCAGGGCATAGATCATCACTTTTATCTGATCGGATATTTTCAGTTGTTCGGCAATCGAGGCTGTCTTTTCCCAATCGATTTTTTCTTCATCCAAAAGAAACGGCAGGATGTCGGTTATCCATTTTATATGCTTTTTTTCTTTGTCCCGTGATGATTCGAACAAATCATAGAAACCCGTGACCAGGATCTGAATGATCATATCCTCTCTTGAAGGGATATAAAAAGACACCCCGTTTTGATCGGCCTTTGTGGCTCTGTGCCATATCCCGTCAGGATTTGCGCCATTAAGCAATTCTTTTACAAATACCTTATGCACATCAAGAGCCAGCGGGCCTTTTTTCAAATCAATGGAATGATAACTTGATATGCCTTCACAGCCGTAATCTTTTGCCAGTTTTACGGTTCTGTTATAGTTTTTCCCGGCGACATAGATATCTGTATCAGCCATATAGCGGTTGACTTTTGGGAAATACCCAATGCGTATCGCCGCACCCTTTATCAACATGACCGGGATTTCGGCCTGGTTGATTGCTTTTATGAATTTAAACAGTTCAACGGTTCTTAATGCATTCATAGTGGTCAGGTAACGTGCCAGCCCTTTGATTTTGGGGATCAGCTCTTCAGGAGTACCGGTATAGTTGTGCCTGGCGCACATTTGCGCAATAAGGCAGCAAACATCATATTGACTTTCTTCAAATATGATGCCGTCAAAATAATCAGCCGCCTCATCAGCGGTAACTGTGTCCTTGCAATAAAGACTGATCAGTTCCCGGTCTTTTTGGCTCAGATTCATCCTGGCGATAAAAGTGCTTTCCCAATTAGTAAAACTCATATTACCTTCTCTTTTTTACACGTTCTCTGATCATTGCTGCATAGCTTTCCATTTGCGTTTGTCTCGAAACTCTGCCGAGGTTGGTCAGGTGAAACCTTCTTTTGAGAGTTACCAGCTCCAATCTTTTAGGGGATAGGCCGGCATCCCTTATTCGCATGACCCACTGGGCTGTTTCCGAGCTCTTCATAGTTTCATCAAACGCTCCGTATTTTTCAAAAAGAGACCTCCTGATAAGCATGCAGCCGGCCAGCAGCCTTTCATAGGGCTCCTGTGCAGGTATCAGGTTTTTCCTTTCGGCCTCAGTCAGTTCCGGTGAAATGAAATCCTCACACATAGCCGTAATCCAGGGGGATTCATCGCCTGCCTCCGCCAGCATTTTTTCAAGCGCTCCCGGAGTCAGCACGTCATCTGCGTCAAGGAAAAAAATCCATTTTTTTCTGGCCATTGCAAGTCCGGTGTTTCTTGCCGCCGCCTGCCCTTTGTGCTGGCTGTAACTTAATGTGACAGGATAATGAGCTTCTGTTTCAGCTGTATATTCACTGATTATTTTTTCAACCATACCGGTGCTTTTATCAGTCGAACCATCGTCAACAATGATCAATTCAAGCGGTACCGACTGACTTTGCACGCTCGCCATGGCTTCACCGATATATTTTTCAGCATTATACATAGGTATGATAACAGATAATTCACAGTCATCACTGGCTTTTTTGCCTCTTATTCCCGCAGCGATTGCCTGCAGCCGCTGTTTTTTCCAATTTTCCTGATCTATGGTCATGGACAGCCCGCTATCCAAAAGATTCCTTATATACAGGCGTTCCTCCAGACAGGCGCACTTTTCCCGACCGGCAAGCAATCTGGCTACCCACTGGATATCCTCCCGCCTTCTTAGTGATTCATCAAAATAGCCGTATTGCTCAAAGATGCTTTTTCTTATCAGCGCCGTACGTAAACTTTGCTTATCCATATCGCTGTTTCTGGCGGTATTTTTACCAAACTCACCGGCGTGCCCGCCTTCGTATCGATTTTCGTTTAATGTGAAAACTATTTTTCCCTCCGGATGCGCGTGAAGATATGCCAGCTGTTTATTTAGTTTATCCGGTTTCCACTGGTCATCTGCATCGCAAAAACCTATAATTACGCCTGTTGCGGCAAACAAGCCCCGGTTTCTTGTATAAGCAACACCATGGTTCGGATAGTTTTTTATGTATCGGCACTTACCATTTTGCGCATATGCTTTGGCAATTTTCCCCGTGTCGTCATCGGAATTGTCATCGGAAATTATTATTTCAAGGTTTTCATAGTTCTGGGCCAGAATGCTGTCGAGGCACCGGCGTAAAGTTGATCCTGCATTATAGGCAGGAATGATAACAGAAATTCGTTCCATATATTTTCTCCTCAGGTATTTCCCGTTTACTGCAATTCATTTACCAGCTTTTCAATCAAAGCCGCATTTTCACCAGCATTTTTACCCAGATTGATCTTGTAGGCGGGCAAATCCCGGACCCATTGGAAAAACTCGCGGATGAAGCGGGGATTTTTTTCTTCCCGGTTCTGTATTGCTGTCGAATACACCATTTGCATCATCGGCTGGGTCGAGGGGATTCTTTCAATATTTGGTTCAGAGGCATCGCTTACCGCTGGCAAAACCAAGGCTTTAATGTCCAGGCTGGGAGCAAACTGTGAAAAATAGGAAGAAAGATCGATCAAGGTCTTGTTTTTAACAGCCTTATTCCTGCTGATGGAGTGTTGTTTGAGTTGGGGCAAAAGCTCCAGGCTGTCAGGCAGTAAATACCCCGTGGAATAAATCGGATAGGCCATATAACGGTTATTTTGATCCAGCAAAAGATTTTCTTCAGCCAGATATTCAAGGCCATATAACAGACAGGTCAAAGCCAGGGTGCTTTTTCCGCCTTCCTTTAAGGCAGAGATCAATACGCCTTTTCCGCCGATGCCTACTGCCGCACTGTGCACCAGGAATAAACCATGAGCTTTGGCCCACCAATGCATCTCATTGACAAACGGGTGGCTGGTGAACATGCTGCCATAAGCATGGCTGTTGCTCATACACAGATAGGTGATGTTAGTTTCATGACTGCGGGCGCTTAAATAACCAAATTCAGAGGAGATGGTGAGAGTGGCTTCATCGCCCTGGTACAGCCAGCGCTGCTTGCCGGTGCTCATTTCTTCGGGCAGATAATTATTCAAATCATCGCTCCAGATGTAGAAAACGTCCACTGGTTCTGACGGGGTATCCCGCAGAACATATCTAAAAGAAGCCAGATAATGAGCATTCATATCCATGTTCAGAAAATGCAGCTTTAGTGCAAGGCCTGCAATTTGCAGATGATATACCTGGGGGTGGGTGTCAGCACACTGCTGCAGTTGTGCCGCTTTGTTTTCCAATAGTTCCAGCAAAGGCCTGATCCCGTTGGCCGCCATTTTGCTGCCGCAGGCGTTATTACTGTTATTCGTCATGGCTGGTCTCCTCTGATCACTTTGCTCTGCATTTTTGCATAGGCGGCTTTTAACCGGAAATAGGAATTTAGCCTCAAGGGAGTCTGCCCATAAGGACTGCGATTATAGTATTTAAGCCATAAGTCTGAAAAAGGCAGGTCATTGAATTTCCACGGCTTGGCTTCACCGGGGAAATGAATGATGGCGGCATTTTCTCTCATAAACTGCAGTTCTTCAGGATTGGCTATACAGTGAATCATCGCATTATAGTACCGGTAATCCACAATTTTTACTTGATCGTAAAAAATCAGATTGGTTACATCTTGCCCAGGAAATCTTAACTTGGTTTGTTCTTTAAAACATTTGTCGATCAGCTTTTTTACATTAATTTTTCTAAGTGCTTCCATATTGTACAACAGGACCCCGGCATTGAAATACTTGCTGCTGTCGGCAATTCCCAGTCTATCGCAGTTATCTGCAATGGTTTTTTTCATGGGGGTTCCATAAGAGCAGGCTACCAGGCAATTCCCCTCAAAATCGGTGTTATAAAACTTTGCGATATTCTTTGCCACAATAATATCAGCATCCAGCCACAGCAGGCGGTCAAGCGTATCCGGCAATAGTTCTGCCGCCAAAAGCCGGTAATAAGTTTCTTTGGAGATATATTTCAGAGTTGGGGCGTCGGCAAAGGTTTCGCTTTCGATCTTCAGCGGAATAAGGACGGAGTTCTTGCTCATTATAAAATCATCCAGGGTGTTTAACTCTCCCTTTTTTAAATCCGAGTACAAAAGATAAATGTCGATATTTGAGTTATTATCGAACAGCGATTCCAGCATTACTGTCAGCGAAAGAAGATATGTCGAATTTACTGCCACCAAAACATTCATTTTAGTCTGCACGTTTCTTCACCGGCCAGCCCATGTCTCCACTTACTTCATGGATAGGATCCATAAGCAAAAGATCCGCTATTTCCTCAAATGCATCAACAGCGAATTCGTAACCGTCACCGGCGATCTCCTGATCGTAGCTGGGTTGAGTGGCTTCGGATTTCCCCTCTGCCGCCACAATTATTTCCAGGTCGTTAAGCTTATTTATAAATCTCCCTAGCTTGCCTTCAATATTGTCAGGACAGTCTTTCAGCTCCTGAAGACCTTTTACTATCAATTCTGGTTCTGCGCCTGCAATTAAATCCTTTATAACCGCTGAAGACATTTTATCAAATGAATAATAAACACCCGTTGCAATATTTATTATAATAGTCTGTCCCTCCGATTCATCATAAAACATTTTTTCCTCATTTAAAATGTACATAAATGCCTCCTGCTTTGCTTTATATTATGAATTTTATCGTTCTCCATCCCTGCTGTCCGGCAGGTAATGAAAAGGAATATGATCTAAAAATTGATAATAGATCGAAATTTGCCCATTTACCTTTCTCAGTATATCATTGGTCAATATTTTAGTGCTATAATTATTAGCCAAATATGAAAGATGCATAATGGAAAAAATGTATAATCAGATAAATACATCCTCCGGTTAGAATACTTACAAAGAGTAGGCATCTGGTATTAGCTTGGAGAGGTGAAATGTTACAGTGAATGCAGATGCGTATTGATGAGTACTATATCAGTACTGATAAAAAATGATACAAATACAGCGGGTTTTTTCTGGGGGAATGCTATTTTTAATCAACTCATTTAGGTAAATTACTGATTGCCTGGTTTGAACCAATAACGACTAATATATCTCCCTGGCGGACGATTGCGTCTGCTCCGGGTGCTGCAGTTATTTCTTCTGCACTTTTGATAGCTATTACACTTACACGATATTTTGCCCGCAGATTTAATTTCCCTATGGTCTTATCCACAAATTCTTTGGGAGCAAAAACCTCTATTATGCTATAATCATTTGACAGCTCAATAAAGTCCAATAAATCATTTGCGGAAGTAAGATTATGTGCCACCCTGATACCCATATCACGTTCCGGATAGATAACCCGATCTACTCCTATTTTTTCTAAAACTCTGCCATGAAGGGCATCTTTGGCTTTAGCAATAACTTTCTTAACCCCAAGCTCTTTAAGTATTACAGATACTAAGATATTCGATTGAATATCATCACCAATAGCTACAATGGCAACATCAAAGTTGCGGATACCTAATCTTTTCAAGGCTGACTCGTCTCTGGCATCCAATTGTACAGCACGGGTAACTTTATCAGAAATATCCTGTATTTCTTTTTCCGAATTATCTATGACTAAGACTTCATAACCAAGCTTATACAGGGTGGTAGCCACGCTTTCTCCAAACCGTCCGATACCAATTACAACAAAGTGCTTATCTTTTTTCATCTCTTCAAACTCCTATCCAACCATTATTTTTGATTCGGGATATTTTGCCTGATTACCTGAATCGTCATTTTTGCCAATTGAATAAGCTATTGTCAGCAAACCAACTCTTCCGGTAAACATTGTAATGATAATTAAAAATTTTCCTAAAAAAGAGAGACTGGAAGTTATGCCTAGAGACAGACCTACTGTACCGAAAGCAGATACTGTTTCAAACAATAATGCCATGAAATCCGCCTTTTCTGTCAACGTTAATAATCCGGTAATCAGGATGATCCACATAATAGCCAAAGTCATGATCGCTGCTGCCTTCTGAGTAACTTCTCTGGATATAGATTTGTTATGAACGGTAATTTGACGCTTGTTTCCGAGCATACAAAATATCGATAATATAACAGCAGCAAAGGTTGTTGTTTTTATTCCTCCTCCGGTAGAGCCAGGCGAAGCACCGATAAACATCAGGATGATCAGCATTAGTACGGTTGTATCTTTGAGTGCAGACATATTCACAGTATTAAAGCCGGCAGTACGAGGTGTTATTGATTGAAACAAAGAAGACAGAAATTTTCCCTGGTACCCCAGACTGCCAATCGTACCTGGATTATTGAACTCCAGAAGGAAAAAGAGTATGGCACCTATTGCAATCAGCAGCCCGGTGGTCCGAATCACAATCCAGGAATGCAAATTCAAGTGTTTCCCGCGCTTGGAATAAACATCCGAAATTACTGAGAAACCAATGCCCCCTAAAACAATCAGGACCATTACTGTAAGATTCGTTATAATATCATTTTGAAAATTCACAAGACTGTTACCAAACAGATCAAACCCTGCATTATTAAAGGCTGATACAGTATGGAACAAAGCATAATAAAAGGCTTTGCCCAGATTAAAACAGTATGACCATCTGATCGTAAGGATAATGACCCCCATACTTTCTATGACAAATGCCGCGAGGAATACATACTTGGCCAGCCTTACTATTCCTCCCAACGTGGACTGGTTATAGGCCTCCTGCAGAATCATTCTCTCATTAAGATTTATTTTCTTTCCAAGAAGTATTGCAAACATGGTAGCAAAGGTCATAAAACCAAGACCGCCGATTTGAATCAACAGCAGAATGACTATTTGCCCAAAGACCGAAAACACAGATCCGGTGTCGACAACTACCAGTCCTGTAACGCAGACTGCTGATGTGGCTGTAAACAAGGCATCAACAAATGGCAAACCTTTTCCGTCAACAGTGGCGATGGATAAAGTTAGTAACAGTGCTCCGGTGAGAATGACAGACATAAATCCTATTGCCAGTACCCGCGGAGGGGAGAGCTTTTTCTTTTCTTTTTCAGATTGTATATTGATCTTGAATATCTCATTCATATTTATTCCCGTTAACAATTTTTAAATTTTAATATTTTTTATTCATCCATCAACCGGTAGCCGACCCCTACCTCAGTAAGAATATATCTCGGCTGAGCTGGGTTTTCTTCGATTTTTCTTCTTATGTTAGCCATAAAAACTCTTAGGGACTGAGTTTCATTTCCTACCGAAGAACCCCAAATTTCTTTGACAATAAAATTATGAGTTAATACTTTACCTGCATGCTTAGACATAAGCGCCATTATTCTATATTCAATCGGTGTAAGATGAACGTCTTCATGATCTAACGTAACAGTTCTTTTCAGAAAGTCTATCTCCAGATCCCCGATATGGAATTGATGGGGACTATTACTATCCTGAAGAGTAATGCGCTCAAAGTGACGTAAGGCTACACGTACCCTGGCCAGGAGTTCTGCCATTCCGAAGGGTTTTGTCAGATAATCATCTGCGCCCCTGTCCAAAGCTTCAACTTTTTCTCTTTCCTGTCCCCGGGCTGATACAACAATAATTGGCAACTGACTCCATTTACGTATAGCAGAAATAATGTCCAAGCCATCCAGGTCGGGCAAACCAAGATCGAGAATGATAACATCCGGACTATGGGATGTTATCAGTAAAAGCGCTTCGCTCCCGGTCGCTGCTTCCAGGTGTCTGTATCCATGGGCAGATAGAGATGCACAGATAAAATTGCGTATAGGTTTGTCATCTTCTACAATCAAAATAAAAGGTTTATCCTGCATATTACTGCTCCTCTCTGTAATCGCCGCCGAAAGGATCCTGAGCCACATAAGGCAGGCTAAAGCGAAATATCGCCCCGCCCTCTGGTTTATTCACTGCTTCAATGAATCCCCCATGAGTTTTAACGATAGACTTACATATGGCGAGTCCCAAGCCTATACCCCGGCGGGCATCACTTGTTTCGGTATTAGTGGTAAAGAATCTGTCAAAAATGTGAGGTATGGCCTCAACAGGAATACCTGGGCCATTATCTGCTACTTCAAAATAAACCTTTTCGCTGTCTTCATAGACCTTGACTAATATCTCTGAGCCTTTTGGCGTATACTTTACTGCGTTATCCACAAGGTTAATGATTACCTGGACAATAAGGTTACCGTCCATCGGCACTAAAATCAATTTATCCGGGATATCGAGAGTAATTCGATGATTTACAGCCCGCTTGCTGACTAGTCTGATTGCCTCGTCTACTATTTCCTCAATTGCTTCAAAATTCTTACACAGATTTATTCTTTCTTCGTCGAGACGGGTCAAGCTGAGTAGATTTTCCACTAAACGAATGAGCCACTCGGAATCTTGGTTTATATCCAGCAGCAGTTTCCTGATTACGTCATGGTTCAGGGAATTATAATTCTCCAACAGGGTACTTGATGCCCCGGCAATACCTGTTAAAGGAGTTCTTAAATCATGCGAGATTGACCTTATCAGATTGCTCCTTATGGTCTCTTTCTCTATCTCTACCTTAGAGAGCTCTTGTTCTTCCGCAAGCCTCTCCCTATCTAAGGCCAAAGCAATTTGGGCAATAACATTTGCGAAAAATGAACGCTGTTCGAGTTCGAGTTCACCCTCAATACCGATGATCCCCAGCAATTCTTCCTGCCCTTTTACAGGTAAATAAAAGGCTTGTGCCTCTGAAAAGATATCTGTTCCCTTGCCTGCTTCTTTTTGATTCATCACTACCCATTGAACCACTGCTTGCTCGTTTCCACCTGAAAAATTATTATCTTCATTTCTATGATCAGATTGCATAAAGGGTTCCGCAATTTCTTGCCCGCACCTCACTAAATAGAATTGAACCTTCCGGTTGTAGAGCCTGGAAAGGTGAGCCAAACTCAGGCTAACCAGCTCTCTTGTTCCTCGCGTTCTCAAAAAACTGCGGCTGATTTGAAATAGGGTATCCGTTCTTTGCTCGCGTGTTAAAGATAGCTCGGCTTGATACTGAATACGTGATGTTAAAGTGCTTGTGATCAGGGATACAACAAGCATGACAGGGAATGTGATCAGATAGCCGGGATCATGGACAGCAAAGGTAAATCTGGGTTCGGTAAAGAAATAGTTAAAAGATAAAACTCCGACTATGGAAGCAATTACTCCCAACCAAAAGCCATTCGTCTTGAATGATACAAGGAAAACACCCAGCAGAAAAATCATAATGATATTGGATTCGCTGAATCCAATATGTCTTGCCAATAAGGCTAAAAACGTAGCGAGTATCATCAACCCAATCATAATAAGGCCATTAAAAAGTAATATCTTGATTTTTTTTAGTGTCAAATGAGGGATTGTCTTTTTCATTCAGATTACCTTCAGTACTTTGATTTTATCTAAACCTAGCCTGCCCTTGAATATATAAAGTTTTATCCAAACATTATTTGAATATGTTATAACCATCTCTAATTTTAACGGCTAAGCTATAAAAAAACAGTTAAGATTTATCTGTTTCATATAAAGATTCTGTTAAGAAATGAAATCAGTAATAGATGGATGTTTGACAAACGTGTATGTATTATAGTATATCGTAAAAGCAAAACTACCATGGTATACTTTGGGCGGGTGATGCAATGTCTATTGAAATACTGGCGCCTGTCGGCGGCCGACAGCAACTGATCGCTGCGGTCAGGAGCGGAGCCGATGCAGTCTATTTAGGGACCAGGGCCTTTAATGCCAGAAGAAATGCGGAGAACTTTAACGGAGAGTCCCTGTCAGAGGCGGTTCAGTATTGCCATGGCCGCGGCGTGCGAGTGTATGTTACGGTCAATACTCTGGTGAAGGATGCTGAACTGCAGTCTCTTTATAAAGAAATCGAAATGCTGGCAGCGTCTGGGATCGATGCAGTGATCGTTCAGGACCTGGCGGTGGCAGAACTGTTTCAGCGTCATTGCCCTTCCATGCCTTTACATGCTTCTACCCAGATGGCCATACATAACCTGGAAGGAGTCTTGGCTGCTGAGGAGCTCGGATTTTCCAGGGCCGTGCTGGCCAGAGAACTCACCATTGAGGAAATCAGAAAAATATGTTCCGGCTCCAAGATCGAAATCGAAACCTTTGTCCATGGGGCACTCTGTATGAGCATATCAGGCCAGTGCTACATCTCTTCAATGCTAGGAGAAAGAAGCGGCAACCGGGGTCTTTGCGCCCAGCCTTGCCGGCTTGATTTCAAAGCGGGGGAGCGGGGACATGCGTTGTCTTCAAAGGATATGAGCCATATTTCTCATATCGGTGAACTGATATATGCAGGCGTCAGATCCTTAAAAATCGAGGGCAGGATGAAACGACCGGAATATGTTGCGGCAGCGGTATCAGCATGCCGGGAAGCCGTATCCGGCAAGAGCGCAGACCTGACTGATCTGCAGGCGGTTTTTTCCCGCAGCGGCTTTACCGACGGCTATATCACAGGTAAGCGGAATCTTGATATGTTCGGGCACCGGACCAGGGAGGATGTGGAGGCTTCCAAAACTGTCCTCGGGAAAATTGCCTCCAGTTATAGAAACGAACTGCCTCGGATACCGGTCGATATGAAGCTTAAGATAAAGGGCAATGAACCATCACGCCTGGAGGTCACCGATGGCAGCTTTATTATAGCAGTGCAGGGAGATGTGGCTGAGCAGGCAAAAACCAAAGGTGTTGACCACGAGTTTGCCTTAAGGAGCCTGGCCAAAACTGGCGGGACTCCATTCATTTTAAAAACTCTGACTGACGAGCTGGACGAAACGCTTATGCTTCCGCAAGCCAAACTGAATGCCATGAGAAAGGAAGCTTTAGAGGATCTGCTGGCAGCCAGGAGCAGGATCATACCCAAAGAGGTTGTGGGCCCGTTTGTTCAGCCGCGTTCGCAGAAGCGTGACAGGATACCGAAGTTGCGTGTCAGGGTCCAAAACCAGCAGCAGCTCTTTGACGGCATCGAGGCGGCAGATAAAATCTATTTGCCGCATACAGAAATTGATTCCGGTCTGATCCAAGAATTAGGGGAAAAACTTATATGTGAGCTGCCCAGGCTGGTGTTTCCCATGCAGGAAGAAGCCTTGGAAAATAGTCTGGAAAAGCTTATGAGGCTGGGGGTCAAACATATTTGTGCCGGCAATATCGGCACGATCAGGCTGGCGCGGCGCATGGGATTTATAGTTCACGGTGGTTTTGACCTGAATATTTTAAACAGCATGAGCCTGATAGAATATGAATCACTGGGCCTGCAGGACACATTTCTCTCTTATGAGATAAAACTCAGTGACGCGGCAGTCCTGGGAGGGGAAATTAAGCGCGGAATCATTGGCTACGGCTATCTGCCCTTGATGATATTCCGTAATTGCCCGGCCAAAAGTAAAAATGGTTGCCGGAATTGCACAGGGCGCGCGGAGATAACTGACCGCACCGGAGCACGCTTTAAGATAACCTGTGCCAGCCGGGAGTATTCTTCACTGCACAATCCTATTCCGCTTTATTTAGCCGATAAGAAGGTTCAGGCAGCAGATTTTATTACGCTGTATTTCACGGTTGAGGATAGACAGGAATGTCAAAAGATATGGGAAAGCTATTTGCACGGTGAGCCTTTTAAGGGCGAATATACCCGTGGCTTGTATTACAGAAAGTTAATATGAGATATTGGCAGATCATATGTGTCAAATAAAAACCGCGGTCTCGAAACCGCCGTCTATTTAACCTCTCATATTTGTGCAACAAATGCGAGGATTACAGCACAGGTTTACTATATCCTTTTGATTGTACGGAGGTGATATGATGGAATGGATATCAAGGTTAAATGAAGCAGTAGATTATATCGAAGCGAATCTTGAAAAAGAAATCAGCTATGATAAAGCAGCACATATTGCATGTTGTTCAACCTTTCATTTTCAAAGAATGTTCTCCTATATCGCAGATGTTCCGCTTTCTGAATATATCAGACGCAGAAGAATAACCCTGGCTGCTTTCGATTTACAATGCGGCAGCGAAAAAATTATTGATATTGCACTTAAATACGGATATGATTCGCCTACTTCTTTTAATCGAGCTTTTCACAATGTTCATGGAGTTTCCCCAACGGAGGCCAGAACCAAAGGGGTGGCTCTAAAAGCATATCCACGTATCAGCTTCAAAATAACAATTAAAGGAGATGCTGAGATGAATTATAAGATCCTGACAATGGAAGCATTTAGAATTGTCGGTATTAAAGAGCACTACAATATGAGTGTTGAGGAATGTTTTGAAAAGGTGCCGCAGTTCTGGGGAAAAACAGTACAAAGCGGGATCGTGCCTGAGATTCTTAAGCTTATGGATAAGGAACCATACGGCTTGCTGGGTGTAAGCACCTGTATGAATGGGCAAGACTTTGATTACTATATTGCAGCAGCTACTGACCAGGAAACCCCTGAGGGAATGGTAGAATATGATGTGCCGAAATGTACCTGGGCAATTTTTGAATGTGTGGGTGCTATGCCAACTGCTATCCAGGAACTGCAAAAACGTATTATAACAGAATGGCTGCCCACATCCGGATACGAATATGCTAATGCACCCGACATTGAGGTGTATTTTGAAGGAGACCAGCAGGCTGAAGATTATAAGTGTGAAGTGTGGCTGCCTATTACTAAGAAGTCATGATGCTGTACGTGAGGTTATAAGCAAATAGGGGTTAAACCAGTTAATATGAAGGCTCCAAAGCAGCAAACCTGCTTGGGAGCCTTTTTAACTTTGGGACAGCAAACATAAACAAGGAGTTATCTGTTCTTTTTACAAAGCTATTGATTATATATTTTATGAAAAACATTGAAAAGACAAATAAAATAGAAAATAAGTAAAATATACTAGACAAATTATAAATTATAATATACATTAGATTTAACAGAAGTTAACGGAGGTGATCGCTTGAGCAAAAACTTAAAGCTCAAGTCAGCGCGGGCGGCAAAAGATATGTCACAAAAAGATATCGCGGATGAGGTGGGTGTTACCCGCCAGACTATAAATGCCATTGAAAGCGGTGATTATAATCCTACTATTAATTTATGCATAGCTATATGCAAAGTACTAGGCAAGACTTTAAACGATATATTTTGGGAGGATGAAGGTAATGAATAAAAAAGGTCTGGATGAAATGCAAATTCAAACAAGGAATAAAATCGGCAACCAAACTTTTCTAATGCTTTTATATCTGTTGATGATTGATGCGGGACTTTATGGTTTCGGATTCAGATGGGTCGATTATCCGGCTAATGTCATGCTGATTATAACTATTTGTGCGGGTATCTATGTAATTCGTTTAATAAAGGCAAATGCTTATGTGGGACCATCCACTGAAAAAGAAAAGCCGCTTTTAAAAATATTACTGACTGCACTGGTTGCAGTTGTGGTTGCCACGGGTACTATTGTTTTATTGAAAACAGCCAATTTTAGTGATGCTAATCAAATCAATGATATGAGTGCACCAATAATGTTTATTGCAGCATCGGTAGGAATAGTCATTGCCGTAGTAACAATTGTGATTAACAGGATTCAGAATAAGGATGACAGGGAGTAAACTTAGGAGTGAGACAGAGGGGCTAAGACAGGAGAACATAAAAGTTATTGGGGAAGTGGGGAGTGTGTCTACCATCTGAAAATTCGGACCCGATACCTGCCCTTTTTACTTATCCCTTGAATCTCATCCAGCCGGATCCGGCCTTGCCCCCGCACTGATAAAAGATCGTCCACTTTTATGGGAGCAGCAATTTTTTCAGTTACCTGGTGATTTAGCTGCACACGACCGGCTTCGATCAGGGCCGCCGCCTCAGACCGGGATATTTTACAGGCTGTTGCCAGCACCGCATCCAGACGCAGTGAAGGGATGGTGCAGTTGATTTGCGCAGGTTCCGATTTCGGCAGGCGCAGATCCTCCCGATTAATTCGTTCTGTTACTACCCTACTGTGGCCGACCCGTTCCAGCTGCTGGCAAAGGTAATCTGTCAGGCTTTTATCGACCAGTACGAAAGCTTCCCGCTCATGTACTAAAATATCACCAAATTTTTCCCGCTTGATGCCCAGATTCATGATGGCTCCCAGATAATCCCGGTGACCCAGGGAGGTTTCATTTTTATCAGTGGGTTTTATCTGAATGTACTCAATATGGTTATCCATTGCCTCTTCATCTTCCCAGACGGGACCAAGCAGCAGGCGTTTTCTCTCTGCTGCATCGAAACCGCCATCCATTTTCCAGAGGATATCTGCATACTGAACCGCCACAGCTTCTCCCAGAGTCTGCTGCCTGAGATCCAAGAAATCGCTTCTTACACTGTTCCCCTGCAATGCTTGCTGTGCCAAATCATCAAGCCGGGCGGCCAGATATCGTTCTTCTGTATTAACCGTCAAGTTTATCAGATATTGATTCATGCTCAGGCTCCATACTTCTGCTTTCCCATATCCAGACCAGGGCGAATGCGAACATGGCAATTAAAATAAAAACCAGGGGGTTGTCCAGATGAGCGGGTACCAGCATTCTGCCTGAACCAATCACCAGGCCGACAAAAAACCAGTTAAGAATATCCCGCCAGCGGGAATAGATTTTATCCAGAGCATTGGACAGACCTATGACACCCAGGATGCATCCTGCTGCGAAGATGATCAGTGTCTTTGCGTCCAGTCCGGCAAGAGCTGACAGTATATCATCGTATATCCCCATAATGATCAGAACGGCATTGCCTGGGACCCCCGGCAATATCATGGCGGCAGTCGATAAAGCTCCCCCTGCGATCAGAATAAAGGCACCAGGGGACACACCGTTTGATTCGCCAAAATCTGAAACACCACCCAGAATAAAACCAAGGATCAAACCAATTGCCAGGGATATTCCCCGTTTGATGCTGGGACGGTAGTCCTGGCCCAGAATTGATTTTACCGAAGCCAGGATACATCCTAATAATAAAGCCAGGATAATGGCCGTATAAGTTTTAAACAGCCAGGCTAAAAGCCAGCCGCTGATAAAAATTCCCCCCGCCATCCCGATGGCAAATGGGAGCCACGGCAGCAATCTGAAGCGGGACAGATCCTTCATCAGTTCTTCATAAAGACCCATCATTAACAATATCGTACCGCCGCTTACCCCCGGCAATACAATGATCAAGCCTATTATCGCGCCCTTAATGACTTTTTCTGTTGCCCCGGACAATGCGTTTTTAAAAAATTTCGCCACGTCATCTTACTCCAGCGATTTTTATATACTTTTCATTATATAAAAAATCCTTTTCAAAAGTTGAGCTTTTGTCAGCGTAATAAATATATACTAAAGGAAACTCATGTTCAATGCAGAAAACAATACGTGAATTTATTGTTGCATATGCTGATTTCAGCAGAGACATCAAGCAGTATGTTTTAAAGGGGCTGGCGGATCAAACCCGAAGTGCAAAGTTGAATAATTATTTGCTTAAAAGAACAGGCAAATAGAAATAATTTTGTTTGAGGAGGAATAAGCATTATGGCTGTAAAAGAGGTTTTGATGCTGGGGAATCCTTTATTGAGGGAAGTATCAGATGATGTTGCTGATTTTAACGGGGAACTTGTAAAAATTATTAAAGATTTGGAAGATACGCTGCTTTTTCTGCAGAGAAGCAAGGGAACAGGGCGAGCTCTGGCAGCACCGCAGATAGGATATACCAGGAAAGTTATATTATATAAAACACCTGAGACTAAACTTATAATGGTCAATCCGGAAATTATATATAAAAGTGCTGAAATGTTTGAGGTTTGGGACAGCTGTTATAGTTTTGATCTGGCTTTTTATATTAAAATCAGCAGGCATGTAAGTATTGATGTCAGTTATTTGGATGAGAAAGGTAAACGGAAGATATATACATTCAACGATGATTTGTCAGAACTGTTCCAACATGAAATTGATCATCTTTATGGTATCCTTGCTACTGATTACCTGAACGACAATCGGCAAATCATGATGAAATCCGAATTGGATAAGGGCAGAATCATATAGGGTCAGCTATTGCAGCGTGTTTATCTGCCTGATGGCCGACAATAAAGGAGCAACCTGAATTAATGGGAGGAATAACAATGAAGACAATTGGTTTGATCGGAGGAATGAGCTGGGAATCAACCGCCGAGTATTACAGAATTATTAATGAAGAAATTAAGCAGAGGCTGGGTGGGTATCATTCGGCCAAATGTATTCTATACAGCGTGGATTTTGCTGAAATTGAAAAATGCCAGACCAACGGTGAATGGGAAAAGATGGGGGAGATTCTGGCCAAAGCGGCCCGCAGCCTGGAGGCGGCCGGGGCAGATTTTATTATACTTGGCACCAATACCATGCACAATGTTGCTGACCAGATCAAGTTGGAGATCAATATTCCTTTCCTGCACATAGCGGATATGACTGCCCGGGAAGTATTGGCTGATGGCATTAAAACGATCGGCCTTTTGGGAACCAGATATACGATGGAGCAGGATTTTTATAAATCACGCCTGGAGTCTCAGGGAATTAGGGTCATCATTCCTCAGGAAACCGACAGGGTAATCGTAAACTCAGTGATTTATAATGAATTATGCCTGGGACAAATTATTGACCAATCCAGAGCCGGATTTAAAAGAATTATTACTGATTTAGCCGCACAAGGAGCGGAAGGTATTATACTGGGTTGTACCGAAATCGGTTTGTTGGTTAAGCAGGAGGACTCCAGGGTACCACTTTTTGATACTACTGTGATCCATGCCAGAAGCGCGGTTGACTATGCACTTACGGTTTAGAAAGAAAGATTTGCAGGAAATTACATATAAATTGAAGAGGGGAGATAGTTTTGCTGGTAATTAATGGAACAGCAAAAAAGACAGAAAAAACACGACTCATGATAATGCTGCCTGCCATGTCAGCAGGTGGTGCCGAAAGGGTAACACTTAATCTCTTAAAGAAGCTTCCCCGCGAGCAGTTTGAGATATATCTGGTTCTGATCAAGGACGGAGGAGAGTTTCTGGCCGAAGTGCCGGCAGATGTTACGACCTATATCCTGAAGAAAAGCAAGCTCCGGTATGCCATACCGCAACTCATACGCCTGATATGGAAGCATAAGATAGAGGTGGTTTTTCCGACTCTGGGAGGATTCAGCCGGCAAATACTGATGATAAAATGGTTTTTTCCTTCTTATACCAGGATAATGATCAGAGAGACTATAGCCCAGTCCGGATTGATCAGATATAAGCCCAAAAGACAGCGGGATGTAGTATTAAACAGATGGTTATATAAAAAAGCCGATACAATAGTATCTCTGTGTCAATATATGGCGGCCGATCTGCAGAAAGTGCTGGGAATTAACTTGAAAAATCAGCAGGTAATTTATAATCCGGTCGACATTGAGGCGATAAAGGTCAAAACAGGCGATGGGAATCCTTTACCCGCGGAAGGTATACATATAGTAGCGGCAGGCCGCTTGGAAAGCCAGAAGGGCTTTGAACGACTGATCATGGCTTTCCCTGCCTTGCTGAAGAAAAAACCGCAGGCACATTTGTGGATCATTGGCGAAGGACAGCTCAGAAGCCGATTGGAAGCATTGATTGAAAAACTAGGTCTTAAGGATAAAATCCATCTGCCCGGCTATCAGGAAAATCCATATAAATGGATAAGAAACGCGGATTTGTTCGTTTTGAGTTCACTATACGAAGGTTTGCCTAATATTTTACTGGAAGCTATTGCCTGCAGCTGTCCGGTCATTTGCCTGGAGAATCCGAGCGGCACCTTGGAAATACTGGAGTTGACCGGTCAGCCTGAACGTTATGTAAAAGAACTTACCTGGGAAGACTGGTGGTTTGACCGCCCCACTTCGGAAGTACTGGAAAAACTTGAGGAATATTTCAACATAGAGAAAATCGTTGCCAGGTACAGTGAAGTTTTAAGATAAGATGCCAATGTTAGGTGAAAAATAATTTAACCAGGAATCAATCTTTCTGCACAAATCTCCAGGCATCCTGGCACATATCTTTTAAACTGCGGGTGGCCTGCCAGCCCATTTCCAGTTTGGCCTTGGCGGGATTGGCATAACATTCGGCAATATCACCGGCACGACGGGGGCCTATTTGATATTTCACCTTTCGCCCGGTAGCTGCTTCAAAAGCATCGATAACTTCCAGCACACTGTATCCCTTGCCAGTTCCGAGATTATAGGTTTTTACTCCCTGCTCCGCGGTGATTTTCTTCACAGCTTTTATATGTCCCAGACTCAAATCAACTACATGTATGTAATCTCTTACTCCGGTTCCGTCAACAGTTGGATAGTCGCAGCCAAATACACTGAGCAGGGGCAGTTCTCCGCATGCTACTTTAACTATATAGGGCATAAGGTTGTTGGGGATCCCGCGGGGGTCTTCGCCGATAAGGCCGCTGGGGTGGGAACCGATAGGGTTGAAGTAGCGCAGGATGGCTATGCTCCACTCAGGGTCGGAGACATAAAGGTCATTTAAAATCTGCTCGATCATTATCTTGGTGCTGCCATAAGGATTGACGGCAGACAAAGGGAAATCCTCGGTAATTGGTACAGTACGGGGATTGCCGTAAACTGTTGCCGAAGAGCTGAAAACGATTTTTTTTACATTATATTTGCCCATGGTTTTAAGGAGATTTACAGTTCCGGCAACATTATTATTATAGTAAACCAGGGGCAGGGCAACTGATTCACCTACTGCTTTTAAGCCGGCAAAATGAATCACGGCTTCAACTTCATGATTTTTAAAGATGTTTTCCAGTGAAGGCGTATCCAGCAGGTCAGCCTCATAAAAGGGGAAATCCCGCCCGGTAATTTTTTTGATTTGCTCCAGGGCTTGGGGTTTGGAATTGCTGAAATTATCCATTATGATAATATCATGACCTGAATTTAGCATTTCTGCAGCAGTATGACTGCCTATGTAACCTGCGCCGCCGGTAACCAGAAACAAATAGATCCCCTCCTTAAGCAATGTTAGAATAATGGTATTAGCTATCAAGCTAAGTGTCAAGATGTATGAGTATAAGGTCAGATAAGGGTTTCTGCAGTAAATCACAAGTTATGTTGGACATTTTGCCTTCAGGATAAAAAAGAATTCATTCGCCCGGGGAAAATGTATAATAATAACATCAGATGGTTTTTGATGTTTACGGCTGGGGAGGATCATGATGGAGCCTGTGTTAAGCATTATAGTACCAATTTATAATGTAGAGGAATATTTGCCTAAATGTATCGATTCTGTTTTAGCCCAGACATTTATTGATTTTGAGCTTATCCTGGTCGATGATGGGTCACCTGACAATTGCCCGCAGATCTGCGACAACTATGCTGCTAAAGATGACAGGATCGTGGTGATCCATAAGCAAAACGGCGGAGTTTCATCGGCCAGGAATGCAGCTATGAAAATTGCCCGTGGCAGGTATATAGCATTTGTTGATGGAGATGATTCTATTATCCCTGATGCATATGAACCAATGGTAAGGGAAATGGAGGAATATCAGCTTGATATTTTAGCCGGCCGCTGTTGCAGAATGATTGACGGAAAAATTAAGCATGCTGCTTCAGTGTTTACTTTCCCCAACAAAGTTTATGCGGGAATTGATTATATGTGCCTGTGTCTGCAGGGAGGTTTTATGGGAACCGGCTGCTGGCTGAACATGTATGACAGAAAATTTTTACTCGATAACAAACTTTTTTTCAGGGATATCCTGCATGAGGATGAGCTGTGGATACCGCAGGTGTTTTTCAAAGCCCGGCGGGTAAAATATATTGATTTGGTTTTTTATATTTATTTATTGCGCGCTGATTCATGTACAACTGCCCGGGACAGGACCCAAAACGGGATTGATCTGTTAAATACATGTTATGAACTGGAAACGTTTTATACTCAAATCAGCGATAAGAAACAGTTAAAATATTTTAATGATTTTTTGCTGCAAAAATATTTTTTTGCTGTCGATATGGGTAAACTTTATCGGCCTGGGTATCGGCATCTGCTGCGTAGAGGATTTGTACCGGGAAAACCGCTGACACTAAAAAACAAAATCAAAGCCGGATTATTTTGGCTTGAACCCAGGCTATATGGCAAGCTTTTTGAGTTAAGGCACGGATAATATTCACTGCAGACGTGATAAAAGGCCATTAGAATAATAAAGGCTGTCAGTTAAGCTGAAGAAAACTGGCAGCCGGCACTTTTTAAGATTTGACAAAATACGTAAGGAAAGAAATTCCGTAAACATTTCAGTCCTCATAGCCGCTTTCGTAAGCATCGGCTTCGTCTTTGATTTCATGCCGCATATTTTTTAATGCTTCTTTGCGTCTTTTGTTTTTAGCTTCTATATCCTGTATCATCTCTTCATTATCTGTATTTTCCATTGTTTCTTCGGCTAAGTGTATATTTTCCAGGGTATTGTTGATGTTTTCCTGCAAGATATCTACATTATCACGGCGGTCATCTGGTTTGTGTTTCATTTGATACTCTCCTTTAAAAGTCATGTTTGCATAATATTTTTTACTTGATCAAGAGTTTTTATGCAAAAGTATAAAACTGGCAGGAGTTGTATTTATTGAACTGTAGACGACTTGGCCAGTTTTGCATTTAAGACAAAAATAAAAAAAAAACGGGCTTGACGCCCGCTTTTAATAATTATTCCATGTACAGGCTGAATATTTGCCGGGAACCAGTCCAGGATGTGTCTATTACAGTGAATTCATCGCCATCCAGGCTTATTTCAGCATCGATCAGATCATAGTATTCATCATCATAGCTGAAGGTGGCAGGATCTACAATTATGATTTCATCAAAATAGATCCATGTGCGGTCAACATATATTTTTGTATCGCTGTCGACACCACTCTGATATTTTTCGTCATCAACATAAAAGATTATGCGTTCAGGTTGATTACCGATTGAAGGCTCATCAGATTCAGTGAGTTTCATTATCACAATATCCAGATTCTGATCATAATCAATTCTGCTGATTTCATAGTAAGTATCGTCGATTCGCACATAGAAAGTTGAATCAATTTCATAGCGTTTGCCGTCAATCCTGACCAGGTTGCGGCTGATGACCAGCACGTCGTCCAAATCATAAACAGTGTTGCCTTTAACGATCTCAATTTCATCAACATTGTAGTATTTTCCATTTACCAGGGCCAAATCTTCGTTATTGCCTTTAGTACAGTAGAAGATGAATTTGCTCCGGTAGAATTCAATATTCTCAATGGAATAAATCTGACCATTAATAAACATGGTCACTTCATCAAAATCATAAGTTTCGCCGCTGGCAGTGAAGTTGCCGGAAGCGTCTATGACTACTTTATTCAGGCCGTATATTTTTTTATCTATCAAAAATTCGATTTCATCAATGTCGTCAAGGGCCAAAGTCTTGTCATCAACAAATATGGCGGATATGTCAGACAGACGCATTCCGTCAACTATGACCCGGTCCGTTTCTTTTAGTTTCAGCGGGTCAGCGGAAGACGGGTCTATTTTGCTGATATCATAAAATTCATCCCTCAGGATAATAGTCAGCCGGTCTTCGAGTAAATCATATGTTTCTCCGTTAATTTCAACCTTGTATTCATCAATTATCTTCATATCGGCCAGATAGTAATCGCTGTAAGCAGAATTCACAAACAACTGTACAAATTCAGAGTTATATTTATAACCGCTGATTTCCAGGGAGTTGATTATGCGTGATTTGGGAAAAGCGACCAGAATATTATTGCTTATTGTGTATTTACTGATGGTATAAAGATTGTTGTTAATTATCAGGTCCGGGTTTCCTAATGGACTATTGGTGAAAAAGCTATAATTACCATTAATGGTGATCTGATCACTGTTAACAGTAATGGAACTGAGAGGAACCGATGAATAAGCAAATTTAAAGGTAATCGGATACTGACTGAGCGGATACAGTTCCTCGCCGATAGCAACAGAAATAATATCACCGCTTACGGTTGGTACTGTTGCCGGTGCAGATCCACTGTAAAGAGTTAAAAAGTCGGTCAGAACTTTAGCTACCTGTGCCCTGCTCATATCGGTAAAAGGCTGAAATTCACCGCCGGGAAATCCGCTTAAGAGTTTTAAATCAAAGGCCCTTTTGATATATGTTTTATACATACTTTTTTGTACATCGGCCAAGTCGGTGAATGGCGGCAAAGCTCCTGTGTCTGGTTTTTCCCCCAGTGCCCGTACCAGCATGGCAGCAGCTTCACTTCGTTTAATATTGCCATCCGGCACCAACCCGGTCGGATATTCATCAGGTATTAAAATTCCCTGCTCGACTGCTTCATTTATGTATTTTTTGCCCCAGTGTTTGCTGATATCGCTGAAGCTGTTGGTAGTTGAATCACCTGGCGTCAGGCTCATGCAGGAAATCAAAAGGGTAGTAAATTCGGCTCTGGTCATGGGATTATCAGGTCCGAAGGTGCCGTCAGGATATCCTTTTATATAGCCGGCTCCAGCAAGGCTGTTAATATATGTTGATGCCCAGTGGTCATTCACATCAGGAAATTGAATGGCTGCCACCGGTGCCGTCAATATAGCAGTCACCAAAAAACAAACTGACAAGAGAAAAAACCATATTTTCTTCAAAACTCTCCAACCTCCTTTATTCTGCTTAGCCACTTAATTTCCTATATTATACATTGTTATACGATTATCAGGGAAGTATCTTTCAGTTTGTAAATGGCCCGATTTATGAGTTTAAGTCACCAAATTACAGAATTAAAACATATATGGCAATTCAAAATAATAATTTTTGAAGGAAAATTTTATTTGCCGGCGAAAAGTAATCTAATAATAAAAAATGGAACACAGTTCGACACAGCAGAACAAAGGAGGGGGTAATTGCTCAGATACTGCACTATAAAGTTTCGGGTGTACTGCTGTTATAAGAAGTAAAGGAGGGGATAAAATGCCCGGAGGAATGGAGCTGAAAAACGATGTTTTCGTAAGCTCAGTATGTGCCCTGTGCGGGGCCTGCCTGGACTGGTGCCCATATATTGCCAATATCGAAGACCATTTGGTGATGCGTTTTGACTGTTATGTTGCTGATGGACGCTGTTATTCAGTTTGTCCGCGGACATTTACCGACTGGCAGGCCATAAGCGACAGGTATTTACCGGATACGCCGAAGAACATTGAGATAGGGCCTTATTATAAAGTTTATAAAGTTAAAGCTTCCCAAGGGATAAATGGTCAGCAGGATGGCGGTACCGTAAGTAATTTGGTGAAAACCGTTATGGAGGATGAGTTAGCCGAGACAGTTTTGCTTACCGGTACCGATGACCATATTACTCCGGAACCATTTTTGGTGGAGAATCCGGGTGATATTGAGAAGGCTGCCGGGTCACGTTTTCTGGCTTCGCCTGGTTTGCGAAAAATCATTGAAGCTCAGGAAAAGAAAGTGCAAAAACTGGCAGTAGTCGGCCGGCCCTGCCAGATTCAGGCATTGCGGAAGCTCGGCTATAACCAATCCAATGAAAAACCGCCAATGGAAGTTATAAGTATTGGCCTTTTTTGTATGTGGTCTTTAGGTTGGGATTTTAAAGAGTATCTTGCGAAAGAATTTCCCGGTGAAAAGGTTTTGAGAATGGGTATCCCCCAGCATGGTTTTGTAGTAACTACTGACAAGGGCGAACATAATCTGCCCCTTGACGAGGTGAAAAGATATATAAAGCCGGGCTGCAGCTATTGTCTGGACATGACTTCGGAACTGGCAGACATTTCTGTAGGTGCGTTTGAAGCGGAAGAAGGCTGGAATACAGTAATTGTTCGTTCGCAAAAAGGGCAGGAGCTTTTCAGTAAAGCGGTCGATAAAGGTTATCTCATCTGTGAGGATTATCCGGAAGACGAATTGAACCGCCTTAAGGGAGCCTCAATCGGTAAAAAGAACCGCAACCTTGAAAATATACAGGCGGCTTTTGATAAAGGAGTCAAGCCTTTTATCGACCTTAACAGCGAAATGTATGTTAAGGTCAAAAAAATGGCGGAAGGGATGGTGAAATAATAATGGAATGGATGATTACTGCTGACGAACCGGGCAAAACCTATCTTATGCAGGGTAATGAAGCTGTAGCCCGGGGAGCTCTGGAAGCCGGCATCCGTTTTGCCGCTGCTTATCCTGGTTCGCCATCCTCAGAGATACTGACGATGTTAGGCCATGTGGCTGATAAAATGGAGATGTATGCCGAATGGTCCACCAATGAAACCTGCGCACTGGAGGCTTGTTTGGGAGCATCATTTGCTCGGGTGCGCTCACTGTGTGTCATGAAACAGAATGGTTTGCTGGTAGTTGGGGATGCTCTGCACAGTGCTTCACTCTCCGGCGTTAAAGGCGGACTGGTGATGATAGTCGCCGATGATCCCAGCGCTCATTCCAGCACTAATGAATTCGACTCGCGGCATCAGGCAAAATCTGCTGCTTTACCAATGCTGGAACCGGCTAATATCCAGGAAGCCAAAGACATGGTGAAGTGGGGCTATGAACTTTCAGAACAGCTGCAGCAGCTGGTTATGGTGCGAACGGTAACGCGTATCAATCATGGCCGCAGCACTGTGACCCTGGGGCAAATGCTGGCGGAAAAACCAAATCCGGTGACGATTGGCGAATGGGACCGCATGGTAGCTATCAATTGGTTTAAAGACGCGCAAATCGCCAAACTTGATCAGGCTCAGGAAATTTTTGAAGAATCTCCTTTTAACTGGTATAAAGGACCGGAGGCACCTGAGATCATAATTATTACCTGCGGAACCGGCTGGCTGTACAGCAGTGAAGCTGTTGAAGCCCTGGGACTTAATGAAAAAGTCGGTATTCTTAAAATCGGCACAACTTATCCGCTGCCGGAAAAATTTATTGTCAAACATCTGCTTAATACTAACAAAGTGTTGGTGGTTGAGGAAGTTGACCCCTTCCTAGAGCAGAACATCGCCGGCATCATCGCTTATCATCCCGAATTAAATATTGAATTGCTTGGACGCTGCGGGCAGAAGACCCTACCCCGCAACGGGGAACTTAATCCAGACATTGTAAGAAATATTCTGGCCAGCTTGACCGGTAAAGTTTTTACCGGACCTGAAGTTGCAGTGATACCGCCGGAGGAAGCTACACCATTGCCGGCCAGGGAACTGACTTTCTGTGCTGGCTGTCCTCATCGGGCGTCTTTCTTCCTGCTTAAACAGACTTTGCGTATTCATGAAGGTCAGGGAGTAGTAATGGGGGATATTGGATGTTATACCATGGGAGGACAGCGGGCCGGCCATTATCTGTATAATTTCCTCTGTTGCATGGGCGGCGGTATTAATGCGGCTGAAGGAATGGGCCAGTTGACACGTTTTGGCTTTAAGCAGCCGGTATTGGCGCTGGCAGGAGATTCAACTTTCTTCCATTCCTGTATACCTGGTCTGGTCAATGCAAAATATCATGATTCCAATATGCTGTTTGTGGTACTGGATAATTCAGCTACGGCTATGACTGGTTTTCAGCCTCATCCCGGGATTGGGCTGACTGCTATGGGCAAAGCGGCTGAACCTATTTCCATCCAGAAAGTAGCCGAAGCTATAGGATGCCAGGTAACAGTAGCAGATCCTTTTGATATTTCGGGTACAACTGAAATTGTATATAAGCTGCTTAAACAACCGGGGCTCAAAGTCCTGATCCTTAAACAGGAATGCGCTACTCTGGCAGTACGCAAACGTAAAAAACCGCGGGTATGGGTCGACCAGGATTTATGCCGGGGAGATGAATGCGGCTGCGGCAGGTTCTGTAGCCGGATCTGGGGCTGCCCGGGCAACATATGGGACTATGAGGCAGGCAGGGCTAAGATAGATGAAGTTGTGTGCGTTGGCTGCGGGGTTTGTGCAAGTCTTTGCCCGGCAGGTGCAATTAAGATTGAGGGGGGCGGAGCTGATGAGTAAAGAACTGGTTAAAGACCCGCTTAATATTATTATTTGCGGAGTTGGAGGACAGGGAAACATTTTAGCTACTGAGCTCCTGGCTTCGGCCCTGGTGGAAAAAGGTTATTTTACTACAGTGGGTGAAACATATGGAGCCTCGCAGCGAGGCGGGTCGGTAATGAGTCATGTAAGGATTTCAGCTGCTGCCGAGTACGGGGTTTTAATTCCGCTGGGGCAGGCTGATATCATCGTTTCTTTTGAGCCCACCGACACTTTACGCGTTGCCCGTGATTATGCCAATAAAACCACTCTGATAATAACTGATTCCCGTCCCAATTATCCGCTGGGAGTTTTGATCGGGGAAGCAGTTTATCCCCCCATGGAAGCAATAGAAGCAGAACTGAAAAAACTCAGCGGCGAGGTAAAGGTGATTGAAGCAACCAAACTGGCAGTTGAAGCCGGCAATAGTCAGGCTACCAATATCCTGCTGATGGGGGCCCTGACTGCATTGCCCCAGGTGCCGCTGACAGCTGATGATTATGACAGAGTAATGGAACAGCGCTTTAACAGTAATGCCCTGGAGCTCAACCGTAAAGTATTTAAAATCGGCTATGAACATATAAATAAATAGCAGACGGCAGAAGAAGTATTTTAAAAAAAGGGGGGACTGATATGCAAGGCTTGGTTAAAGACCTGACGGGTTTATTAGGGTCTGCACTGGTTTTGTCTCAAACAGAAGAAATGCTGGCTTATGCTAACGATGCCACTCATTATTTTAAAAGCCGCATACCGGATGCAGTTGTATTACCGCAAACTACCGAAGATGTATCAAAAGTTATGAAATATGCTTTTACCAGGGAAATACCGGTTACGCCCCGGGGCGCCGGCAGCGGACTGGCTGGCGGCTGTACACCGGTCCATGGCGGAATTGTTATGGATCTAAAGCGCATGGACCATATCCTGGAAATAGCCAAAAATAATATGACTGCCAAAGTGGAAGCGGGAGTCGTACTGAAGAAGTTTCAGGATCAGTTGGAAAAACAGAAATTGTTTTATCCACCTGACCCCCAGAGTGCCAGTGTCTGCACCATTGGAGGGAACGTTGCCACCCGGGCAGGAGGCCCCAGAGGAGTTAAATACGGGACTACCGGCAACTATGTAACCGGATTGGAAGTTGTACTGCCGGATGGTTCGATTATTAACCCGGGAGGTAAATTTGTCAAACAATCGGTAGGGTATGATATTACTCACCTGATGACCGGCTCGGAAGGCACACTGGGGGTTATAACCGGGGTCAATCTTCGTCTCCTGCCATTACCAGAAGCTAACCGTACTATCGTGGTTGTCTGTGAATCCCTTGAACAAGCAGCGGAAATAGTTGCAGAGATAATTGCCCGGGGAGCAATACCCGGGATGATAGAATTCATGATCAAACTGGCTATTACAGTAATGAATAATTTCTTTTCCCCGCCTTTGCCAACTGACGGTGAAGGATATCTGTTTATGTATTTTGACGGGACCGAATCCCAGGTTGAGTATGAAGCAAAATTAGTCACCGAAATCTGCCATGATATGAAAGCTAAGGAAGTAAGGCTGATTGAAGACAAAAAAGCTGCACAGACTTACTGGACGGCACGGGCCAATGTTTATCCGCTTATTCAGACTATTTTTCAAAGGGCTACTACCGAAGATATTACTGTACCTCGCAACAAACTGCCTGATCTGGTAAGGGCCGTACAGGCTATTGCTGCAGAAGAAGGGGTTATGATCGGATTGGCAGGCCATGCCGGGGATGGTAATATGCATCCCTCGGTTTTATTCTCGCAGGTAACGCCGGAACTCCTGGCGAAAGCAGAAATTGCTATTGACAGACTGACCCGTGCCGGGTTGGATATGGGAGGTACTATTTCCGGTGAACATGGGATCGGGATTCATAAAGCCAGGTATTTATCCTGGGAGCTTGGTGACATACAGATAGAACTGATGAAAAGGATCAAACAGGCCTTTGACCCCAAGGGGATAATGAATCCCGGTAAATTATGGCTGGAAGGTGGTGGCGGTAATGTTTAGACTGGAAGACTATGAAAATATAATTGAAAAATGTTCTCATTGCAGCTATTGCCAAGCGACCTGCCCATCATATCTGGCAGAGCGGAGTGAAAGTTATTTGGCCAAGAATCGCCTGCTTTTGATCAAGGAAACACTAATGCACGAACGAATGCCATACAGCAAACGGGCACAAGAGATACTGGATCTTTGCCTTTTGTGTACCAATTGCAGCCAGACCTGTTCCAGCAAACTGCCGGTTGTTGATATTATTATTGCTGCCAGGATAAAAGCCAGACAAGACAGCGGCGGCCTGAAACAGTTTGTAATGGGCAAAATGCTGACCCAGAGGGGACTTACCGGCGCATTGGGCAAAGCTGGTGCTATTGTACAAAAAATGGGGATAGCAAACAAAGAAATGCCCCGACTGGCCAGCAAGTCATTCGATAAAATGTATTCCGGCACTTATTCTCCTGCCGGAGAAGTTAAAAAGCGGGTTGCGTATTTTGTGGGTTGCGGAACTAATTATATTTTCCCTGACACTGGTGAAGCGGTTGTCAAAGTCCTGAATCATAACGGAATAGAAGTAATCATTCCGGCAGGACAGGTGTGCTGCGGTATCCCGCCCCTTGGCGAGGGCGACCTGGAAGGTGCCCGGACAATGGTGAAAAATAATATTAAATTATTTGCCGGGCTGGATGTGGATGCAATAGTAACAGACTGCACTTCCTGCGGAATGATGTTCAAAGAGAAAGCTGCAAAATGTTTTGCGGATGATGATCCGCTGCAGGAGCAAATTGCGGCCGTGACGGCTAAAATGTGGGAGGTCACTGATTATCTGCAGAATCAGGGCCTGGAGGTAAAGCCCGGACAGCTCAACATCAAATGGAGTTATCATGTCCCTTGTCACCGGGGCTGGTCGCCTACTGTCAAAGACGCTCCGCGGCAGTTATTGGCTCAGATACCTAATGCCGAACTCAGGGAGTTGGATAATCCTGAACTGTGCTGCGGCGGGGCCGGGACATATTTTATGGAACATCGGGAAGAAGCGGGAAAGATAAGGGACAAAAGATTGGAAGATATAAATAATACTGAAGCGGATGCGGTCTTGACACAATGCCCGGTGTGCCGGTTCTATATCGGTTTCCAGGTAAAAGACCGGGAAGTAACCCATCCTATCAAAATACTGGCCAGAGCTTATGGCCTTTAGAAACTTGGGGCAGAAGTTCAAGAAACTTCTGCCCCGGTTTTTCAAATCTAAAGGAGCAGGGTTATGCAATGTCTTTACCTATAGATAAACTCTGGGGGGACAGGGAAGTTTAATATTTGAAATATGGGGAGGAGACAAAGCATATGAGAAGTGATGTTTTAAAGGATGGTATTGCGCGTACCAGTGCCAGGTCTTTGATGAAAGCTTTGGGAATGAGCAGCGAAGACATCAAAAAACCCTGGATTGGCATATGTAATTCATTTAACACAATAATCCCCGGCCATATGAATTTAAACAATATTACTGATGCAGTAGCAGCAGGAATATGGAGCGCCGGTGGCAATCCCATGATATTTCCGGCTATTGGGGTGTGCGATGGAATGACTTGCGGTAATCCAGGTATGAAATACTCATTGCCTACCCGTGAATTAATTGCTGACTCAGTTGAGTCGGTAAGTCAGGCCCACTGTTTTGATGCTCTGGTATTAGTGGCAAGCTGCGATAAAATCGTACCGGGAATGCTTATGGGCGCTGCCCGTTTAAACATACCGAGTATAATTATTTCCGGCGGACCTATGATGGCAGGGAATTTTAACGGGAAGAATATCAGCATAATCAATATTGGCGAAGCTATCGGTGAAATGATAGCAGGGAAAATAACTCCTGAGGAATTTTTGGAAATGGAAGACTATGCCTGCCCCGGCTGTGGGGCTTGCTCGGGAATGTTTACTGCCAATTCCATGAATTGTATGACTGAAATATTAGGTATGGCTTTACCGGGCAATGGAACCATACCTGCGGTTAATTCAGCCCGGCTGCGCCTGGCGAAAAAGACCGGAGAACGAATTGTAGAAATGTTTTATGCAGATTTAAAACCATCTGATATTATTACTGAACAGACATTGATCAATGCTTTAACTCTGGATATGATGATCGGCTGTTCAACCAATACGGTTCTGCATCTGCCGGCCATTGCCAATGAACTGGGAATTGAAATAAAGATCAGGCAAATTGATGAAATAGGCAAAAAAACGCCTAATGTCTGCCATATTTCTCCTTCCGGGCCATATCATCTGCAGGACCTGGACAGCAGCGGAGGTATGTCAGCCCTTATAAAAATGGCTATTGACGGCGGCCTGATTGATGGTAATATGAATACTGTTACCGGAAAGACTCTTGCCGAGAATGTAAAGGGAATCAAAGTCATCAACAGTGATATTATCAGACCGTTGGATAACCCATACAGCAATGAGGGAGGCCTTGCAATACTTTGGGGCAGTCTGGCCCCGCAAGGATCAGTGATTAAATCTGCGGCAGTTGATCCCGGAATGTTTTATCACCGCGGGCCGGCCAAGGTGTTTGATTCTGAAAAAGAAGCACAAAATGCAGTTGCATGCGGCCAGATAGAAAAAGGCGATGTCATAGTGATAAGATATGAAGGACCGCAGGGCGGACCAGGCATGCAGGAGATGATTGCTGTAACTGCGCTTCTGGCAGGCCTGGGTTTGGAGAAGGATGTAGCGCTGGTAACTGATGGCAGGTTTTCAGGAGCTACCCGCGGAGGGTCAGTTGGGCATGTATGTCCGGAAGCATCCGCAGGGGGACCGATTGCTTTGGTAGAAGACGGTGACATAATTGAAATTGACATTCCCCAAAGGGCACTGAATTTAATGGTTGATGAGGAATTAATGGCCAGAAGAAGGGAAACCTTGATACCAAAGGCTCCGACTGTAAACAAAGGATGGCTGACCCGTTATGCCAGGCTGGTTTGTTCAGCATCAGAAGGAGCGGTTCTTAAATAGTTATTACGATGTGCGCGGGGAATATTTTTTAGGAGGAAGATCAGTGAGCAGATCGCTTTCGCGGGCTCTTACCATCCTGGATCTTTTTAATAGTCATAAAGAAATATGGGGTATTACGGAAATAAGCCAGGAGTTAGGCTTGTCAAAGAGTACCGTACATGGTTTGGTCAAGACGCTGGAAGAGTATCACTATGTGGAGATAACAGAAAGCGGCAAGTACCGGCTGGGATTCAGAGTATTTGAACTGGGCATGACTTATCAGACCAGTGCCCGCCTGGGCACTGTAGCCGAGCCTCAAGTCAAAATGCTGGCGGGCAAATATAAACAGTCAGTGCATATAGCTATCTATGCCGGACATATGGCGGTTTTTGTAATAGGCAATAAAGCCGGTACCAGCAATATTATTTTCCCGCGTACCGGGGCGGGAATAGCGGCGTATTGTACAGGAGTTGGCAAAGCTTTGCTGGCCTGGCAGTCTCAAACACAAATTGAAGAATATCTGCAGTTCGAAAACCTGGTATCGTATACTCCCAATACTATCACTGACCCCGGGCAGTTGCGAGAAGAATTGCGGAAAATACGGGAATGCGGCTATGCATTGGATCGTGAAGAGACCGTGCAGGGAATCGGCTGTGTGGCGGCCCCCATTTTTGGCTCCGCCGATCAGGTTATTGCGGCGATAAGTGTTTCCGGATCTGCTGCAGTGATCCTTAAGCAGAGATTGAATGAATGCATCGAAGATGTCAGACAGGCTGCAAGAATAATAGCCGTAAGTATGGGCAATAAGATTTAAATACTATACATCAATAATTGACATAGTGCAGCGGGAAATGCAAACCAGCTTTTCCGCTTCATCATATATACGGATATCCCAGACAATGGTTCGGCGGCCAACATGAACAGGGGTACCTATGGCAGTAACAATGCCGTCACTTACACTGCGGATATGGTTGGCGTTTATCTCCAGGCCTACGGCTCTCTGTCTGTCAGCATCGATATACTGATAACTGCCGGCGGAAGCGACCGTCTCAGCAATCACCACCGAAACTCCTCCATGTAACAATCCAAAAGGCTGATGAGCCCTGGGGGTTACCGGCATGGTAGCTACGACCCGCTCCCGGGTATAATCGGTTATCTCTATGTTAAGAGTACCCATAATGGTATTATCCAAATCAAACCCTGAAGAATCCTTCATTATAGTCACCTCTCCTTATTAGATAAATATAGCGTAATAAATGTATGGGAGCAAGCACTCATTCTCATGCCCGTTGTGCAATTCAAAGGAAACATATAAAATCTTTCTTGTAAGAGTAATTTTGTACTATTAATAGAATTTGGGGTGTTCTTTATGAATGTCTTGCTGCTTTCCAATGATTATACCATAGCTGTGAGTACTGCCCAATGCCTGGAAAAAGAAGGACACAGGATAATTATGATCGGTCCGGAATCGACACGCGGAATCGCGCTGTTTTCTTTTTGTGAAATATTCTATGAAGCGGGTGAAGAATTATTTATATCCGGCCATGAGCTGGTTGCAGTCATAAAGAATTTAAGCCGGGCTCATGCCTGTGATGTGCTTATGCCGGCAGATACCAGGAGCATAGTATTTGTAAGCCGGAACCAGCAGGAATTAAAAGAAATTATTAATATTGCACCGGTTTCCAGTCATAAATTGATTCAACAATTGGATAACAAATGGAGTTTTTACCAGCTCTTGCTTAGGCTTAAACAGCCATCACCGGAAACGATGTTTATAAATGACAAAGACATTTCGAAAGTTAAAAATTTTAAATTTCCTGCCCTGACCAAACCGCTGCAGCAAACCGGCGGCACCGGTATTATTTACCACCAGAGCTGGCAGGAATTTACCGGGCAAATAGAAGACCTTCAACTTCCGGTTATATTACAGGAATATATACCTGGACGGGACATAGACTGCAGTGTTTTTTCCATAGAAGGAGAAATAAAAGCCTGGACCATCCAGGAACATGTTGATTTGGGCCTGGAATTTTGCCGTAATGATGAAATTCTGGCTGTATGCAGCAATATTCTGCAGCCGGTTGGTCATTCAGGTGTTGCTCATTTTGACCTGAGAATAGACGCAAGAGACCAGTCGATAAAAACGCTGGAATGCAACCCGCGTTTTTGGGCTTCAGTAAACCATTCAATGGAGGCGGGGGTGAATTTTCCCCAGCTGATTTTGCGCAGTGCCTGCCGGGAAAATCTTGCGGGAGTGGCATCTATAAGCGATAATGTATGCTTTATACCTACCAAAAAGAAACTGCTTTTAAAAAGTATTTTGCTTTCACCAGCTGAAAGGAAGCGAAATATTACTTTATTTAATTCATATCTTGCATATATTAAGCATAACCTGGCTGCAGAAATATTCAGGATCATTTATCAAAAAAACAAGACAGCAGCCGGCAAATGGTTTAGCATATGTATGAAATTCAGATATTCTTCAAAATTCAGGAGGACCGACCAACATATTAGATAAAAACTTGGTTTTGGCAGGAGAAGTCGTGTGCAATGAGGCAAATCATGATTCGACTTGTGAATATATAATAACCAGGATAATCAATAAAGGATTATGCCATTGAAAGTTAACAAATAATTAAAAATTAATTGAGTTAATGACCGGGACAGAATTTAGTGATATATTCGTATATGATATAAAATAATATCAAATAATGACGAGGTTATCGGTGGATAAAAAAGCGGAACGGGCCATATTGGTCTTACTTAAGCTGAAAAAAGACTGCGAAAATGATTTTCATAATTACCAGGCAGAGATGGAAGCATTGGCAGAGGCTGCCGGGGCCAAAGCTGAAGTTATTCTGATCCAGTCCCGCGAGCGTATTCAGGGAGTAACTTATCTGGGTAAAGGTAAAATTGAGGAATTAAAACACTTGATTACGGAGTATGAACCTGATTTAGTTATTTTTGACCGGGAGCTTTCCCCGGTACAGATGCGGAATCTTCAGAAAATCCTGGAAGTAAAAATTGTGGATCGAACCAGTCTGATCCTGGATATATTCAGCCAGCGTGCCCGTTCCCATGAAGGCAGGCTGCAAGTCGAACTGGCCAGTCTGGAGTACCGGCTGCCGCGGCTGACTGGCAAAGGAAAAGAAATGAGCCGCCTTGGCGCCGGGATTGGGACCCGGGGTGCCGGCGAACAAAAGTTGGAAATGGACCGCCGTTATATACGCGGCCGTATTGATGATATTAAACGGCAAATTGAAAAAATTCAGAAGACACGGAGCTTGCACCGCAAACAACGGGAACGTTCAGGGATCAGGACGGTTTCTTTGGTGGGATATACTAATGCCGGCAAATCGAGTCTTTTTAATGCTCTTTGCAGCAGAGGACATACCAGCGGACAGGAGCAAGTGGAAGCTGACAGCAGGCTGTTTCAGACTCTGGATACTACCACCCGCAGGATACGGTGGACTGACGGACAGGAAATTCTGATAACGGATACTGTCGGGTTTATTCAAAACATGCCGCATAATTTGACAGCTGCCTTTAAATCTACTTTTGAAGAAACAGCAGAAGCAGATCTTATCCTGCATGTAGTTGACATCGCTGATGCCAATTATATGGATAAGATCGAGGCCGCAGAGAAGATCTTGCAGGAATTGGGAGCCGATAAAACAGATACTTTGCTGGTATTCAATAAAATTGACTTAGTGGAGGGAGAATTAAACGGCAGTGAAAATATTTATATATCAGCCCAAAACGGCAAAGGGTTAGATCAACTGATGGAAAGAATCTTGGTACATTTTAAAGCAGGAGAGAAGGATAAGTAAATGAAGAGAATGAAAGGAAAGGGCTTTAATATAGCTGCGGCAGCTGTAGTATTTCTTGTAACCTTTGGCCTGGGGCTTATCGCGGGCGGTATTATAAAGACTGGAGGCATAAGTGATACATTAAGTTTGGGTCTTGGCAAATCTTATAATATTCTGGTGATGGGTATTGATGCGCAGAATGCAGAAGAGAATTCACGCAGCGACACCATGATTTTAGTCAGTATTGACAAGAAAAGCAAAGATATAGCTATGGTATGGATTCCCCGTGACACCAGAGTGGAAACCGGCAATAACCGCTATAACAAAATCAACAGTGTCAATTATCTGGAGGGACCGGAAGCAGCAATGCAGGCCGTCGGAGAATTGCTGGACCTGAAAGTTGACTACTATGTTACTACTAATTTCGGCGGTTTTGCTAAAATCATCGATATTCTTGGCGGGGTAAATATTGATGTGCCTTCTGATATGAAGCATTATGATCCTGACCCTGATTTGGCTATTAATTTATCCAAAGGATCACAGGTTCTTAATGGGCAGGATGCCTTGCGTTTTGTCCGCTATCGGGGAGGACCGACAGCCGATATCGGCAGAACCGGCAGGCAGCAGCAGTTTATAAAAGCATTGGCTGATGAAATGTTTTCTACCAAAGCAGTATTGAAACTACCTCAACTACTTCCAGAGATCATTAAAAACGTACATACCAATATACCAATGAAAGATATGCTCTACCTGGCCGAAACAGCAAAAGATTTTGATCAGGGTAAAATTATAACCCAGACTTTGCCTGGTTACTCGTATACCGATCCAAATAGCGGCGCCAGTTACTGGGTAGCAGATGAAGATATTGCCAATGGTATAGTGAAGGATTTGCTGGCCGGTAAAGAATTTGAAGTTGCGCAGGATCCGCCACAGCAGACCTATACCCAGGTAAAAACCGATACAGGAAGTGAAACAGATACTGAACAAACAGAGCCTTCCGCGGAAGGAGAAATTATCGGTGAAGCAAACGAGGAAACAACAGATAATCAGAATGGTGAATTGACAGAAACGGAGGATCAGGGAGCTACATCTGAGCTTGGATATGATGCTGAAGATGAACCCGAAATCATTATAACCGACCCCAGTGAACTGCCGACAGATTTGGCAGAAGAGACTGTGCCGGTAACTGCACCTTAGGAAACCAGAGTTGACTAATTGAAGGTATAATTTTTTAACAAGAGATTTTTTAAAAAAAGACTGGACTGATTTGCTGCGATTGCAGTAAAAAATAGAACCGGCCTTTTTTAATTCTTTTTATTCATTAAGATAGGCGGCGGCAATTTTACCAAAGTAAAGAGTATGGTAATCGTTTTCAGCATAGCAGGAGGTTTTAATCTCTGAATTCAGCAGGGCAGGATCCAGGGGATGTTTGTAGATCAACTCACATTCATACACCAGATTGCATTCAGCTATCGAGGGACTGCTGATCACTGTTCCTGCTTGGGGGGTAATATCAAATACTGCAAATTTATCTATATCCCTGCCTGAAAGTTGACCAGCCTTGGCCAGAGGTTGTTTTAGATCGCCGTAATGAGGAAAGCTGACCGAAAAATTATCGGCTTTTTCCATCAATTCAAAAGTATAGCGGGAGGGACGGACCGCTACCATTATGACCGGCATTTTCCAGATAAAACCGATCAATCCCCATCCTATGGTCATGGTATTGATCTTATCGTCAGCCTTTACCGATAAGAATGCTCCCCGGGGCAGTTGGGCCAAAGTTTCCTGCATAAATTCGTCATAACGGATATTTTTAGTCATTGCGCTGACCCCCTTTCCAATATACATTTATAAACTATTTATTATGTCTTTTCATAATCTTTTATACAAAGAATCCAGCAGCAGAAAAATTCGCCTGGCGGCAGATTCCAATAATGATGAGCTTTGCAGCATGGATTGCTCCAGGGTCATAGGCCTGTCTGCGATAGCAAAAATTCCGGTAAAACCATTTTTATAAAGAACTTCAATACCAGTACCGATGCTTCCTGTTAAGGCAATAACCGGGATACCGTATTTTTGTGCTAACCCGGCCAACCCCCAAAGAGCTTTCCCAAAGGAAGTCTGGGCGTCGATCCGGCCTTCCCCGGTAAAAACCAGATCAACTCCGGCCAATTGTTTTTCCAACTGAACAGTATGCATTACCAGTTCGATACCGCTTTGCATTTCAGCCCCCAAAAAAGCAAATGCCGCAGCTCCCAAACCACCTGCAGCTCCTGCCCCCGGCATTTCATCAACTTTGATACCAGTCAAAGTTTCGGCCATTTTAGCGTATCTTGCCATATTTTTATCAAGTAAATCAAGCATGGATTTATCAGCACCTTTTTGCGGACCAAATATATAAGTCGACCCTTCAGGGCCGGTAAGAGGATTTTTTACATCACAGGCAGCTATAAAATGTACAGAGGCAATTCTTTTATCCAGTCCGGACAAATCAATGGCGGCCAGGTTTATCAAGCCCTGGCCTCCAATACTGCTGTCATGTCCATTATCAGTATAGAATTTTGCCCCCAGGGCACTTAACATACCCAGACCGCCATCATTGGTGGCACTGCCTCCCAGTCCGATAATTATATTTTTGCAGCCGCTGTCCAAAGCAGCTTTTATAAGCTGGCCGGTGCCATAAGTTGATGTCAGCAGAGGATTATGCTCGGCTTCAGTAAGCAAAGCCAGTCCGGAAGCAGCTGAAATCTCAATAACGGCAGTATTCCTGTCTCCTAAAATCCCGAAACTGGCCGTGATGTCTCTTAAGAGAGGGTCTTTGACTTTAACCGGTATGAGCGTACCGCCGGTTGCTGCAGTTAAGGACTCAACGGTTCCTTCGCCGCCATCAGCCAAAGGGATTTTTATTATTTCTGCTTCAGGGTCGACATCTTTGATCCCTTTTGCAATTGCAGCGGCAGCATCAAAAGCCGAAAGGGCTCCTTTAAATGAATCTGGAGCTATAAGTATCTTCATAATATATAGCTTCTCCTGAATCCTATTTTTCCAGCAGTTCAATACGTTCCCCGTCGGGACCGGCAAAAAAGAGAATCCGTTTGCCGAAAACTGACAGGCGCGGTTCCTTGTCCAGCAATTCAACATTTTTTGTCTGAAGTTTTCTATACATAGCGTCGATATCATCCACCTGAAAGGTTATATGATCCCATACTCCTGAGCAGCGCGGCGCAAGAGGGTCATTTTGTTTCTGAAGCAGTTCGAGAACAGTAGCACCGTTGTGCAGCAATAGTATTTTTAAATCCTTTCCGCTGAATTGTTCTCCAATTACAAAATCCAGGCAGTCGCAATAAAATTCAGCGGAACGGTTTATATCTGTTACTGCCAGTCCGATATGATTTAAAACCTGCATTTTAAATATTCCTTTTCTTTGTGAGTGTTAACAAAATTATAACATCCAGTTACAATTTTCAAATAAATCAAGGCAGGAAAAACCCGGCCTTGATTAAAAACTATTTTATTATCAGGACCGGAACATTGACCAGGCGGGTTACTTTATCTGACACACTGCGTAAGGTGATTTCCTGAAACTTATTCAATTTACGGCTGCCGATAATTATCAGATCAAAATCACCACTGTCTTCAATCAGATCCAGAATAAGCTGGGAAGGTTCCCCACCGGCACTTTTCACTTGACAACTGATACCTTTTGATGTGAAGGATTTTTCATACTCTTGTAACAAGGCCAGTGAAGCTGCTTTTAATTTATCAAGTTTTTCTGCGCTGTGTAATTTAGTTACATCAACACTGCCGCTGTCATAGACATTGAATAATACTGCAGAACTGATTATTGAAGATTCAGCCATCCTGACGGCCATATCAACAGCCCGGGTGGATTGGTCGGAATCATCAACTGCGATTAATACTCTATTAAAAAAAGAAGAACCCAATTTTGTAAACCTCCTTATTGTTTATACGATAATAATTATATAATTAATCGCAGTACAAAAAAAGAGGCTTCCGTGTTATTGGCTTAAGCCCCGTCGCTGCGCGGATAACGGCAATGTTTAATGATTTTTAGTGGCAATCTGGCAGGATATTTTCTTCGCTTTGTACAATATATATAAGCATGTAAAAAAATTCTAAAAAGGAGGGGCAGGAGTAGGAAATGTAAGAGTTTAATAATTTTGACAGGAGGTTTATAAATGCTTAAACATCGTAAACAGGGATTAGCCATATTACTTATTACAGCGTTGCTGGCTTTGGCTTTAGCCGGCTGTGGCGGAGGGACAACAGAAAAAGACGCAGATAATGCACAGCCCAAGGTAGATACTACATTTATCAATATTGCTACCGGCGGTACAGCAGGAACATATTATCCTCTGGGAGGAGCTATAGCTGAAATACTTAACAAGAATGTCGAAGGGGTCAATGCCACTGCTGAGTCAACAGGGGCCTCAGTTGCCAATATCAACCTGCTTAAAGAAGGTAATGTGCAGATTGCTTTTGTTCAGAACGATATTACTTATTACGCTGATAAAGGCGAAGAAATGTTTAAAGACCAAAAAGTTGCCGGGCTTAAAGCGCTGGCTACCATATACCCTGAAACCTGCCAGCTTATAACTCTGAAAGACAATAATATTACATCGGTTGCTGACCTTAAAGGCAAAAAGGTTGCTGTAGGCGCAGCCGGCAGCGGTGTTGAGGCTAATGCACGCCAGATAATGGCTGCTGAAGGTATTACCTATGATGATATTGACGAGCAATATCTGTCTTTTGCTGAAGCTGCGAATGGTTTGAAAGATGGCAATATAGATGCCGGTTTCATAACCGCAGGATTCCCGACCGCTGCTATCCAGGATCTGGCAGCTCAGCATGATGTGGTATTGATTCCTGTAGCTGACGCAACAGCTGACAAACTGATTGCTGATTACCCATTCTATACTAAGATCGTTATACCAGCCGGAACTTATCAGAATCAGGCTGAAGATGTCAATACGCTGGCCGTAAAAGCTATGCTGGTCGTTACAGATGATATGGATGAGCAACTGGCTTATGATATTACCAAAGCTATTTATAGCAACCTGGATACACTGAAGGCCGCTCATGCAGTCGGAGCACTTATTGTTCCGGAAACAGCCAAGGAAGGTATGTCTGTACCAATGCATCCGGGAGCAGAAAAATATTTTAATGAATAAGAATTAAGGGAAAAGGCCATGATTTCAAGGCAGTGGTATATAGTAACTGGGGTAGCCATATTAATAATAGTTCTGCTATTATTAATAAGTGTTCCGACGGTAGTATTGAGTGAGCAAAATGGAACTATCAGGTTACTGGTGCCGCTGTGGCAAGAAAAAGAGTTTACTGTTGAATATATGCATTCAGTTAACAAGACGCCGGTGCAGGAAAATTTTATTCCTGCACCGGATAATAAAATAAAGCTTACCGGGACAGAATTCAGGTCTTTAGGAGTTGGGACTCCTTTTTTACCCGAGGAAGGTCAACTCGTGAACGATCAGGGTGTTTATTACCTCTCAGGAATTGAACGGTATTTTGATAGAGTCCCCTTCATTTTCCTCCCTTTTACCAGGCATACGTTGATTGCCGGAGGGGAGAGGTTTGCCTTCAGTGACTATTTTGCTGCCGGGCAAATCGTAGAAGTAAGAATGGAAAGATATACATTGATACATTTGATCCAATATCATATTAAGAAAGGGAGTTCTCTTTGAAGCATAAAGACCTTGACATTGAAGAAATAAATAATGAAACAGACGATAGAGAAATAAAGGAAGAAATCAATATGCAGAAATTCCTGGCTCAGTACGACCGGGAATCAGATTTTCGTGTTTTTGCAGGGCCGGTTCGCTGGATCGTAGGACTGATAGCCATAAGTTTTTCCCTGTTTCAGTTATATACTGCAATATTCGGCTCACTTGACGCTCATATGCAAAGAGCGGTACACCTTTCATTTGCCATGGCCCTGGTTTATTTATTGTTCCCCAGCCGCAAAAGCTGGTCGCGGGAGCATCTGCACTGGATAGATGTAATCCTGGCTCTCATTGCTGCTGCTATGCCCCTTTATATTGTGGCAAATTATCATGAACTGGTCTTGAGGGCCGGGCTTATGACGCCGAACGATATGATTATTGGTTCTATAGGGGTCTTTCTGGTTCTGGAAGCCGCCCGACGGGTGGTAGGCTGGCCTATTGTTACAATAGCGGTATTGTTTTTAGTTTATGCTTTCGCAGGACCGCATATTCCCGGGACTTTTGCCCACCGGGGCGTCAGTCCGCAAATGATGGTCCAGCACCTGTATTTTACTACCGAAGGTATCTTCGGTATTCCGCTGGGGGTTTCGGCCACCTTTATTTTTCTGTTTATTTTGTTCGGAGCTTATCTGGAAAAATCCGGTCTGGGGCAGTTTTTTATCGACCTTGCCAATTCTATTGCAGGATGGGCCAGAGGGGGACCGGCTAAAGTAGCAGTACTGTCAAGCGCTTTGATGGGTACCGTTTCTGGCAGTTCCGTGGCCAATGTGGTAGGAACCGGCAGTTTTACCATACCGATGATGAAAAAGTTAGGTTATAAACCGGAGTTTGCAGGTGCTGTCGAAGCAGCGGCATCAACCGGAGGACAATTGATGCCGCCTATAATGGGAGCGGCAGCCTTTTTAATGACGGAGATGATAGGAAAACCCTATATCGATATTGTAAAGGCTGCAGCGATTCCTGCGGTGCTGTATTTTACCGGTATTATGATCGGAGTTCATCTGGAGGCTAAAAAAAATGGGCTAAAGGGAATACCTCGCGATCAATTGCCTAAAATCGGCAAACTTCTTTTGGAAAAAGGACATCTGGCCTTGCCTTTGATTGCTATCATCTATCTGCTGGTAGCAGGTTATACTCCAATGAGGGCTGCTTTATGGGCGATTGCGTTGACGATAATTGCTTCCATGTTACGGGCTTCGACCCGCATGTCAGTTAAAGATATTATCAAAGGCTTGGCTGATGGAGCCAGAAGTGCCCTAGGGGTAATAATTGCCTGTGCTTGCGCTGGAATCATTATTGGGGTGGTTACCAAGACCGGATTGGGTCTTAAACTAGGCTCAGTTTTGATCGATCTGGCCGGCGGGTACTTGTTGCCAACTTTATTTTTTACGATGATTACTTCAATAATACTGGGCATGGGAGTGCCTACGACCGCCAATTATATTATTACTGCCACTATTGCGGCACCGGCTATTATCCAGTTGGGAGTACCGGTTTTGGCAGCGCATCTGTTTGTTTTCTATTTCGGCATAATAGCTGATATAACCCCGCCTGTAGCTCTGGCTGCTTTTGCCGGATCAGGTATCGCCCGGAGCAATCCGTTCATGACGGGGGTCAATGCGTCCAAACTGGCAATTGCTGCCTTTATTATTCCCTATATGTTTGTTCTTTCCCCAGCTCTTTTATTAATTGATGTTACATTACCCAGGATATTGATGCTGCTGATTACTTCTGTTATTGGCATGACAATGATATCAGCTGCTGTATTTGGGTTTATATATACAAAGACCGGCTGGCTCGACCGGCTATGTTTTTTGGCTGCCGGACTTTTGCTGATTGATCCCAACGTTACCACTGATATAATCGGAATATTCGTTTTAGCTGTGGGAATGATCATTCATTTGCTTAAGAAAAAGGCAGACGAGAAACAGGGAATCAGTTATTTATAAAAACATTGTTAAAGTAAAAATGCGGGGGCATTACAATGCCATCGCTTTTTCTTTATATTTTATTGATTATTGGTAAAGATAGTAAGGCGCCTGGTTCATTACCAGGTATAATGATTTTAGTTGGCATAAGGAGGATAAGACAAAGTGGAAAACACAAAAGAACAATGGGGCGAAAACGATAAATATTATCACTGGCAATTGGAAGATATATATGACGATGAGCAAAAGTGGGAAGAGGATTACAGGCAAGTTCAGCAAATGAGTATAGATTTGACGAATTATCAGGGGAAATTAGGCGGGTCAGATGCCGGGCTTTTTGAAGCTCTGAGTTTAATGGAGAATCTGGAACGGAAGGCAGACAATGTTTATGTTTATGCGAAAATGCGCCAGGACGAAGACAATACCAATTCACTTTATCAGTCTTTGTTTGACCGGGCAGAAAGCCTTGCAGTGCAGGCCAGCAGTGCCGCAGCTTTTATAGTACCAGAGATTTTAAGCATACCGGACGAAGTAATTAAAAAATACCTTAAGGAAAATAAAAAACTTGAAGTTTATACTCATTATCTGGATGAACTTAACCGGCAGAAGCAACATATTTTATCTCCGGCGGAAGAGAAACTATTGGCAGAAACTGCTGAGCTTTCCATTGCTTCGAAAAATATTTTTGGCATGTTAAATAATGCTGATATAAAGTTTCCGCCGATCAAGGATGAAAACGGCCAGGAAACAGAAATGACCAAAGGGAAATTCGGGCGGTTTATGGAAAGTCCAGACCGCGAAGTAAGGAAGGCTGCATTCAAGAGCTTGTACAGTTCTTACGGGAAATTAAAAAATACACTGGGAGCAACTGTTAACGCCAGCGTAAAAAGAGATATATTCTATTCGCGGGCCCGAAAGTACCCTTCAGCATTGGCAGGGGCTCTGGAGAGTGACAACATTTCTCCGGCTGTATATAAAAATTTGATAGACACAGTGCACAAGAATCTGGAACCGATGTATAAATACCTGCGCTTGCGCAAAAAAATTCTGGGCCTGGATGAATTGCATATGTATGACATTTATACGCCTTTGGTCAAGGAAAGACCGCAGGAGATCGCTTATGAAACGGCAAAGGATATGGTTTCAAAGGGGCTGCAGCCCTTGGGGAAAGAATATGGAGATAAGATCGGGGAAGGCTTCAATGGCGGCTGGATCGATGTTTATGAAAAAGAAGGCAAAACGAGCGGGGCTTATTCCTGGGGCAGTTATGATACCCATCCCTTCATTCTTATGAATTATGATAACAAGCTGGATGACGTATTTACCCTGGCCCATGAACTGGGCCATGCCATGCACAGCTTTTATTCCAATCATGCGCAGCCTTATATTTACAGCCAATACAGCATTTTTTTGGCGGAAGTGGCATCGACCGTTAATGAATCATTGTTGATCGATCATTTGCTGGCAGATAGTAAAAAGCAGGAAGATAGAATTTATCTGATAAACCACTATCTTGAGCAGTTTAAAGGGACCATGTACCGCCAGACGATGTTTGCTGAGTTTGAAAAAATAACTCATGAAACCGTGGAGCGCGGCGCGGCTTTAACACCAGAACTTTTAAGCAGTATCTACCGTGAACTGAATAAACTTTATTTCGGCGGTGAGGTGGTACTGGACGAAGAAATCGATTTGGAATGGGCGCGGATCCCTCATTTCTATTCGGCTTTTTATGTTTATAAATATGCTACCGGATTTGCCGCTGCTACTGCTTTGAAGGATCAGCTTCTTAAGGAAGGCAAACCAGCACTTGACAGATATATGGCTTTCCTGCAAGCGGGGAGTTCTGATTACTCTATAAACATTCTGCAAAAAGCGGGGGTGGATTTGAATACGCCTGAGCCGGTCGAGGCAGCATTAAAATATTTCAGCCGGCTGGTTGACGAACTGGAAACATTGATAGACTGACAGCATAATTTATAAATAGTATAAAAGAGAGATTTCGGTAAAAGAATCTCTCTTTTTTTTCTTCATAATATATAAAAAACCTTTTAAATATAATGCAGGTAAATTGAGCATAATGATTGATAGACTCTTTAATTTTTATTGAGGAGGAGCCAGGCTGATGCAAATAAACCGTGAGGAAATTTTTGATAAAACTATCCTTGATATAATGCCGCAAATAAGCAATTTCACGAATTATGACCTGATTATAGGAATCCCTTTTATCGATGAAGGTGAGCATTTAACTGAATTACTCTGTTCCGTTGACCGTGTATTAAAAACCTGGATGGGAAAACGACAGCTGATAGTATGTGCAGGTGACCATTCTGCCGGGAAGACGCTTGAACTGTTAAACGGTCTTGACTTGCAGCATCCGCATCTGCAGTTCTTATTGCCTCCGGAAATCAGTGGAAGGGGAACCAGCGTACGGGCCATAATTGAAATAAGCAGGCAGCTGGATGCGGATTTATTATTGTTCAGTGCCAAGATGGCCAATGAAAATGGGCCAGGCATAGAAGACAGCTGGCTTGACAGTTTGTTTACTCCTATTCAAGGCCAGTATGATTTAGTACTGGGGAGCCTCAGACGGCACACCGGTATCGACAGTATTGCTCATATGCTGGCTGCTCCTGTATTGGAAGCTTTTTACGGTGTCCGGGTGGGAGATCCTTTAGGGGGGATATATGCCATTTCCCATGATTTTATCGAGGAACTGGCTCACGAAGCACGCTTTTGGGGTGAGGCGATCCAGGGAGCAGGAATTGATTTTTGGTTGCTTACCCGGGCTATAGTGTGGAACAAGAATATCTGCGAAGTCAATATGGGAGGGAGGGTCGTACCCCATAGCCTGGAAGTGCGTAATCAGGTTTTTGCTGACAATAGTTTAATTATTTTTGAAGCTTTAAAAAGGGATAGTGCTATATGGCTGCAGGAACGGCTGGTTGTCAAAGTAGCTGATATTTTAGCCCGCAGTGAGATCAAAAGGCCAGATCTGATAAGTTATTCAGTCAAACAGCTGCGGGATAGGTTTACACGTGGTTTCAAGGAGTACTCCCCAATCATGGAAGACTTTGACGGTATAAAGGAATTGGAAAAGCTTACAGTGTTATCTGAACAGGATTTTTATATGGAAGATGAAGTGTGGGTAAATGCGCTGTTTTTCCTGTTGTTAAAGTATACGTTCACGGTAGAAAAAACCGGCAGGAAGGATTATATTAATCTCTTAACCGCACTTTATAACGGACGGATAGCCAGTTATGTCCTGGAGATGCAGCAGTTTAATGCCAGTATTTCATGTGCTTCGGATGTTGAAAGAGATGCATTCCTGGTCAGAAAAATGGAATCAGTCAAACATAGACTGACTAATTGCTTTTGGCAGCTTAAACCAAATTTCAGCCGGCAGTGGATGGCAGAAAACGATAAAATAAAACCCGCAATTATACCGCTGGGCTATATGGAATATGTGCCAGGCAAGCCTGTCGTTATCCCCAAAAAAATTGTGGGCAAAGACGGGCGTCTGGTAAATACCGATAATATTTTTAAGGAATTGCGCAAAAGATATGAAACGAAATTCAACCAGTTTATAAATGAAAGCTTAGGTCTGGCCTCTGATGCCAATGCGGAAAAAATAATTGCCGCAGTACAGTCCTTCATGGGAAAGCTGGAAAGAGGTTTAAACAGCCTGCTGCCTGGTGATTTAACTACAGAAAGTGGGCTTCGGCAGTTTGTTAATGGTTTAATGGAACTTTTCGGGCCACATAAAATGTACACACTAAATGCAGATTTATTACGCGAAATGTTGATTCGCTTCCCGCCGGTCAATTTGCTGATACCTCTGGGATATTATAAACCTGCCCAGTTGGTTGATTCCATGGATACTTACGACGCTGTCAGTTATGCCGGTCTGGCGGAAAGCATGAATTACAGTGACCGCGATTTGATTTGGTTGATGGAGAATTTAAAACCGGAAAGCTTTACCTGGGTCGATATAAAAGCTTTGTTTCTAACCGATAAACGCTATCCGACCACTTTACCGGCAGGGAAAATTACATTTTTAAATCTCTTAACTGGCCGTATTATGGTAAAACCTATGGGAAAGGGGCAGGGTGGTGATTATCCCAGACTAAGATATTTTACTAATCTGGTACGGCGTCTGGCGGTTGCGGAGCACTATTCGCAACTATTTTCCCTTAATGCTTTGGAACGAAAGAATGTCGGGCTTAAAATTAAAAATTCCATATTAGGCGAGCGCAAAGGAGATTTGTTTTCTGCTCATAATATTTTTGAAAACTATCATCATCGTCTGCTGGTAGAGAAGATTTACAACGCAGCCAGGATACAACAGGAAAAAGGTCGGGGTGAATTAGCTAAACTTTTAAAATTGATGGCCGATAGTTATGGCCTGGGGCAAATGCTGGAAAATGAAGTTTTTTTGACCTGTACCGCCTGGAGTTGGGCCAGTTACAGCTTTAAGGGTGGGGTTAAAATTCCTACTCCCCTAACTACTACAGTAGAAAGCCGCTGGTTTAATCATGATTTTTTGGAGATGCTTTACGAGGAGCTGGGCTATGACCGGGAAGAAATTTTACAAATTGTTTTCCGGCTTATCCAGACCGGCAAAAGAGACCATGATTTATTGGATACACTCCTGCCGACCAGCCCGAAGGATGTTACTGTAGTTATTCAGGAAACTACCAATGAACCCAGCCGCCATTTACACCGTTATAGGAATAATCCGATCCTGGAACCTTTAGCAAGCAACAAATGGGAATCAAAGTATGTGTTAAACCCCGGTGTACTTCGTATTGAAGAAAAAGTATATCTGTTTTACCGGGCAGTGGGGGAAGATGATGTTTCCAGTATCGGCCTGGCGATCACTGATGGGTATAAGGTCTTGAAACGGCTGAATGAGCCGATTTTCTCTCCTCAAACTGCAGAAGAAAAAATGGGCTGCGAAGATCCCCGTTTAGTCATAGTGGGGGAAAGGGTTTTTATGCTTTATACTGCTTATGATGGTAATATTGCTCAAATAGCAGCAGCCTCTATCAGTGTTGAAGATCTTAAAAACGGCGACTATTGCAATTGGAGAAGGGAAGGTCTGGCTTTTAAAAATATCTGGGATAAGGACGCAATTTTATTCCCGGAAAAAATAAATGGCAAGTATATCATTTATCATAGGATAGAACCTAGTATCTGGGTTACGTATATGAAGGAAATTAAATTTCCGCTTACCGAGAATCATGCTATAATTGTCGGACCCAGGCCCGGGCGAATGTGGGATTCGTTGAAAATCGGTGCCGGTGCTCAGCCGATAAAAACCAGGTATGGTTGGCTTTTGATTTATCATGGAGTTGATTATAATTATGTCTACCGTTTAGGAGTATTGTTAGTTGATTTAAATAATCCGCAAAAGATAATTTATCGTTCTCCCAACCCGGTCCTGGAGCCTGAAGAAGAATATGAGGTGGGTTTAAACGGGGCATGGGTGCCTAATGTGGTTTTTACCTGTGGTGCAGCAGCTAATACTGACAAGGAGATTTTGGATGACGATGATGAAATATTAGTCTATTATGGGGCAGCTGATACCAGCATCGGTCTGGCTTCTGCCAGACTTAAAGACTTGATTCCTGAATCTTATCGGTATTAAAGTTTGTGACTTAAGGGTTACAGGAATATATTCATGAAGCCAGGCAGATCTTAAGCCGATTGAAATCACTAAGAAGTTTTTTCTGTTTTAATCTGCAGATTGTGACTAATAGCCAATTCAGTGAGCAAAAGTGATAATACGGCTTCAGCGCCTTGATTCCGATTTACGCCTTCCTGGGTCAGAGCATCGTAACAACCGCCGGTAAGCGGATCATACATACTCTGAGAGTTTAGATTTTCACCATGATACCAAAGATAGCCTTTTTGTGCCATATCCATGTATTCACGGCTGCCAATGGCCAAGTAGCCCTCGTTAAGGGCGCAGACTATAGAAGCAGCATCAACCGGCTGCTGATCAAATAAAGGGATTTTTCCGCCCCTTTGATACCAGCCATTATTACCGATGATATTTAGATAGCCCGGCTGAAATAAAATGCTGCTTAGAAAGTCCAGCGAATCACGGCCGATCTTCAGGGCTTTTTTATTGCCGTTATAATTATAAACAGCCAGCATAGCCTGGGGTAAAATACCATTGCAATAGGTAAGGTAATTTTCATACCAAAACCATTCAGGACCGTGCCAGGTATCATAAAGAGCCTGTAAATTGCAGCATAGCCTGTCTATGATCAGGTTTTGCCAGTTATTTTTACCGCGGTTGTTTACTTTGCACAAGCCGATCAGTGAATAAGCTATGGATCTTGGCGACGTAAATTGCAGCGTCCTGGCAACGTTATTCTTAAGCATTTCTAAACAAAGTTGATGTACAGGCGCAAAATCACAATCAATTCCAATAGCACAGGCAAGAATTGCTCTGCCGATACTGTCCTCAGAATCAAAACGGGATGAATAGGTATTATTATAATAGAAATTTGACCAACTGCCATCCTCCTGTTGTGCATTAAAAAGAAAACGGGCAAAATTCAAAGCTTCATTATCAGGAAAGCCATTTAACAATGCTGCTATCAGAGCCCGGGCATTATCATCCAAAGTATAACCACTATGTGCATCCGGGGTGCTCAAAAGAGAAAATTGCAGCATCCCGTTTTGATCTGTCATGTGCCTGAAATGTCTATAGTCTTGCATAATTTAGCGGGGACACCTCCTGTTCTGATCGATCCAAAGCCGCGAATAAGTTGCAATACTGTCGGCCAATATTTGGCCAGCTCCAGGTTTTACCCAACTGGTAAGCATTTTCCCCCAGGCTCTTTTTTAAAGCAGGATTAGCAATTATTTTTGCTATAAGCCTTGATATATACTCTGGATTATTTTCCAGGGCTAAAAGCCCCCGGCCATTATTCAGGACTTCCAGCGCATAAGCATAAGCGGTTGAAACTATAGCTTTGCCGGCCCCCATTGCAAAAGCAAGAGTGCCGCTGACTGCCTGATCTTTGTTGGGATATGGACTAAGATAGATATCGGTAAGGTTTAAATAGTCATTTAGTTCAGCATCATCCAAAAATTTGTTGACAAAACACACATTACCCTGCAAGCTCAGTTCATTAACAAGATTAACCAGCATCAGACGGTATGACTCGCCTTCACGGGTTTGAAGCACAGGATGAGTCTGGCCTAGAATTAAATAGAGAATATCAGGATAAAGTTTTACCAGAGGTACTAAAGCTTTAATACCCATTTCCAGGCCTTTGCCAGGGCCAAGCAGACCAAAGGTGCTTATAACAGTCCTGCCCTGCAAGCCATATTTTTGTTTAAGTTCAGCAGAATCATTCCGACTGAACTCAGGAACTCCATGACTAATTACATTTATAAGATGGGCTGGAATACCATACATATCATTTAACAAACGTGCAGAACGCTTAGTCATACATACAACTGCAGCAGCACCAGAACAGAGACGGTGCAGCACTGATTGGGGGTGCCTTTTAGGTGAAGGCAAAACGGTATGGGTAATTACTATATACGGTTTGGCCAGATTTTTAGCTAAACCTAAAATATATTCTCCGTCAAGGCCTCCATAAATTCCATATTCATGTTGAATAATAACCAGTTTTGAATCGTGATGTTTGTTAATATATTGGGCAGCAAGATAATAATCTTGTTTTTCCTCCTGCTTAATAATTAATTTTACCTCAGAACCGTATTGGCAGGGTACATTGTTATCAGATATGCTAATAACTTCGACCTTTCTACCGCACTGTTCAATGCTGTTGCGCAGGTCCTGGGAAAAAGTAGCTATGCCGCATTGTTTAGGCGGGTAAGTACCCAGGTTGATAATGGTCAATTCTTCCTGTCACTCCTTTATATATCTTTTTAAAAGTTCTTTAAATATTATTCTTGTACAACAAGCAAGGAAATTATACCTGATATCATCAAAATGGCAGTTTTATGCCAGATTCGAGCAAAACTGCAAACAATTCATCTTTTATGCAATTAAGCGCCTGGGGAGAATCACCTTCACAGCGGACTATCAATTCAGGTCCGGTGTTGGATGCCCTTACCAACCCCCAGCCGTGAGGGAAAAGGATCCGCGCACCATCGATATCAATAACAGGATATTTACTATTGAAAAATTTTAATATTTCAGCAACTATGTTGAATTTTTCTTCATCACTGCTGGGTATTCGTATTTCAGGAGTGGAATAATACTTGTTAATATCCGCCAGATGTTCAGTTATTGTGCGTCCGCTGCAAGAAAGCAATTGCAGAAGGCGGGCTGCAGCATATACTGCATCATCATAACCATAATAATCATCGGCAAAAAACATATGGCCTGACATTTCCCCGGTAAAAACAGCGCCGGTTTTTTTCATTTTATCTTTAATAAGTGAATGGCCGGTTTTATAAAAAATCGGTTTGCCACCAAGTTTCTTGATCTCATCGACCAGGCTCTGAGAGCACTTGACTTCCACTATGCATTCAGTTTCCGGATAACGGGGCAGGATTTCACGCCAGAATAAAATCATTAACAAGTCTCCCCAAATCATGTTGCCCTCCGGGTCAACAACTCCCAGACGGTCTCCGTCTCCATCAAAGCCGATACCTAAATCAGAAGATGTCTCTTGTACTTTAGCTGTCAGATGGAGCATATTATCAGGATTTACCGGGTCGGGATGATGATTGGGAAAACATGGGTCAGATTCACAGAAGAGTTCGATCACTTCACAGCCCAGCGAACGGATTATAGCAGGGGCAAAGCCGGATGCGGTACCATTTCCGCAATCTATTACTACTCTGGGAGGATAAGGCCCAAGAGAAATTTTGCTTTTTATCATTTGCGCATAACTATCGGTTATGCTTTCTTTGGTTAATGTTCCGCCGGGAGTTTTATCAGAAAAAAGTTTTTGTTCCATAATGCGGCGGATTTCCTGGATTTCTTCACCATAAATAGTTGAATCGCCCAGGAGCAATTTGCAGCCATTGTATTCGGCGGGGTTATGACTGGCAGTAATCATAATTCCGGCTTTAATATTCAAATGACGGGCAGCAAAATAAAACATAGGAGTAATTACCAGCCCCAGGTCAACTACCTGACAGCCTGATTCCAGTAATGAATTTGATACAACTTCACGGAAACGGGGAGAAGACAAGCGGTTATCATGGCCGATCAGAAGCTTGGTATATCCTTTTTGCCGGGCATAAGCAGCAAATGATTTGGATATTCCGACCATGACCGAGTCGTCTATTTCTTTATCAACCAAACCTCTGATATCATACTGGCGGAATATATTACTTATGATATCATCCCCTTTTAGAGTTTATAATAAATCGTATCTTTGCTCCTTGGTTAATAATTCAACTACATCTTTTATTTCCTGTGCTTTATTGCGGTCCGAAATAAATATGGTTTTATCTGTTTCTACCACTAATAAGTTTTCAACACCATAGAGCACAATGGTTTTATTAGTTTGTTTTACAATGCACTGTTGACTATCTTTTAATATTACATCGCCAATCACTACATTTTCGTTTATATCAGCCTTATGGAGTTTGGCTAAAGCATTCCAGCTACCCAGGTCAGACCAGCCAAAATCTGAAGGAACTACTGCCATGCGCTGGGATTTTTCAGCAATTCCGTAGTCAAGGCTTATGTTGGGCAATTTCGAATAACCTTGAAGGTATGCATCATAACCACAGGAAATTTGTTGGCGGACATCAGGCAAATAAGCGGCGAATTCTTCAAGTAAAGTGCTGATTTGTCCTATGTATATACCTGCATTCCACATGTGCTGGCCTGAGTTCAAATATGTTTCAGCAATTTTCAAATCAGGTTTTTCATAAAAGGAATGCACCGGAAAAACATTGTTTAATTCGCCAATTTCCCATTTGGTTTTTTCAATATAGCCAAAGCCGGTTTCCGGTCGGTCAGGAGTGATGCCGATCGTAGCCAAATATCCCTTCCTCGCTGCCTCTGCAGCCTGAGAGACTGCTGCACTAAAAGCATCATTATCAATGACATAATGATCAGCTGGGAATATACCGATAACATCATCTGGAATTTGCTCAGCATACTTAGCCAGAACTAAACCCACAGCCGGAGCAGTATTTTTCCCTTCCGGTTCACTGAGAATTTCAATAATATTATTATCCGGACGATCTGCTACTATCTTTTTGATATAAGAAGTCAAATCATCGCTGGTAATTATTACAATTTGCCTGCTTCCGGCCTGAAGTAGACGGTCAATAGTATGATCCAACATAGTTTTATCGTCAAAAAATTTACAAAGTTGCTTGGGAAATTGCCTGCGGCTTTCAGGCCACAAACGAATTCCCCGGCCACCAGCTAGAATTACGGAAATCATATTTACCTCCATATTTGCTGACTAGTTATTATATGCTTTTCATGTTTAGCAATATGACAATAGATTATCCCCATTGAAACAATAAAAATCAAGCAAATAATGACATATAATAGTATGACCAATTTGTAAAAAATTATAAAACTGCTTTTGGTTATTGTGCATTAATTGGATTTTTCCCGGAGATAATGTCAGATGTTTCTATACTTATCACCTCCTGTTCAAGGCATCCTTTTGCTGAAGGGACCTTCAAGAACTGCCGGTTTAGGTCCGAAATACTGATAGTAATTTACTAATATCCGGCCATTATATAATTTGCGCCTTTTGTCGGCTTTACGCCCGAAAATGCTTTCGAAATCCTGATGGGAAGTCAGTATATAAAATGACCAGGTATCCAGGTTGCTGAATACCTGACGCATAGTTTTATAAAGCTGAACTACTTCATTTTTCTCTGACAGTCTTTCACCATAGGGAGGATTAGTAATCAGATAACCATATTTGTATCTGGACTTTAACTCATTAACATTCTGGCGCTGAAAGGACAGTTCGCTTTTGAAACCAGCCTGAGCTGCATGATATCGTGCCAGTTCAATGGCAGACTGGTCAATATCAAAACCCAATATTCCCAACGGCTGATCACGATCAATTAAATCAGCAGCTTCCTGGCGGGCATTCAGCCAATAGCGCTTACTCAGGTTGGGCCAATGCTGGGCGGCAAAATCCCGCATCAGACCAGGAGCAATATTTCTTCCGATCAAAGCCGCTTCAATGGGAATAGTTCCGGAACCGCAAAAAGGGTCTATAAAAGCCCGGTCAGGTTTCCAGCGGCTTAATAATATCATGGCTGCGGCTAAAGTCTCTTTAAGAGGAGCATCTCCGGTTTTTTGCCGGTAACCCCTTTTATGCAGTCCGGTGCCACTGGTGTCAACAGATAAAGTAGCTATATCGTTTAATAAAGCAATCTGTATCCTGAAACGCGGACCTTTTTCAGGAAACCAGCTGCGCCGGTATTTTATTCTCATTTTTTCAACAACAGCTTTTTTAACAATCGCCTGACAATCAGAAACGCTGAACAGTTTAGATCTTATTGATTTGCCTTCAACCGGAAACTCAGCATCTTCCGGCAGTAATTCTTCCCAGGGCAGTGCTTTGGTAGCTTCGAAAAGCTCGTCAAAAGTCAGAGCGGGGAACTGACCGACTTGTATAAAAAGGCGGTCGGCAGTTCTCAGCCAAATATTACAGCGGGCAATGGCTTTGCCATCTCCCATAAAAGTTACTTTGCCATTTTCAACAGTCAAATCAGTATAATCCAGTTGTTTGAGTTCTTCAGCCAGGACCGATTCCAGCCCAAAAGCACTGGTTGCTGTCAGTTTAACATTATACATTTATAATTCCTTCTTAAAATATTCCTTCTCACGTTGATGAAGCCTCTATTTCTAAAGCAATGTTTATTAATTATATTGCCTGAATGGGGAAAAATAATCTAGTAAATTAAAGATTTATTAGTGAGGCAATGTATGGAAATAAATATAAAACCACCAATAACAAGAAAGTCGGCTGAGGCTATAAAAGTATTTGATTTGTTGGGAATAGCGGCCGGATCATTGATTCTGGCCTTATCAATTCAAGGTATAATGATTCCTGGCAACCTTTTAACCGGAGGGTTAACCGGTCTGGCTATAGTCTTAGAGTATATTTTTAAGATAGATGTCTGGGTATGGTATGCAGTGCTCAATCTTCCTCTGTTAATTGTCGGTTATAAATATGTCAGCCGCCGATTTATATTATATAGTATATTCGGAGCAGCTGTTTTAACCTTATTTTTGGCAATCTTAAAAAATATTGATTTTGGCATTGAGGATTTATTTTTAGCGGCAGTTTTGGGCGGGGTCTTGTCAGGCACTGGGTCTGGTCTGATCTTCCGCAGTAAAGGCTCTACCGGCGGACTTGATATAGTTGCGGTTATAATCCGACTTTCCTGGGGTTTTAATATCGGGCAGACTTTTTTAGCTTTCAATATTTTGGTTCTTCTTAGCTCCTTGCTGGTATTTAATTTTGAAAAAACCCTTTATGCAGCAGTAGCCATATACATTGCTTCAAAAGTCATGGATACTGTGGTTACAGGCTTGGAAACTACCCGCACTGCTATGATAATATCAGCACAAAATAAAGACATTGCCCAGATAATAATAAACAACCTGCATCGGGGCTGCACCTTTTTGGATGCTAAAGGAGCTTATACCGGCGAAGAAAAAGAGATCGTTTTAGTAACAGTAGCAAAAACCCAATTACCAACCTTGAAAGAGATAGTATTCGAATCAGACCCCAAAGCGTTTATAATAATAAATGAAACCATTGAAGCCTTCGGCAAGGGATTCAGACCTGGAGGTGCTGAGTTTTAAATAAAACAATAATTATAAAAATAGAAAAATCCCCTTATCGATAACAATAAGGGGATTTAATTTCTTTGCTAGGCAGAGTAACTGGTTTTTCCCTGTTTAATTTCTTCCATCCTAAGTTTCTTGAAATCCTTGGTTTCTGCAGCGATTACTCCCGATAAAGCCAATAAGGCTATCAGATTAGGAATTGCCATGGCACCATTAAAGGTATCAGCAATATCCCAAACCAGACCAAGTTTCAAATTGGCGCCGATGAAAGCAGTCAAGCAAAAGGCAATTCTGTATAACATGATACCCTTTTTGCCAACTAAGTAATAGAAACATTTTTCTCCATAATATGACCAGCCTAAGACGGTCGAATACGCAAAGAATATCAATGCAATCGTGACCAGTATACTTCCTATGTTGGGCAGAAAGAACTCAAAGGTTCTGCTGGTAAGCGCTGCCGCCTGAGCTTTATCGATACCTATGTAAAGTTGAGCCATTACCAGTGAAATGCCTGTAACACTACATACAATAATAGTATCTAAAAAGGTCCCGGTCATGGAAACCAAGCCTTGCCTTACCGGGTGGTCAGTTTTAGCAGCAGCAGCAGCGATTGGTGCTGATCCCAAGCCGGCTTCGTTTGAAAATACTCCTCTTGCCACACCAAATCGTATTGTAGTGCCTATCAAAGCTCCAAAACCGGCTTTGGCCGTGAAAGCTTCAGTACAGATAAGTGCCAGAGCATGAGGGAAAAGATTAAGATTCATGAATATTATAACTAAACCAGCCAGTATATAAAATACAGCCATAAATGGAACTATAACTGAGGTCGCTTTTCCTATGCTTTTGATGCCTCCCAGGACGACTAAAGCGGTTAAAACAGCCAGAATAATTCCGGTTATAACCGGGCTGATATTGAAAGTATCAGACATATTACCGGCTACAGCATTGGTTTGCACAAGATTGCCAATTCCAAAAGCTGCAACTGCTCCAAATAAAGCGAACAACCATGCTAACCATTTCCAACCCAGGCCGCGCTCAATATAATACATTGGCCCTCCAGCCATTTCGCCATTTTCGTCAGTTATGCGATATTTAATAGCTAGTACAGCCTCGCCATATTTTGTGGCCATGCCAAAAATGGCAGTGATCCACATCCAGAAGACAGCACCAGGACCTCCAAGAACTACTGCAGTCGCTACACCAACAATATTTCCGGTTCCGATAGTAGCTGCCAAGGCGGTCATAAGGGCTTGAAAGTGAGAGATATCACCCTCGGATTTTTTGTCCTGAGAAGCTGGAGAAAATGCAAGTTTTAAAGCATAAGGTAGTTGAGTGAATTGCAGGAACCCCAGACGGAGTGTCAGGAATATGCCGGTTCCAACCAAAAAAACCAGCATCCATGGACCCCAGACAAAACTGTTAACAACTGAAATCAAATTACTGAATGCTTCCATAGAAAAACCAACCCCCTGATAAAGAATTAACTGCAGTGTGAGCTCGGAGAAGACAAATAAATCATATTTGTCCATATGCAAAAAAGCAGCTTATCACAAATATTCATTATTCGTGAATATTTTCTGATTTCCTGCTTTATATGCCAAAATATGTGCTCAAGTATACAGTATTATAATCA
>DAOPZM010000012.1:0-77522 GCA_035353375.1 Syntrophomonadaceae bacterium
TTAATTTTTATGGTACGCCCGAGAGGAATCGAACCTCCGCACCCGGCTCCGGAGGCCGGTGCTCTATCCACTGAGCTACGGGCGCATATTGCTTACTGATTATAGCAAAGTTTGGATGGCAGGTCAAAAAAAAGTTGCCCGTAAGCAGCTTTGCTGTTTGCATACTTGCGTATACCGCTACTTATTTTTTATATAACGAAGAGTGGCTTTGTTTATAAATTCATCATCAACATATACCGGCAGCCCGGTTTGCAGTATTTTTCCTCCTGCTTGTTCACTGACAGTAATAAACCCTGATGTGCTGCTGCCGATTTCGTCGATACGCTGTGGTAAACGTTGGGGAGGATTTATAGAATTGAAAAGATAAGCTGCTGCTATAATTCCCAGGAATACAGCGAAAAAAATAATTACGGGTATGGACTTGAGTGCATCCATGAAAAAAACCGCCTTTGCATATATACGCTGATATTTTGTGCAAAAGGCGGTTTGGTTATTCTGTTTAAATTATTTATTGTGATCCCAGCTGGCCAGGTATTTTTCCTGTTCAGCCGTAAGTTGGTCTATTTTTATATGGTTGGCCATAAGTTTAAGCTGGGCTACCTTCTGATCTATTGCAGCAGGCACATTATAAACATGCAGTCCCAAATCAGCCCGGTTTTGAATCACATGTATCAGTGACAGAGCCTGCAGGGAAAAACTTAGATCCATAACTTCTGCAGGGTGTCCGTCTCCGGCAGCCAGATTGACCAGGCGTCCTTCGGCCAGCAGATAAAGTTTGCGGCCGTCTTTTAAGACAAACTCCTCAACGTTGTTTCTCATTAAACGGGTGGAAACTGCCAGCTCATTAAGGTCTCCCTTGCTGACTTCTACGTCAAAGTGTCCGGCATTAGCCATTATAGCCTGGTCTTTCATTAATACCATATGTTCTTTGCGGATTACATTAATATTACCGGTGACGGTTATAAAGATATCTCCCAGTTTGGCAGCTTCTGACATAGGCATGACCTGAAAGCCATCCATAATGGCTTCATTGGCCTTGATGGGGTCAATTTCTGTTATGATCACTTTGGCGCCCATGCCAAGAGCCCGCATTGAAACGCCTTTGCCGCACCAGCCGTAACCTGCTACCACAACATATTTGCCTGCCACTACCAGGTTGGTAGTACGATTGATGCTGTCCCAGACTGATTGCCCGGTGCCGTAACGATTATCGAACAGGTATTTCATATAGGCATCATTTACAGCCATCATGGGGAAAAGCAATGCCTCGTCTTCATCCATTGAGCGCAATCTGATAATGCCGGTAGTAGTTTCTTCACAGCCGCCAATAATTACTTTGGCCTGTTCCCGGCGGGTTTTGTGCAGAATAGTTACCATATCGGCGCCGTCATCGATAATGGCATCAGGCCATGAATCTAAAGCCAGTTCCAGAAACTTATGATATTCTTCCGGGGTCTCGCCGTATAGTGCGTAAATGGTAATGCCTGAATCGACCAAAGCTGCCACCACATCGTCCTGGGTCGACAGAGGATTGCTGCCGCAGGCCACTACTCTGGCACCGGCTGCCTGCAGAGTCTGTAAAAGGTATCCGGTTTTAGCTTCCAGATGCAGGCAGCAGACGATAGTCATGCCAGCTAAAGGTTTGTTTGCTTCAAATTCCTTGCGGAGTATGTTTAAAACCGGCATATTTTGTTTGACCCATTCTAATTTCTTATAACCGTAGGGTGCCAGGGCTATATCTTTGATTATTGACGGCTGCAGCTGACTTTTTCTGACTGCATTCATGTATTGACCTCCCTGTTTTATTTATGTTATTAGTCGAATTCTTTAAATTTTAACTCTAGAATATTATAAGCAAAAAACCTTACAATAGGAATAATTATCTGGTAATATTATTAAAAAAAGCTGCAATCGAGGGAATTAAGTGAAGACACTAATTTTCAGCTGGGAATATCCGCCCAATATGGTTGGCGGACTTGGTCAGCATGTTTATGATTTGAGCCGGTTTCTGGCTCGCAAAGGATTAGCGATTCATGTTATCACACCTCGCGTAAAAGGAACCCCGGATTATGAAATAGACCGCGGGGTATATATACATAGAGTTGGCAGTCCAGCTAAAGAAGAAGGTGATTTTAAATCCTGGACATTCACCTTCAACAGCGAAGCTATTCGTGAAGCAGTGAGAATCAATACTTCAATAGGAGGCTTTGATTTGGTTCATGCTCATGATTGGCTGGTGGCTTATGCCGGCCGCTCGGTGGCGAAAATTTTTGAACTTCCATTGGTTACTACCATACACGCTACCGAACATGGCAGGAATCTTGGCTTGCACAACCGTATGCAGAATGAGATAAATGAAATCGAAAAAAACCTGGCCCTGGAAGCACAGAGGATTATTTGCTGCAGCAGTTATATGAAAGATGAGATTTGCAGCTTATTTGGCCCCTTTGCGGATGAAGTTACGGTAATTCCCAATGGAGTTGACTCCGCCCTGTTTACCAGGCTGACCAGTAAACCAAAATTTAAAATCAAGCGTAACGACAAAGTCGTTTTTTTTATTGGGCGGCTGGTGCCGGAAAAAGGCATATGGCAGTTGGTCCAGGCATTTCCCCAGGTGCTTTATAAAATCCCGGATGCCAAACTGATTATTGGCGGCAAAGGACCAATGAAGAGTACTTTGGATAAAGCAGCTCAGGAACTGGGGATTAATAATAATATTATTTATACCGGATTCATAAAAGAGGGAACCCGTAATTACCTCTACAACAGAGCTCAGGTGGCAGTTTTTCCCAGCCTTTACGAACCATTCGGCATAGTCGCTCTGGAGGCTATGGCTACCAATACACCGGTTATTGTAAGTGACGTGGGGGGGCTTTCGGAGATAGTGCAGAACGGGGTCAACGGTATAAAAGTGAAGCCGGGAGCAATAGACGAACTGGCAGATGCCATAATCAAAGTTTTATCTGATAAAAACCTGGCTGACCGGCTTAAGCTTAACGGTACCCATACGCTCGAATCAGTTTACAGCTGGGATGTAATTGCGGATTCAACGGTTGATGTATACCGGCAGGCCATGGGGAAGGTCTGGCAGGCAGTGAATTAGTAATAAGGGGGATGTGTAACAGGTTGGATTCCAAGCTGATGCTGGTTTTGCACAGCCATATACCTTATGTGAAAAGACAGGGAAGATGGCCATTTGGCGAAGTATGGCTGTATGAATCGATGGCGGAAACTTATATTCCTATGCTGCAGTGCTGGCAGCGTCTGTGGGAAGAGGGGCTTAAGGTGCCCATAACCATTAGTTTAAGCCCTACCCTGTTGGAACAACTCAGCTCCAAATATATCCAGGAAGAGTTTATCAGCTATTTAAAGGAACGAGAATATCTGGCTGCAGAAGATGAAAGATATTTTATGGCCAGCAATGAACCGGAAAAAGCGAGATTGGCTGCTTTTTATTTTAATTTTTACCGTGATATCAGGCGTGATTTTACGGTTGAGTTTAATAAAGATATCGTCAGCGTAGTCAAGAAAATGCAGGATGAAGGAAAGATTGAGATAATTACTACTGCTGCTACCCATGCTTATTTGCCGCTGCTGGGGGAAAAAAGCCTGCAGCGGCAAGTGGAGTGGGGCAAAAAGATTTACCAGAAGTATTTTGATTGTTCGCCCCGGGGGTTCTGGCTGCCGGAATGTGGTTACTTTAAAGGATTGGAAGATATTTTGCTCATGCATGGTTTTGAGTATTTTTATGTAGACAGCCATGCCATTGAAGGCGGCAAACCTATTGAGGCTTTCAGTCAGGGTTTTGATAATGAAGAAATTGAAATAGAAACATTTGCTTCTACGGGCTTAAGTACTTATCGTCCCTATAGAGTAGAAGGCAAGGATATTTCCGTTTTTGGGCGCAATTCCATGGTAAGCCATCAGGTATGGTCAGCTGATTACGGGTATCCTGGTGATGTGGATTACAGGGAATTTCACAGGCATTCACCCCGCTCTGGATTAAAATACTGGAGTATCACTGATCGCAATAACACTGAAAATAAAATGTTGTATAACCCGCAGCTGGCTTTAAAAAGGATCCGGACCCATGCCTGGCACTTTGTCAACAGCCTTGAAAATACTGGCGAAGAAGCTAAAAAATTGGGCTTTAATTCGCCGCTCATTGTTGGGTGCTACGATACTGAGTTATTTGGTCATTGGTGGTGGGAAGGAGTAAGTTGGCTGGAAGCAGTAATCAGGCTGGTCAATGCCAGTGAAAAAATAGATATGGTTTTGCCTGCAGACGTTGGGAGCGCCAGATATGAAGCCCAATTGTTTGAATCTTCCTGGGGCATGGGGGGCAAACACTACGTTTGGCTTAATACCGAGACTGCCTGGATGTGGGATATCATTAATAATGCAGAAGAGGAATTTGAAACCCTTAAAAATTTTACCGATGACAGTGTACTTTGTCAGGATGTTGCCGAACAGGCCCTGAAAGAATTATTGCTGGTTGAAAGCAGTGACTGGCTGTTTATGGTAAGCAGCAATCTGACCCGGGATTATGCCATGAAAAGGTTCTTTGAGCATTACACCAAATTGCTGCGCTTGAGTGAAACCATGCGCAATCAGAATTTGAATGAAGATTTTCAGAAATGGTTAAGAAAAATTCAATATGAAGATGATTTCTTCAATAAACTGTAGGAGGTATATCAATGAAAGGGCATATCGCCTTTTGTCCCCATTTTCATCAGCCCCATTTTCAATTGCACAGAACCAGGGAAGAAGCTTTCGTAAATTCCTACCAGCCATGGCTGGAGTTGTTGACAAAGGCGGTGGAAATGAAGGGTTATTATATAAACCTCCACTTTTCCGGGCCTTTTCTTTACTGGCTGCAAGATCAGAAACCTGATTATATCAAGGATTTTAAAAAACTGCTTGCCAGCAATAAAATAGGTATAATCGGAGGACTGGCCGATGAACCTTTTATACAGTTATCTTCACGCCGGGATGATTTTTATTATCAGCTTAAAAAGTATGACGAATTGATGTACGAAACTACAGGGGTTTCTGCTGAGCAGTGGCAGGGTATTCATTTGGTGGAAAGGGAATGCGGGGAAATGGTATTGAGTGAAGTTGCTTATGCAGCTGGATTATTGAATACCCCGGCGCTCTTTTACCTGGATGCAGAAACTTTCTATGAAGGGCATTTTTCCTATCCCGGTTCGGAAAGCGATTACGCCCGCAAGCATTTTGGCTTCAATGACCCTTTCTCCAAAACCACCATCAGCCATCTGCCGCAGGACATTTTGTATTTTGCCTTAAGGGATGAAATCGGCGGACAGCAATTTACTGCTCTCCCGGTGCACAGCCAGTTAAGATATAAACTGCTGAAAAGAAATGGTTTTACTGCTGATGACCAGATCCGTATCAAACCCAGGCATTATTTCTTTTATATAAAGGATGTGCTGGAGAAGGCTGCTCATTTAGTAAAAGAATATGGCAAACCGGAAATTGAACCGGTGGCAGTGATTTTTGAAGATGCCGAAAAATTTGGCCAGTGGAGTAAAGATCCGGCTGGTGACACCCAGTGGCTGATGGAATTCTTTGAACTGGTTGAACAGGATGAAGAAATTTCTTTTATCGGCTTGAAGGATTACTTAAAACAACAAGGTATTTTAGATACGTATCCGGTCAAGTCCAGCCATAGTTATAAGGAATGGGAAAACTGGACAGCCAAAAGAGGTATCCGGGGAGTCACTTTTGGTGATGAGCGCTTGCGCCGGGTGATTTGCCGTTTAAGAGATGTGGAAGCCGTGCAGAATGATTTCGAAACAGCCGTTATAAGTTCCTGGGCAGAGGGGAAATTCGATGATACGGAGCAGGCTTTGCAGGAGCAGACGATACGCTCGCTGTTACAGTCGGCTGAACGTTTTGATATTGTAAGTGCCATCATTAAGGAAAAATATGCTGACGAGACCAGCAGCCAATATGAAACAATCAACCGGATCCGCAATCTGGTTTATCAGGAAGATCCCAAATGGGCCAGCCGCCATCCCAGTTATGGCTCATCACCCTATTATGATATGCAGGGCCTGGCTTATCTGGAAGCAGCTTATAGAATAATGTCAGCATTAAACACCAAAATTGGTCTGCCGCAGCCGGAAAAATTTGCTTTGCGGGACTGGGACATGGATGGCCGGGATGAGATAGTGATCTTTGCTGCTGACCAGTTTGCAGTTATTGATACCAAAGGAGGCTGTATATGTTTCCAGCAGGTGATCGATGAAGTGATTGCCGAAGACACGAATAAGGCCCATGCCTTGATAGCTGCTGATATTGGCAGCGGCGTAAAAGCTTATAATTCAATTTACAGGTACTCGTACCCCCTGGTCTTTACTGAAGCTGACAGCAGCATAGGGACCAGGTATTATGCTGAAGGCGGACGGCAGGAAATATGCAGGAATTCTTTGCGCTGTGAGCTTTACTGGCAGTATGATGACCAGATGACAGCATTGGGGAATCTGCTGCGCCGGGAATTTTCTGTTAAAAATGTAACCAGCAATGAAAGCGGAGTATCAGTCGAACTGACCTGTCCTTTCCGGGTTAAAATCGAAGGTCGTATATTAGAGATACTGGTAAGCAAAAGTTTTCAAACCGGCCCACAATCTATGACTGTAACCGTCAAGGCGGAGGTCCGGGGAGATTTGGACAAGGGGCAGTTAATTCTGGTACCACAGCTGATAACTTCTGCCACTCCATCAGATGAAATTGATTTTAAACCCCGTGCATTTCTGGGACTGGCAGGACAGTCAGACCGGGAGGCAGAATATGTGATAAAGGATATTTCTATTCTGACGGCAGAAGGTATTAAGTATGAACAGTCTAAATTCAGTTTTAACCATCCGGATTCGATCGACTATATCTATGAATTGAAAAACGGCGGGGGAGACTCGTTTAATAATCGGGTCAGTTTTAATATAAAAAATTCCAGCTTGCTGCAAAAGGTTACGGTTGAACCGGCAGTGAGGAATTATTACAGAGATTATGTATTTGAGGATCAAAGCCGCCTGGGTTACCATTCATCGGGACTGGCTATTCTGCCTGCTTTGCCGTTGATCGATAATATTGCTTTTATTGAAACTGAAATTAAATGGGAGCTAAATACCGCAGTCAAAGCAGAAGATTATAAAAAAGTGTGCTGCTTGATTGAGAATGAATAAATAGGGGGGGTAAATAGTGATTTTAAGGGATTTCTTCAGCTACTATTTCAAAGTAACAGACCCTGAGGTACATAAAATTTATCAGGAATTGTTGCCTGAAAGTACTGAACTGGCAGCAGATTACGAGGGAATGTTTGCCCGTAATGATGAGGAGGCCATTGCTTTCCTGCTCAAGTTTCATAATGCTGCCAATGATTTGCGGCGCAACAGGCCTGAACAGGCAATTTTATTCAACGTGCACGGCAATATTTGTTTCCCGTTTTTCGTGGAATACATATGGAAGGTAATGAACAATGAGGAAAAGGTCAAAGTGCTGAAAGAAGCACAGTGTGATAATTTGACCGATCTGACTGAAGCCTTAAATGACCGGGTGGAACTGCGCAACTGGTTCAGAAAGGAAATTGGCTCCTCCCTTAGTCAGGAAGATTTGTTTACCATGAATGAAATTATTGCTTTGCAGAACTTTTCTTCCGGCGGCGAGTATTCTTTTCTAAGATATGCTTACCCAACTATTAAGAAAGTCAGGGGGAAAGTACTGGATGCCGGTTGCGGTGCCGGATTTGCTTCTCTGGTCATGAGCCAGTATATGACGGTTTACTCGATCGATGCCTGCCGGGCACGCCTGGAAAGAGGCATGGCTTTATCCCGCATGATGAAAAAAGGCGACAAAGAAATATTTCCTAAAGTTATAAAATTAATTGAAGAAGAATTGGGCGATATGGCTGTTAAGTGCGAATTTCCCAGTGCTGAAAAGCTTTTGTCCGAACCTGCCAGAGAGATTACCTTTACTGAAGGCAGCTTGGATGCTCTTGATTATCCGGATAACTTTTTTGATGCCATAAACTGTCTCGATGTGCTGGAACATACTTATGATCCTGAAAAAATCGTTGAACAGTTTGCCCGGGTCTTAAAACCGGGAGGCAAAGTATTTATAACTGCTCCTACCCGTTATGGAGAAGTTGAACAGAGAATACATGAGAGTATTGAAGGGACTATGTTCCCGGCTATGCTGCATATGCATCATTTTGACCCGGGAACTTTAAACAAGTTGTTTTCAGCCCATGGATTAAAGGAAGTAGAGATGCTGCCTTTTGATTATATGAGCTGGGATGAATTTTTGCAGATTGCCGACCGTTCACCGGCCAAAGAACTGGCGGAAGAATTAAGAAAAAATCCTTTTGATGAAGTTGCCTTGCAGCTATATGCTGTATACGAAAAAATATAAAAAAAGAATAAACAAAGCGCCTGGGCTTGATTTAAGTGACGGGAAAACTTAAGTCAATACAGGCGTTATTATATTTTTAAGGCAATCCTGCCGCTTTTCACCGCCCTCGCTGGACGGGATCAGCCGACCAGATTACGGGGTGAGCCGGATAAAAAGCCGGAAATATTTAAAGCTATCTCCTCGACCAGTCTCCGGCGTGCTTCCTGGCTGGCCCAGGCAATATGAGGAGTAATAAAGAGCTTTTCTGGCTCGTTAATGTGCAATAACGGGCTGTCCTCTTTAAGTGGTTCATTTTCCAGCACATCCAGACCAGCTCCTTTAAGCAGATTCTCATTTAAAGCGGCTGCCAAACCGGTTTCATTAACGATGCCGCCTCTTCCCAGGTTTAGCAGGATAGCATGTGCTTGCATCAGCTTCAGCTGTTCATAACCAATAAGATTTTGCGTATTGCGATTCAGGGGCGCATGAATGGAGACTATATCAGATTCCTGCAGTAATTCCGTCAGGGTTACCTGGCGGTAGTCAGCAGTGTTGTTAAGACCGGAAGTGGAATAATAGACTGCCTGGCAGCCGAAGGCAGTTGCCAGGCTGGCTACTGAACGGCCGATAGTTCCCAGACCGATTATACCCCAGGTCTTGCCCGAAAGTTCCCAAAAAGACTTGTTAAGATGAGTAAAAATATCACTGCGGCAGTATTGTCCTGATTTTACATAATTATCGTAATATGCCGATGACTGCAGGAGATAAAACAGCATGGCAAAAGTATGCTGAACAACGCTCCGGGTGGAGTAGCCGGCAACATTGCATACAGCTATTCCCTGCCGGGCGGCATAATCAAGGTCAACATTGTTGGTACCGGTAGCTGCCAGGCAAATCAATTTGATTTGCGGAGCCTGTTTTAAATTCGTTTCATTAAGTATTACTTTGTTGCTGATAATTATCTCGCAGTTTTCTATGCGTTTGCTTACTTCATGGGGGGCAGTAACCTCATAGACATGGAGCTTGCCAAGCTGCTGCAGAGGACTCAGATCAATATCCGGCCCCAGGGTTTTAGCATCCAGGATGCAAATATCCGGCAAAACAAATCCCTTCTTTCGGTAATTTCCTTAGTTTATACATAACCTTAAACAGCAGGCATTATTTTCCCGACTGGTATGCCTGCAATTATATCATGCTGCAGGCGGTTTTTGCCAGCCAGAGTTCAGCTGAAACGGGAGCAGTAATTCATGCATATTGCAGGAATTATGCTATAATAAACTAAAATTGCCGGGGGAAAGTTAAATGGAAACAGAGAACAAGGGCATAAGTCAGGAACTTTTTATGTATATTATTAATGCTTTTACCGCTTCACCTTTTTATCAGCTGCTGGGATTTAAGGTTAAAAGTTTAGCGCCGGGGAAAGCGGAAATTGTTGTCAATACGTCTGAGCAGCATACGAATCCGCAAGGTATGGTTCATGGTGGTTTGTTTATGTCAGCGGCTGATTCGGCTATGGGAAATGCGGTAAGGACTTTGGGGATTAAGACAGTGACGGTTGATTGTACTACCAGCTTTCTGGCTGCAGCAGAATTTGGCAAAGAAATTGTTGCGGAAGGGGAAGTGATCAAAAGCGGCCGCAATATTTTTTTCACCGAGGCCAGGGTGTGGTGTGATAATAAACTCCTGGCTACTTCAAGAGCAACTTTTTTTAAAACCGGCATTATTGAGGCATAGGTTTATTATTATGAAGGAATTGTTTAATATAAATAAATACTGCATAATTACTTTTAACTCCACTTCCCATGCGCTTAAAGCAGAAAAAGTAATGAAACAGAATAAACGTGAAATTCTGATTACGCCTACCTTAAGAGAAGTTTCCTCCAGCTGCGGGTTATCTTTGAAATTTAAACCTGAACTGCTGAAAATTATTTACGGTGAGTTACTGGAAAATAATGTTTCAGTGGATAAGATTTATACAGTTGAAAAAATAGATAAAAAAAACATCATCAGGGAATTTGAACAGCCGGAAATGTAAATAAAAAACTGCAGCAGATCCGTTTTAACTGAGTTAGAGCGGATTATTTATGCGAAAATCAACAGCTGCGGCGGGTACTTCATTTTGGGCTGTAAGCAATATAAAGATTATCTCTAAAAGAAGGTTGAATATGGCATCGTTTTCACCGGAGAAAATCGCCGCATATTTTGCTCCCCAGGGGTTGCTGCAAAAATTTGTGACTGAATATAAATATCGCTCGGAACAGGCTGAACTTGCTGCTGCCATAGCAGGTGCCTTAATGGAGGACAGGTTTTTGGTAGCGGAAGCTGGTACCGGCGTCGGCAAGACCCTGGCTTATTTACTGCCGGCTATAGAATGGGCCAAAACCCAGCATGAAAAAGTAGTTATAACTACTAAAACCAGAGCCTTGCAGCAGCAAATAATCGAAAAGGATATCCCTGACCTGAAAAGGGCTTTGCAGATGGATATTGCATGTGTGGAAGCCAAAGGAAGAGACAATTATTTGTGCTGGAATAAATATATTGAAATATTGGCGGGGAAAAGAGCCCTCAAACCGGAAGAGCAGGAGTTCATGACCGCGGTATTGAAGTGGGCGGAAAATACAAAAACCGGGGACAAGAAAGAAATCAGCTTAAAAAGTTCACTGCTCCGGCATTGGCACTTGCTGGCCAGTGACCGCCGCAGTTGTCTGCGAAATAAATGCCAGTTTCATGATAAGTGTTTCCGGTTAAAAATGATCAAAAGCCTGGAAAAAGCAGATTTGATCATTACCAATCATGCTATGCTCTTAAGCGATATTTTAGTGGATAACAGCATTCTGCCGGAGTATAAATATTTGGTAGTTGATGAAGCTCATGCCCTGGAGAGAGAATCCTTTGACAAGCTTGCCTTAAGCTTTGTCAGGGAAGAAATAACTGAGGTGCTGAAAGTTCTGGAATTTCATGACAAAGGATTCAAACGAGGATACCTCAGGCAGCTGCGCCGTAAAAACCAGCAACTGGCTATTGATGAGAGTTTGACCTTAACTGCAAAAACTGCTGATTTAGCGGAGCAATTCTTTAATCAATTATCTCTGGGCTTAAGAAAAAATGACAGCTTTTCCCTGGTCTTAACCGATGAGATTACAGAAAAAACCTGGTTTAAAAAGGCCTTTGAAATCTATAGCGATTGGCAGCATTTAATGCGGCTGCTGATTAACAGTCTGAAGCAATTAAGCCGGGATATAGAGGAAGAAGAAGAACCGGAACTGTTTAACATCATCGCCGTCCTGGAGGAAATATCTGATAATGCTTTTTGCATTATGGATGAAGACCTGGGTACCGAGGCTAAAATCGTCTGGATTGAGACTGGAGGGGAACAAGCGATAAGTATATCTTCCTCCCATGTCAGAATCGGAGAAATACTGGATAACAAGTTATATGCCAAACTGTCCGGCCTGATCATGCTTTCTGCCACTTTGGCGATTGAGGATAAATTCGATTTCTTTATTGAAAAAGTTGGCTTAAGCCAATATACCGGGACCGAAAGGCTGGATTGCCTGCTGGAAAAATCACCATTTGATTATAAGAATCAAGCCTGTCTGTATATTTTAAGCGATATGCCCGACCCTAAGCATCAGGAATTCTCTCAGACGGTGGCCCGGGTAATGATGAAATTGTTATCAGCGGCCAAAGGCAGGACTATGGTTCTGTTCACCGCTAAAAAAAGCTTGAGTGAAGTCTCGCAATTGCTCAGGCCTTTTTGCGAACAAGAGGGTATTCCCTTGCTGGTGCAAAATGAGGACGGTTCATTCGGGGCTATGATGGAAGAATATGCCAGGAATAATAATGCGGTTCTGATGGGACTGGATACTTTCTGGGAAGGAGTGGACTTGAAGGGGGATTTATTGACTCTTTTAGTAGTGGTGAAACTACCTTTCCGTTCTTTATCAGAACCATACAGCAGTGCCGGGGATAAATATTTCCGCCTGCAAAACCGCAATAGTTTCAGTAATTTTCTGCTGCCGGATGCAGCGGTCAGATTTAAACAGGGAGTAGGCAGGCTTATTCGCAGCGAAACTGACCGGGGGCTGGTTATCGTTATGGATAACCGTCTGGCTGCTAAAGCTTATGGTAAAGTATTTCTTGACAGCATACCGATCAAAAACACCATAGAAACGGAAAAAGACAAGCTTACCACCCTGATAGGTGACTGGCTTTAAGATTATAAAGACAGTAGATAAAAAGGCACTCTTTTTAACACTTTTTCATAAGATACATTACATAATCTATACAGGAGGTTAAAAGAGTGAGAATTTATTATGTTAAAATACCGATATTTGTACGTAATCTATTAATGAAAGTCTGGGGATAAAAATAGGAGTAGGTTTCAGCTACTCCTTTTGCTTTTATTTTAAGCAGGGGGGTAAAAATATGTGGGGGTGAAAATGTATCTGGCCGTGGTATTGATCGTAACCGGATTAATAATGCTGATTATATCATGGATACAAAACTTATAAATAAACCTTAAATGTCTGCCAGGCCAATTCCTAAAATGCCCCCCAGGCTGCCTGCAGCTAAAGATATGAGCAAAGTATAAATAACAGAGGATAATTTTAAAAGGGAAGGAACAAATACTAATGTAGCTGCCAGAATCAGGATAAAATAGGCTGTACCCATAGTAAGGCCTCTGAACAGACCTTTGTTGCCATGAGATTTACTTGCCAAACATCCGCCGGAGAAGATTGTAATGATCAGGATTATCTTTCCAAGAGCGGATAACAATGATTCATTTAAAGAGGTAGAATATACGATGGTTCCGGTAATTAAAGCCAGAACCAATGAAAACGACAGAGTTTTGATTAAGGTTTTGATCTCGATGGACATGCTTTTATGCATAATCATTTCACCTCCTGTTTTTAAAAATATGACGTCCAGCTTAAATTTATGTTAAAATTCCCGGGTGAATATACAGGCTTTAATACTCTGCAAGAATAAGGCCGCCATACATGTGCTTTTCATGCGTTAAACCTGCAGCTTTTTTTCTCTGCAGGTTCTGTTTTTTCTGCCTTGTGCTATAATTTATGAAGTTAATAATTTTTAAGGGGGATTAATTTGACAGCTTTGGAAGCATTATTGATAGGAGCAATTCAGGGCTTGACGGAATTTTTACCGGTAAGCAGTTCAGGCCATTTAGTCATATTGCAAAATCTTTTGGGCGTTAATGAACAACCCTTGACTTTTGCGGTTTTGGTACACATGGGGACATTGATATCGGTATTTGTTGCCTTCTATTCTGATATAGCAGCGATTTTGCGGAAGCCTTTTACAAAACTGACTTATCTGATCGTGGTGGGATGTATTCCTGCCGGCCTGGCCGGTTATTTCCTGGCTCCCTATTTTGAACAGGCCTTTGAATCATTGTTGGTAGTAGGATTAGGATTGATTTTTACCGGATTTATTCTGCAGGTCTCTGAAAGACTGGCGGCTAAAAGCATATTGGGCAAGGAAGTTCAGGAAACAACTTATAAAGATGTTATTTTGATCGGAATAATGCAGGCACTTGCTATTGTTCCGGGTATATCACGCTCTGGTTCGACCATAGCGGCAGGCTTGATGACCGGATTGGACAGGGAATTTGCTGCCAGGTTTTCATTTTTGCTTTCCATTCCCGTTATATTAGGAGCAGGGATTTTTGAACTGAAGGACTTGTTTACGGGTGGTGCGGATTTCAGCAACACTGTACCGTATTTAATTGGTGTTATCTCTGCTGCAGTCTTTGGCCTGCTGGCTATCAAACTGGTTATGAACCTGGTTAAAAAGGGAAGGTTAGCATATTTTTCTTATTACGTATGGTTTTTAAGTATTTTAGTGCTGGGATATTATTTTTATTATTAATATAAACAGCATGCTGGTTACAAATAAAAAGAAGGAATTTAATGGTAAATATAGAAAGATGAAACAACACGGCAGCATTGGAGTGTCAGGTTAAATGGCAAAAAAACCGGAAACCAAAGTTACCAAACTAAAACAAAAACCAAAGCCCATCAGCGAAACTAAAGAAAAAACTTTGCCGGTAAAGTACGAAATAATTTCGCTGGCTCTGTTGATGCTGGCGGTATTTATTTATTTGTGTGTAAAAAAGTTTTATGGTTTACCGGAAGACAGCTTGTTTATTGGTATATTGGGAACTTATATTTCCCGGGGTTTGAACTGGCTCTTAGGTGACGGTGCTTTGATAAGTTCATTTTTCCTGCTTTTCTGGGCAATCCATGTCGGCATAAATAAAAAAATGTGGTCAGGTCAGATGTGGGGATTAGTTTTTCTGGCTTTGGCCTTATTGCTTTATATTAGCATTTATTCAATTCCCAAAGGATTGACAGAGCTGGAAGCCGGTCTGAAAGGTATGGGCGGCGGAGCCTTAGGCGGCGGCCTGGCTTACATATTGATGCAGCTGCTGGGGCAGGTTGGCTTGATGATTTTGCTGGTGGTTTGTACCATTATCTCTGTACTGATGATAATCAATCAGCCTTTAGCCAGGATTACGTCCGTAATTGTTTTATATGCCCGAAAAGCCGGGCAGTTTCTTGCCGGGTTATTATTCTATGAAGAAGAGGACGGAACAGGAGTTGTTGATAAAAATACCCCGCTGATCATTGACCACAAAGAAAAAGCTCCGGTTAGTGTCTTACAGGTACCGGATACAGAGGAAGAGGCAAACGATACTTTTATACCCGCAGAACCTGAAGAAAAGAAAAGCCGCAAGAAAAGCGACGCGCAATTCGTTTTGCCGGTGCTTAACAAAGCTGTTGCCTACCAGAGGCCACCCCTGGAATTATTAAGCGAAGCCAGTGATGAAAGAAGTATTGATAAAAAGAATATCAAAAACAGCGTGGGAGTTTTAGAAGATACTTTTTCCAGTTTCGGCATCAGCGTCAAAGTTAAACAGGTCAGCTGCGGGCCGGCTGTGACCCGTTATGAGCTTTCACCTGCTCCGGGGGTAAAAATCAGCAAGATAATCAGCCTTACTGATGATTTACAGTTGAATCTGGCTGCGCCGGGCATCAGGATCGAAGCGCCAATTCCAGGTAAATCAGCAATTGGTATTGAAGTACCTAACAGCCGGATTTTAAGTGTCGGTTTGCGTAACCTTTTATCATCTGCCGCCTTTAAAAAAATACCCAGTCCGTTAGCATTTGCTTTAGGGGAAGATATTTCCGGCAACCCGGTGGTGGGCAGATTAAATGACATGCCCCACCTGTTGATTGCAGGATCGACCGGTTCCGGTAAGAGTGTTTGCTTAAACAGTATTATTATCAGCATTTTATACAACACTACTCCGGATGAATTGAAGCTGGTATTTATAGATCCCAAGATGGTTGAACTGACAGTATATAACGGGATACCTCATCTTCTTACTCCGGTAGTTACTGATCCCAGGAAAGCTTCTGTCATACTGAAGTGGATGGTCAATGAAATGGAAAAACGTTATAAACTGTTTGCCGATAAAGGAGTAAGGGATATTAACCGCTATAACCAGATAGCGGAAGAGAAAGTTCCCTATATTGTGATAATTATTGATGAACTGGCGGATTTGATGATGGTATCGCCGGTGGAAGTTGAAGATGCTATTTGCAGACTCGCACAAATGTCGCGGGCGGCAGGGATGCATTTGATTGTTGCTACCCAGAGGCCTTCAGTGGATGTAGTGACAGGTATCATCAAAGCCAATATACCTTCAAGGATTGCCTTTGCCGTCTCATCACAGGCAGATTCCCGGACTATTTTGGATAGCGGCGGAGCGGAAAAGCTGCTGGGCAAAGGGGACATGCTCTTTTTCCCGGTGGGGGCAGTTAAACCTTCCCGGGTACAGGGAGCCTTTGTTTCCGATAATGATATAGAAAAGACGGTGGAATATATTAAAAGCCAGGTGGACCAGGATCAAGCGTTGCAGCACATGGAAGAGCTTGATATGTTATTTGAGCAGGCAGAGTTCGATTATGATGACAACCTGTTCTGGGAAGCCGTAGCCGTTTTTGTTGATAGTCATAAGGCATCAGTATCGCTGCTGCAGAGAAAACTGCGAATAGGTTATGCCCGGGCGGCCAGATTGGTGGATATGATGGAAGAACGGGGAATCGTATCGGAACTGGATGGCAATAAAAGAGAAGTATTGATCGATCATAACCAGTTAAGCAAATTGACCGCTAATATTAATCAATTATAAATTGAATTCGGGGAGAGGTTAATATGGGATTAACCGTGCGTGAAACGGAAATTTTAGAACTTTTGAAAAAGGAACCTTTGATATCACAGGTGGAATTAGCGGACAGACTGGGAATAACCAGATCTTCAGTAGCCGTGCATATATCCAACCTGATGAAGAAAGGAGTCATTTTAGGCAAAGGTTATGTTTTTAACCAGGAAGCTTCCATTGTAGTCTTTGGAGAATGCTCAATGCGCATAGATATAAGTGAACAGCCGGAAAACAGAATTGATATGCATTTGGGAGGCTTTGCTTTTGAGGCCGCCAGAGCTTTCAGCGAGCTAAGTGTCCAGAGCAAAGTAGTTACTGTAGTTGGCAAAGACCAACTGGGCGACTACATAATTGATAAGATGCAGGAAAGCAAGACCGATGTTTCCAATGTCTTTCGTAATCATGGCAGCAGAAGCAGCCGGACAGTTTACATTAATGGCGCTTTAACTTATCAGGAAAAGATAGCGGCCACAGACTACGAAAAAGCTGCCGATACATGGGAATGGATATTTTTAAACTCGGACTGGTTAATGATAGATCCTTCTTTGCCGGAAGGCATCTTCAACAAAATTATGTCTCGCAATGATGAAAAAATGCCTTTGATTGGTACCTGTAAATATATAGACGGGGTCAGTGAGATTCCGGCAGTGTATACTCAAACCTCACTTTTAGTGATTGGACTGGAAAATTCAGAAAATATTGATTATTATAGCCGGAAAATGTTAGACTTGGTTAAGACAAACCATACCAGCTGTATAATTACCGATGGATGTACCGGCCTTTTATATATGGATGCAGAGACTACCATTGATTTCCCTTTAATGCCTGCGCAAAGTTTTTCAGTGATCAACCGTCTGCCTTTTTTACTGGCAGGAATGATTTACGGCCTGGCCCGTCGATACCCAACCAGACAGGCAGTCCGAATAGCAGTAGGGACAGCTTCAACAAACGAAGCAAGTTGATATTTTAACTGGTAAGCCTATAAAAGGAGTGAATTAGTTCATGTCATGGGGTGAAGAATTAAGAAAACGCCGGGAAGAGTTGGGCTATACTCTCCAGACCGCTGAAGAAGAGACCAAGATACGCAAATTATATCTGCAAGCTTTGGAAAATGATGATTTTACCATTTTACCACCGAAAATATATGCGGTTGGTTTTGTGAAAAACTATGCCCGTTTTCTGGGCTTGAATGAAAAACAAATAACAGAACAGTTCAAAGAACTGGCTTATGTTAATGAGATTATCGAGGAAGAAATACCGGATACTGTTCATAAAGCTTCATTGCCGTACTGGCTGAATGTTAAAAATGTTTTGGCAGCCGTCATATTTTTGATTTTGGCGATATGGGCAGGTAATTTTTTGGTAAGCTATTTTGCCGGACAGAATATTGTTGAACAGCCGCCGGTAAAGCCTCCGGCGGTTCAATCGCAGGAACCGGCCGCCCAGGAACCTGGGAATATAGCTGCGACTCCGGAAAAAGTAGATCTTACTATAATCGCCACGCAGGAATGCTGGATGGAGGTTGTTATTGACGGAGCAAATAGTTTTACCGGTTTTATTAAGGCCGGGGAAGAAAAAATATTTAGCGGTAAAAAGTCAGTTTATATAAAGGCCGGCAATGCCGGCGGCATAGAACTTGTACTTAATGGAGAGAACCTGGGAGTGTTTGGTGAAATTGGCCAGGTGAAACGTCAGGAATTTACCCTTTAACATGACCGGACAGGAGTAAAGCAAGCAAGTGAATATTGGTTTTATCAGTCTCGGTTGTGCCAAGAACCGGGTGGATACTGAAATAATGATGGCTTTAGTAAAGAAAAGTGAACATAGACTGGCAGACAATATTGAAAAAGCTGATTTGGTTGTTATTAATACCTGTGGTTTTATAAATGCGGCCAAAGAAGAAGCCATTGATAACATTATCAGTACCGGACATTTAAAAGAGCAGGGCAAACTGCGCTATATAATTGCGGCTGGCTGCCTGGTGCAAAGATATGGCCGGGAGTTATTGGATGAACTGCCGGAATTGGATGGCCTGATAGGTATATCTGCTTATCACGGCATCATAGAAGTTATCGACCGGATTGCCGCCGGAGAGAGACCGGTTTTCATTAAACCTGCCCCTGATATCTTTATAGAAAAAGGGGAAAGAGTACTTTCCACACCCTCAGGTTACGCATATCTTAAAATCACTGAAGGCTGCAATAATCATTGTTCTTATTGTGCCATCCCATTGATCCGTGGCCAGCTTCGCTCCAATAATGAAAAAGATATAGTTAAAGAAGCTGAAAATTTGTCAAAAAAGGGGATCAGGGAACTGATCATCCTGGGGCAGGATACCGCTGTATACGGACAGGATCTTGGGAGCAGCGATTTGCCGACGCTATTAAAGCAATTAAACCAGATTGAAGGAATAGAATGGATTCGCTTAATGTATCTGCATCCAGCCCATATTAATGAGGCAATAATCGAAATCATCGCCGGGAACAACAAAATAATCCCTTATCTGGATATCCCGGCCCAGCATGCTTCAGCTTCCGTGCTTAAACGGATGAACCGCAGCCATGATATGGATTATTTATATAATCTGTTTAACAGGTTAAAGACGGAGATCAGGGATTTGGTATTGCGAACTACTGTAATGACCGGATTCCCTGGGGAAAGTGAAAAAGATTTTGCTGCCCTGACTGATTTTGTGTCCAGCATTAAATTTGACTGGCTGGGTTGTTTTGCCTATAGCCCGGAAGAAGATACTGCTGCAGCACTTTTACCGGATCAGATACCGGATGAGATCAAACAAGCCAGAATGAACCAGATTTTAAAATTACAGAAAAAGATCACCCGGCAAAAGAATATCAGCCGCCTGGAGCAGACAATACCGATTTTGATCACCGGGCAGAAGAGTAGAAATCTATATACCGGAAGAGGCTATTTCCAAGCCCCGGAAGTTGACGGGATCACTATAGTCAAAACTCCTGTAAAACTGACCAAAGGAGAATTTGTTCAGGTTAAACTGAAAGGCATCCGACTTTATGATGTAATTGGCGAATTAGCAGAAGAAGTATGACGAGCAGGTTGTTACTGTTGCAGGATCATGTAGTTGGATACAGCGGTAGCAATAAGCCTGCCTTCTTTATTAAAGGCTTCGCCAATCATGTTAATGGTAGTTTTTCCTTTATTCTGGATTCGAACCACAACTTTTAAGGTGTCATCTCTAAAAATGGGCCGGTGGAAAGTTGTGCTTATATCAATGGTTACTATGGAAACTTTTTCAGTAACCATAAAGCAAAGCTGGCCAAAACTATTGTCAAAAGCGGCAACAATGAAACCGCCCTGCATGGAACCAGCCAGATTAAGAAATTTTTCTGCCACCGGATAGTTAACAATCAGGCTTTGACCCGGCAAATATTCCAGGGTTTTTTGATCCAGCAGTACTGAACATTGCGGACGATAATCAATTTTATCAAAAATCATCTTTAACAATTCTGTACGGTCAGTAATTGATTCACTCAATAATATCCCTCCTTAATAATTCTCCCTTTAATAGTTTATTATGCTTTTTACTTATATTGCAAATAAAAGGAAATAAATTATTGAACAAGGCAATCAATGCCGGTATTGCCATTTTTAAATTACAGTATAAAGCTGTTTCCTGTGATATAATGGCGGAGACAAAGGGGGGAGGCACATGGATAAACCGGTAAAAAGAATAATAGCGGCAGCAATTTCATTGCTTATAACCTGCGCCCTTTTGCTGGGAGGCTACAGCTTTTACAATAATTATATTGTGCAGAGACCTTTGCTGCAGGCATTAAATGATATTGCCGGGGTTAAAGAAGTGCAGCTTGTACAAGTTAATGATAAGTACCAGATTACAGTTGCCCTTGACCAGGCAGGTAACTTGCAAAACGTATATGTAAAGCTGGATGAAACTGCTGCGTTCTATTTGGCAAACAAGGAATTTGAACTTAAGGTAACCGACAACCGGAACAGTCAGCTGACGGATATTTATAATCAATTACAGCCCTATATTTATGAGGCTTTGGCTAAAGATAATTATATATGGCTGAACGAAGAAATAGGCAGACAAATTACCGAAACCTGTCCTGACGCAAAATATGAATTTAATATTGATGCGGACAGAATATATTTACAGTTTAACCAGGAGCAAAAAAACCTTTATGCCATAATTCCCCGGGAATTATCCGATGAGGCAGTTCAAATATGAGAGGAGGGAGCATGATGAAGGAAATAGCAGCTGGCGCCGGCATAGGGTTGCTGATATTTCTGGCCATGATTGGGGTCAATATTACCCCCCTCCTTTTTATTGCTCTGGTTGGGGGTGCTTTTTATTATTTTACCAAGACCATGGGCAAAGTGAATTTTCAGGAAATCAGCAACGAAGTGAAATACAGCAGCCCTTTAAGTTTTGACCATATCGGCGGGCAGGATACCGCTATCAAGGAATTGCAGGAAGCCCTTGATTTTGTTATCCATGCAGACGAAATCGGACGTATGGGTATCAGGCCATTAAAGGGAGTCCTGCTGGTAGGACCGCCGGGAACCGGGAAAACCCTGCTGGCCAGAGCCGCTGCCAGTTATACAAGTTCTGCTTTTATCGCTGCCTCCGGCAGTGAATTTATTGAAATGTATGCCGGCGTTGGTGCCAAAAGAGTCCGCAAATTGTTCCAGGAAGCACGCAAGAAGGCTGTACGGGAAAAGAAATCCAGTACCATAATCTTTATTGATGAGCTGGAAGTCCTGGGCGGCAGAAGAGGAAGCCACAGCGGGCATCTGGAATATGACCAGACCTTGAATCAATTACTGGTGGAAATGGATGGTATAAGTCAGGATAAAGAAACCCACATATTAGTGATCGGCGCCACCAACCGGGCTGATTTGCTGGATCAGGCTTTAATCAGACCCGGAAGGTTTGATCGTCAGGTACTGGTAAGTTTGCCGGATAAAAAGGGACGGACCCGGATACTGGAAATACATCTTAAAAATAAAAAGATTAAAGATGCGGCTTTCATTGAAGAAATAGCCCGTGCAACTTTTGGCTTTTCCGGTGCCCAAATCGAAAGTTTGGCTAACGAAGCGGCTATTCTGGCTATGCGGGAACACGCAGCAGAAATTGAAATGTATCATTTAAATGAAGCTATCGATAAAGTTATCATGGGGGAAAAATTAGACCGGCAAATATCTCCCCGGGAAATGGAACGTGTCAGTATCCACGAAAGCGGCCATGCCATTATCAGTGAATTGACCGAACCCGGGTCTGTTTCGTCATTAACTATTGTTCCCCGGGGCAAAGCTCTTGGCTTTTTGCGCAAATCACCTCAGGATGACCAGCACTTATATACTGCCGGACAGTTGGAGAAACAAATTATGGTCACGGTTGCAGGGGCGGTGGCTGAAGAAATTAAATACGGCAGCAAAAGTACCGGGGCTAAAAGTGATTTTGAACAAGCCTGGAAACTGGCCCGGGAAATCGTTGAATGCGGGCTTTCCTCATTAGGAATAGTAAACACTGAGGATACACCGCAGCAGGTAGTATATGAGCAATGCAAAAAAATTATCAGCAATATGGAAAATCAAACCCGGCAAATGTTGACTGCTCAAGCGGAGTTACTTTTTAAACTGGCTGCGTATCTGCTGACTGAGGAATCAATCGATCGGGAAACATTTTTGCTTATGAAAGCCAGCTGAAAATTAACACCTAAACCGGGGACGCCCCCGGTTTTTTTATTTTTCTGCTTTACCAATATTGCCGGCGAAAATGTATATAATAAAAAACAGATAGAAAATGAGGAGATGACGTGTTTGAAAAAGGCATTTATTATCGCGACCGGGACTGAACTGCTGCTTGGAAGTACAATAGACACCAACTCGGTTTTTATTGCTCAGCGATTAATGGAGGCAGGCATAAAAGTGATCGGCCGAACAATAGTTGGCGATCAGTATGAGGAGATTTATGCCGCTTTTGCCATGGGAGCACAGTTGGCTGACATAATCATCTCCAGCGGTGGTCTGGGCCCAACCAAGGATGATCTGACCAAAGAAACCGCTTGTGATTTTATGCAGGTGGAACTTGAAGTGATTGATGATGAAGTTGCCAAAATAAAAGAATATTTTGCCCGGCGCCGCAAACCAATGCCGGAGAGCAATATCAAGCAGGCCATGTTTCCCGGGGAAGCCATAATTTTAGCTAATAAAGTTGGTACGGCACCAGGTATGTATCTGTTTAAAGAGCAAAAAACCGTAATTGTACTTCCTGGTCCTCCCAAAGAAATGAAGAAGATGTTTTTAGAGGAAGTTGAGCCTTTATTGCAGGAGAAACTGAAACTGACCGGTAAAATAGCAGTGGCCAGAGTTATAAAAGTATTCGGCCCCGGGGAGTCGCAGGTGGAAGAAATGATCAAAGATGTCATGGATGATCCGCAGGGATGTTCTATTGCGCTGCTGGCAGCCGATGGTGAAATAAATGTGAGGATAACAGCAGAAGGGGAAGATCAGGAAGCCAGTCAAAGAATACTTGACGGATTGACGGAAAAAATCAAGGCTGATATAGGGCCTTATATTTATGGTTATGATGAGGATACATTAAGTTCTGTTGTGGCAGGACTACTGAAGGAAAAAGGTCTTACTGTGGCGGTGGCAGAATCATGCACCGGCGGATATCTGAGTAAAACCATTACAGATTTGCCCGGCAGTTCAGGTTATTTCTGGGGCGGAGCAGTCACATACAGCAATGAAGCCAAAAATAGTTTGATTGGAGTCAATAACGATATCATAAGTCATCACGGAGCAGTAAGCGAAGAGACAGCAAGGGAAATGGCATGGGGAGTAAAAAAGGCTTCGGGCAGCAACATTGCAATTGCCATAACCGGTATAGCAGGCCCGGATGGGGGGACTGACGACAAGCCGGTTGGACTGGTTTATTTAGCTGCTGTAAGTGATGAGCGGGAGAAAGTTTTCCGGGTGAATTTTAACAGCGACCGGGAGGGAAATAGGATTTTGGCAGTAAAATCAGCTTTGGATATAGTTCGCCGTTATCTGAATGATAAATAAGCGCAAATTTTTTAAAGCAGAATCCATTATATTAATTTACAAAATTAAGCAGAAATAGATTTGACATTCCTTAAATTACTATTTATAATTTTAAAAAAGCGAACATATGTTTGAGGAGGGTTATAAATGGAAAACATTATTGATCAGGGTAAAGTTGATGCCTTAAACAATACGATACGAAACATAGAAAAACAATTTGGCAAAGGTTCAATTATGAAACTTGGGGAAGCGGCTGTGATGAATGTGGAAGTGATATCCAGCGGATGTATTTCTTTGGATCTGGCTTTGGGAGTTGGAGGATTTCCGCGCGGCAGGGTAATTGAAATATTCGGCCCTGAGTCTTCCGGTAAAACTACGGTGGCTTTGCATGCTATAGCTCAGGCGCAAAAAGAAGGAGGTATGGCAGCATTTATTGATGCTGAACATGCACTGGATCCCCTCTATGCCAAACACTTGGGGGTCGACATCAATAATCTGCTGGTATCACAACCGGACAGCGGTGAACAGGCGTTGGAAATTGCTGAGGCGCTGGTGCGCAGCGGTGCAATAGATGTGGTAGTAATTGATTCGGTGGCAGCTTTAGTCCCAAAGGCTGAACTGGACGGGGAAATGGGAGATGTTCATGTGGGATTGCAGGCCCGGCTCATGTCCCAGGCTTTGCGCAAATTGACTGCTCATATCAGCAAATCAAAAGCCTGCTGTATATTTATCAATCAGATACGCGAGAAAGTTGGAGTAATATACGGCAGCAATGAAACCACTACCGGCGGCAGAGCTTTAAAATTTTATTCTTCGGTGCGTCTGGAGGTCAGAAAAGGGGAAACTATTAAACAAGGTACTGAAATGATCGGAAACCGCACCAAAGTCAAAGTAGTGAAGAATAAAGTAGCCCCACCTTTCAAAGCTACAGAATTTGACATTATGTACGGAACTGGCATATCCAAGGAAGGCGATATGCTGGATATAGCTGCTTCCATGGAAATCGTTACCAAAAGCGGGTCATGGTATTCCTTTGAAGGTGAACGTATTGGGCAGGGACGTGAAAATGCCAAAGAATATATAAAAAACAATCCAGAATTTTACTCTATGCTGGAAAAGAAAGTTAAGGATGCTATTCACAGCGTGGACGAGGTCGCCATACACAGTGAGGACATGGAATAAACAAATTACAGGATGCTTGACACTAAGCGGTAAACTAACTAAAATCTAAGGTAAGGCTACTATTGGAAGCCTTACCTTAATACTTTGACCAATTAGACTACGCTAATTAATATATATTTTTCCATTTAACTGGAGTTTGGATACATGAAGTATAGACGTATTAATCCTAAAAAAATATAGATTTATTAATGGTTGTCTGTTTAAGGTTGAGGTGAGTTATCTGTAACTTCACCTATGTTGAAATATGAATACATCGGGAAGTTGAAATGATAATTGATGCAAGGTGAGTGCTTCTTAAGAGCCGGGTTTATACTCGGTTTTTTTATGTACAAAATTAAAAAATAAGCAAATAAAATTTAGGGAGGTGGAATTATCAGTATAGAGAGTTTTATAATTACTACAATTGCTCTGGCGGTTGGATTCGCAGCAGGCTATTTTGGCAGACGTTTTATTGCCGAAGGCAAATTCGGTTCGGCAGAACAGGAAATAGCCAAATTGCTTGATGAAGCCGGCAAAGAAGCTGAAGCAATAAAAAAAGAAATATTATTGGAAGCAAAGGATGAAATTCACCGTAACCGCCAGGAAGCTGAGAAAGATATTCGTGATCGGCGGCGGGAACTGGATCGAATAGAGAGAAGGATCATTCAGAAAGAAGAAATTCTGGACAAAAAATCTGATAATATGGAAAAAAAGGAGCAGAATCTTCAGGCTAAAGAAAAAGAGGCAGACAAGACCAATAATGACCTGAAACTGATTCTGACTCAGCAGCTTAAAGAATTGGAACGGTTATCCGGTTTGACCTCAGAGGAAGCCAAGGACTTGTTGCTATCCAATATAAGCCAGCAGATAAGGCAGGAAACTGCTTTATTGATTAAAACTATTGAAAGTGAAGCTAAAGAAGAAGCCGATAAGAAAGCCAAGAACATTGTTAGTTTGGCTATTCAAAAGTGTGCTGCGGATGTAGTTTCAGAAACTACTGTTTCCGTAGTGCCATTGCCTAATGACGAGATGAAGGGCAGAATTATTGGCCGGGAAGGACGAAACATAAGGACCTTTGAAACCTTAACCGGGGTGGATTTAATTATCGATGATACACCGGAGGCGGTTATACTGTCATCTTTCGACCCGATCAGGCGCGAAGTTGCTCGTATTGCGCTGGGAAATCTGGTTACTGACGGACGCATCCACCCGGCCAGAATTGAAGAGATGGTAGATAAAGCCCAGAAAGAAATTGATCAGGAGATTCGGGAATTAGGTGAACAGGCCGCCTTTGAAGTTGGCGTACTCGGTCTTCACCAGGAATTGATCAGACTATTGGGACGATTGAAATATCGTACCAGTTACGGCCAGAATGTGCTCAAACATTCTGTGGAAGTAGCGCATTTGGCAGGAGTTATGGCAGCGGAACTGGAAGTAGATGTAACGCTGGCAAAACGGGCAGGATTGTTACATGATATCGGCAAAGCAGTTGACCATGAAGTTTCCGGTCCCCACATTGAAATCGGGGTAGACCTGGCCAAGAAATACCGGGAAAGCAAAGACGTAATCCATGCCATTGCTGCTCATCATGGCGATGTCGATTACGAGACCATTGAAGCGGTTTTAGTACAGGCAGCAGATGCCATATCGGCATCACGGCCCGGAGCCCGGCGGGAAACCCTGGAAACATATATTAAACGTCTGGAAAAATTGGAGGCCGTAGCTGAGTCTTTTGCTGGGGTAGAAAGAACTTTTGCCATTCAGGCGGGACGTGAAATAAGAATTATTGTCAAGGCAGATGAGGTCGATGATTTACAGGCTATTAATTTATCCCGGGATATTGCCGATAAAGTAGAAGCTGATCTTGAATATCCGGGTCAGATCAAAGTAGTAGTAATCAGAGAGACCCGGGCGGTAGAATACGCGAAATAATATTGCGATCGACTGCAGAGCAGCTAAAGTTAAACAGTTGCTCTGCTTTTTTTATGGGACTGCTATATTTTACCGTCAGGTAAAGAGAGGACTTTCCTTTTAATTGAAGAAATGTTTATAACATATTTATTAAGGAGAAGATGATAATGAATAACTCCAGTTTAGACATACTTATTGATGTGTCTATAAAATACCCTGAACTTAACGGGATCAAATACAAGACTGATGAACAGACCATTGCCATGAAATTTGCCCTGCAGGGAATACCGGCCGCTGATGATCTGCAGGGATTGCAAGGCAAATTATACAAAAGCTATCAAGCTTACCATGCACTTTGCGGCAGCGATCCACATATATTTGAAATAACTGCCAAAAAGTTTGAAGGAATCGTTTTTTTTACTTTATATCGTGATGAGGATACACTGACTAAAGAGGAAATTGATTTATACATAACTATATTGAAAGATGATTATGACCATTATCTGATCAAAGATAAAATAGACATGATCACAAATGATACCTATAAACAAAGCTTGAAAAAGAACTTGCTGCACAGAATCAGTCAGAGTCAAAACTGTAGCAATTTCTGGGCTTTCCGCCAGGGCGGAAAAGTTTTTGTCTTAAATAATTGATGGAGGTTCATGGGTGAATATTTTAGTTGTTGGTGATATTGTAGGAAGGCCAGGGCGCCGGGCTTTAAAAAATTTGCTGCCAGGCCTGCAAAAAAAATATAATATCGAATTTACTATAGCAAATGCAGAGAATGCTGCCGGCGGACGGGGCATAAGCCGGGAAGTCTTCACAGAAATAATGGGGGCCGGGGTTGATGTCTGTACCATGGGCAACCATGTGTGGGATAATCGCGAAATATTTTCTTTTATAGAAGATGAGCCCAGGATAGTCCGACCGGCCAATTATCCCGGAGATTGTCCCGGCCAGGGTTTTCACGTTTATACCAGCGGATTTAATAAAAAAGTTGCCGTTATAAATGTTTCCGGCCGGGTATTTCTTGATGCCCTGGATTGTCCTTTTCAAACTACAGAAACAATACTTAAGGGCCTCAATAATAAAGCCGACATTATAATAATTGATTTTCATGGAGAAGCAACCTCAGAGAAGCTTGCTTTTGCCTACAATTTCACGGGTCGGGCCGATGCGATCCTGGGAACTCATACTCATATTCAAACTGCTGACGAGAGAATACTGCCGGGGGACACTGCTTATATTACTGATTTGGGGATGACCGGACCGGTAGATTCTATATTGGGCATGGATAAAGAACAGGTTATCCGGAGATTTTTGACTCAAAGGCCGGCCAGGTTTGAAGTTGCCAAAGGTGAAGCTCAATTACAGGGGGTTATTTTGTATTTTGATGATGAGATCAATAAAGTTCTTGGCATTGAAAGAATTAGTCTTGTCAGCGATTAATATGTAATTATTGGCAGAAAGCAGTTATTAAAAAGAAGGAATTACCAAATCGATTTAGAATATACTCATAAAGAGGAGCAAGCTTTCTACATACAATAATGTTGAGGGGGGTTTTTTTTTATGGAAGTTTTAAAGGTTTCAGCTAAATCAAGTCCAAATTCCGTGGCCGGAGCGCTTGCTGGTGTTTTAAGGGAAAGAGGAGCGGCTGAGATACAAGCTATTGGCGCCGGGGCTATTAATCAAGCGGTAAAAGCTATTGCGATTGCCCGCGGTTTTGTAGCACCAAGCGGTATGGATCTCATTTGTATTCCTGCATTTACTGACATCATGATTGACGGAGAAGAAAGAACGGCTATAAAACTTATTATCGAACCAAGATAAATCATGATGATTCTGATATTTTGTTATACTTTTTACGGAATATAAAAACCTGCTTCAGGCAGGTTTTTGTTTTTTAAATGTAAGGAGAGGCCTATGCGAAAAATAGTTGATTTACATTGTGATACTATTTCTGCTTTAGTGAAAAAGCAGGAGTCCTTGAATAATAATTCCTGTCACTTTGATTTGACCCGGGCTAAAAAGTCTGGCATCTGCATACAGTTCTTTGCTCTTTTCAGCAGACCTGATGACAGTAATGCAGTATTAAGGCAGATTTTAAAACAGATAGAAAAATATTACCGTGAAATCAGCTTAAACCAGCAAGATATATACCCGCTGTCAGAGTATAAAGATGTACTCTTGCCGGCCAATATAAATAAAATTGGCTGTATATTGCATTTAGAGGGTGCAGAGGCCTTAGGCAGTGATATTGAATTAATTAATATATTTTACCGCTTAGGGCTAAGAAGCATAGGCTTGACCTGGAATTACAGAAATATGATGGCTGACGGGATCCATGAAGGTAATAATGATGGCGGTATAAGCAATAACGGACGGCAGTTATTAAAAGAACTCAGCAAGCTGGGAATAATTTTAGATTTGGCCCACCTGGGAGAAAGAAGTTTTTTTGAGGCGGTGGAATACTATGATAAACCGCTGATAGTAAGCCATGCCAATGTGAGAAATTTATGCTCCCACTCTCGCAATCTCAGTAATGAACAACTAAAAGCGCTGCAGAAAAATGGCGGAGTAGTTGGGGTTACTGCCGTTAAAGATTTTGTCGGGGGAAATGAAGCGACGATGGAAAACTTAATTGATCATATTGTATATATATCCGAGCTGATCGGAAGTCAACACGCAGCCCTGGGATCAGATTTTGACGGAGCCGACCATATGGTTATGAGTGGGATCGAGGATTATCAAAATCTGGATTACTTGTTGGAAAAGAGAGGCTTTACCGCGGAAGAAAGAGAAAACATCTTAAGCGGCAATGCCTTAAGGATAATAGAAGCAATTTTGTGTAAGGAGCAACCTGATGTTATATGATTTGCATACGCATACTAATGCTTCTGATGGCATTTTAACTTCCCGGGAGCTTATCGACAAAGCTGTTCAGACTGGTTTGGCGGGTATTGCCGTAACTGATCATGATACAGTGGCAGGGATTCAAGAGGCCTTGGATTATCAGAAAAAGTATGACAGCCGCCTGGAAGTAATACCGGGAATTGAAATGAACACCGAGAATGAAGATTGTGAAGTTCATATTTTAGGTTATTATATAGATCACCGGGACAGCATACTATGCAATCGCTTGAAGGAACTAAAGGAATCAAGACTGAACCGGGCTGTTGAAATGGTAAAAAAGCTTAGAGCTATGGGATATAATATTACTTTTGAGCAGATCAGACGGATAGCGCAGAATGATTTAATAGCCAGGCCGCATATTGCCCGGGCTTTAGTCCAGAATAACAATGTATTTTCAATTAAAGAAGCTTTTGACAAATTGATCGGCCGGGGCAAACCGGCTTATGTCCCCCGCTATAAGTTTCTTCCTGAAGAAGCACTGAATATGATCAAATCTTCCGGGGGGATCGCAGTACTTGCTCATCCCGGTTTAATAAAGAATCAGTTGCTGATTGACCAAGTCATTGCAGCAGGGATAGAAGGTATTGAAATATATTATCCGGAACATAAACCAGAGCAGATCGAAAAATATATTGCGTTAGCCTTAAGACATAATTTGCTTATCACAGGTGGGTCTGATTATCATGGCCTGAGTGGGGAAAAGGTTGCTTCCCAGCTCGGTTGCTGCGGGATTTCTGCAGAGCAGATGCAGAAAATAAGAAAATATTATGGAGAAAAGAGGCAAAAGTAGCATATTTATATAATATAAGGCAGGAATCCTGCATCAAAGTGTAGAAGTTGTAAAAAAATTTCTACTGAAAGGCAGGTATTTATGCTTAAAAAAATAGCAATAATCATAACAGTCTGCTTATTTCAATTTGCCTTGTCAGGGTCAGTGTCTGCTGCTGAAACTTACTATACGGTTAAGTCAGGAGATAATCTCTGGGATATTGCCATTAAATACGATACCAGTGTTGAGAAAATAAAGCAGTTGAATCAGCTGACTGCTGAAAGTCTGCAAATCGGGGATGTTTTATGTGTCAAAGTGACCGTTGACCAAAAACCTGCAACGGCAGCCATAACTGAAGCTGGAAGTACCTGTTATATAGTCCAGCCGGGGGATAGTCTATGGGGAATCGCTCAACGGTTCGGTACCAGTGTTGAACAAATAAAGCAGCTTAACCAGCTTACTTCTGATAACCTGCAAATAGGTTTAAAGTTATGTGTTGCAAAGAATTTAAGCCAGCCAGTTGCTGCGGCACCTCAAACCGAACCGGCAGCAGTCACTACTTCAACTGCAGCTTCGGCAAATCAGACCGAAAATTTTTATATAATCCAGCCGGGAGACAGCTTGAATAGTATTGCTGAAGCTTGTGGCACCAGCGTAACAATGCTTAAAAGAATTAATAATCTTGCTTCCGATGTAATTAATCCCGGGTGTGTATTAAAACTTTCTCTGGCAAGCGGCGATGTGTCAAGAGGAGGTTCTGCAGTTGACAATAGTATAGCGGTAAACATTCTGGCCACTGCCAGGCAGTATCTGGGCACACCTTACCGCTATGGAGGTGCGGGGCCGGGAGGATTTGATTGTTCCGGCTTTGTCCAATATGTTTATTCTGTTCATGGCTATGGTTTATACAGAACAGCAGCATCCCAGTATAGTCAGGGAGCACCAGTCAGTAAAGCTGATTTGCAGTTAGGAGATCTGGTGTTTTTCTGCTGCAGCAGTTCTTCTATTGATCATGTAGGTATTTATGCCGGCAATAATGAATTTATCCATTCATCTTCTCCGCGCAGCGGAGGAGTTATAATGACCAGTCTGAATGATAGTTATTATTTAAACAGTTATGCCGGGGCAGCAAGGATTATCCGGTAAAATATTAAGTAACAGTTTATTCAATAGTGATGGAGGATTAAATGCAGGAAGATATTTTTATAATGTCGCGAAGTATAATGGACAGCAATGAGTGGAAAGAGCTGGAACGCAAAGAAAACGAACTGGGCAGTGAAAAAGTACTGGAAGAAATTATTGGCAAAAGAATCTGGAGCAATGCTGAAATAATATGGATCCTGAGAAGATTGATCTATTTTTATGGTAAAAAAGACAAACTTCTTAAAATAGCTCCTCCGGAGCGCTTGCTCACTAATATAGCAGATGTGCTGCGGACCTTGTTTATACTATATGATACCCTTGATCCTGACCTGGATGACAATTTAAGAAGTTATGTTTGTTCCAAACTTACAGATGCCACTTGGGGAATCAGCAGCCGTACCAGAATCTATTTGGAAAAACTAGCGGATAATTTGGATTAATATAAAAAAGGCTTGAAGAGCGGAACTTGAAATGTTCCGCTTTTATTTTTTATAAAAAAAGGAAAATAATTCTGCCTTGTCGAATCCATTACCAGATATTCACTGTGGAGGAATTCTATGAGTGATACAAATCGCGAACAACATTTAAAAAGGATAATGACTTTGGAAACAAGAATCGCCGGTTGTAAACGCTGTATTTCTCAGAATCGCTGTTACAGCAAACCATCACTGGGCAAAGGAGATTTAAAACCGGAAATATTGATGGTTTTCCAGTCAGAGGGCAATCGGCATAAGGAAATGAAGAATTATATTGAAATCAGGCAAATGCTTAAAAAAGAGTTAGCCCAGAATAAAATTTATCACACCTTCATGGTCAGATGTCAGCCTAATCATTGCTGGCGTATCGATGATATGGAGGGAATAGTGGTCAGAAACTCTGATGATTACGAAACACAATGCCGTTTTAAAGAGCCGGTCTGCGAAGGAATTCCAATCATGCCGGCTGAAACAGAAATAATTTCCTGTCTGCCGTATTTGTTGGAAGAAATAGATATATTGGCTCCCAACACTATTATTATGTTCGGAAAAAGAACGGCCAGGTTTGGACTAAAGGCGGTCGGTATTCTGGAGGAACCATCAATTCCCGGCTTTTATCTGAATAATAACCGGCGTATTTTTACTACGGTAGAAGAAAATAATTTTACCATTGAAGATGCCAAAAAACTGGCTGGTTTTATAACCACACGGCAGGCTGATTTGGCTTAAACCAGCTTAAGACTGTCAAAACAGCATTCAAGGGTGCAGTTGATTTCTTTTACTGTGGCTGTATTGTTTAACAGGCACTTGGCTGGTACAGGCTAAATAACTGCATATATTTCTGCATGATAATACTTAAGGATAAGCATTGGTTTGTCCTTAAGTAATTTTATTTTTGGCTCCGGAATAGTATTTTCAAAAAGGTCAGCGGAGGAAACCTGAATGAAAAATAATGACTGGAGTCAAATAACAGTAAATGATGCAATAAAGAGGCAAAATTCCAGTCTGGAAAATGGCCTTACTCATAAAGAAGTAAAAATAAGACAGACAGTTGCCAGAAATATTCTGGAAGCAGGAAAAGCTTTTAATCCTCTGGTACTGTTCCTGCATCAATTTACCGATACGATGGTTTTGGTTTTATTGGGAGCAACGGTTTTGTCAGGCCTTATCGGGGCAATGGAAGATGCGATAACAATAATGGCTATTGTAACTATCAATGCGGTGCTGGGATTTATCCAGGAATATCGCGCTGAAAAGTCCCTGGAAGAAATAAAAAAATTATCTGCACCTTTTACCATGGTATTAAGAGAAGGCAAAAAAATTAAAATACCTACCGCCGATTTAGTTCCCGGGGATATGGTATTCCTGGAAACCGGGGATAAAATACCAGCCGATATCAGGCTGGCTGCAACTCACAACCTGGAAATCGATGAGGCAATTTTAACCGGAGAGTCAGCGCCGGCGGCTAAAAAGGCTGACATAATTTTAGACCCCGCAACTCCTATAGCCGAAATATCCAATATGGCCTTTATGGGGACTGCAGTTACCAAAGGCAGGGGTATGGGCCTGGTAATAGCCACTGGCATGGAAACAATTATGGGGGAAATTGCCCATATTATCAAAAATACCGGCAGCGGCATGACGCCTTTGCAGATCAAGCTGGATCAGTTGGGAAAAATTCTGATCGTATTATGTATAGCGGTTTGTTTGGCAGTTGTATTATTAGGCATTTATCGGGGGGAAGCCAGCATCACTATGCTGCTGGCGGGAATAAGCCTGGCTGTTGCGGCCATACCGGAAGGACTGCCGGCTATTGTAACGGTAGTATTAGCTCTAGGCATCCAGCGCATGGCCAAACATAATGCAATAGTCCGGAAATTACCGGCAGTAGAAACTTTGGGCTGTACTACGGTTATTTGTTCGGACAAAACCGGCACTCTGACCCAAAACAAAATGACAGTTAAAAAACTGGCAACTTTGGAAAGGAGCGTAGCTGTCAGCGGGGACGGTTATGATATTCAGGGCAGTTTTTGTGTAGACGAGCAAATGATTAAACCCTTAAGTGACAAAGCTGTAAGTATGCTGATCAAAGCTGCCTGGCATTGCAACAATTCAACTTTTAATCTGAACGGCAAAAAAGCTGAGACTTTTGGTGACCCGACTGAAATATCCCTGCTGGTCCTGGCCAGGAAAGCCGGAATTAAAGAGGAGTCATTGCGTATAAAAGAAATCCCCTTTGATTCAGAACGAAAAAAGATGACAGTAGTTATTAAAGAAGATGGCGAGGGAGTAGTTTTAGTTAAAGGAGCCCTGGAAGAAATCATAAAAAATTGCCGCCGGGTTATCAAGGGGCAGCACACAGTCAAGCTGGGCCCGGACGAAATCAAAACCATAACCAGCCTCCAGGACGAATGGGGCAAACAAGCTTTGCGGGTATTAGGCTTTGCTTATAAGATAATTGCTTTAAAAGATCTTAATGGTATGTCTGACCAGGAATTGGAAAGTGAGCTTGTATTAATTGGTATGGCAGGCTTAATAGATCCTCCCCGCCCGGGAGTGGAAAAAGCGGTACAGGCATGTTTGGGTGCCGGAATTATTCCCATTATGATTACCGGAGATCATCCGGTTACAGCTATTGCCATTGCTCGCGAGATAGGACTGGCTGAAGGCCAGCAGGTTATTACCGGTCATCAGATCGACCATCTAAGTGATGCCGAGTTATACCGGCAGGGACTGGCCAGCAGGGTATTTGCCCGGGTATCTCCCCAGCATAAAAGCCGCATCGTCAAAGTATTTCAGCAAAATAACCATGTTGTAGCCATGACCGGTGACGGAGTCAATGATGCACCGGCCGTAAAGGCAGCAGATATCGGTATTGCCATGGGCATAAACGGCACCGAAGTAACCAAGGAAGCATCAGCCATGGTTCTGGCTGATGATGATTTTTCTACCATAATAAAAGCGGTACATGAAGGCCGGGCTATTTATGATAATATCCGCAAATTCCTGCGTTATTTACTGGGCTGTAATATTGGTGAAATCCTGGTTATGTTTCTGTCCTCTTTAATAGGCATGCCGCTGCCGCTGCTGCCTATACAAATTTTGTGGGTAAACCTTATTACCGATGGCTTGCCGGCTATGGCCCTGGGAATGGAACCGGCCGAGCCATTTATCATGCAAAGAAAGCCCCGGGAGAAAAATGAAAATATATTTGCCCATGGACTGGGCTGGATAGTTATGAGGCGCGGTTTTTATATCGGTATCATTACCTTGCTGGCTTTCGGCCTGGGCATATTATACTGCCGCTGTCTGGGGAGCAATAATATAAGTATTGCCCGAACTATGGCTTTAAGCACCCTGGTATTTGCTCAGCTTTTTTATGCCTTTGAATGCCGCTCGGAGAAGTATTCCCCCTTCGAGTTGGGCTTTTTTACCAACAATTATTTGATTATAGCAGTTGTGATTTCCAGTCTTATGCAATTAGCCGTAGTCTATTGGCCGCCATTGCAGAATGTATTTCAGACTGCACCCCTTGAAGGGTGGCAGTGGTTAATAATTATTGCCTTTGCCGGCGGCAGGTTTATCGGTAAATATATTATATATGTAGTGCAAAGTCTCCGCTGCCTTATGCATAGACAACAAATTGAAAATCAGGCATAAATTAAGGGGAAGATAATAAAAAATAACCTTGGGCACAATTACTTTCGACCGGTTAACATTGCTAGCTGAAGCATTATCAGCTATAATTCCAATAAATAACCAACCAGAATTATTATTTTTAATGTTATAGGAAAGGTAGAGCAGATAATGATAAAAAGCATGACAGGCTTCGGCAAGAGCCAGGTAGAACAACAGGGCTATTCAGCAACTTGTGAAGTAAGGGGTGTTAATCATCGCTATTTTGATCCGCATATTCGCATATCACGGCGCTACATGTTTTTAGAAGACCGTATCAAAGATGAAATAAAGCAATTTGTTACCCGGGGCAGAATTGAAATGACGATTAATATTGAGAAAACCGGAGAATCTGCGAGAAATATTAAAGTTGACAATGATTTGGCGATGGCTTATTATAAATATTTGAAGGAATTAGCAGAAAAGCTAAATATTTCGCCTGATTTAAGGGTTATTGATATTTTCCGCCTTCCGGAAGTTTTCGATGTAAGTGATGACGAAGAAGACCTGGAGTTGGTTTGGTCCGTACTTAAAGAAGCGGTAAGACAAGCTATGGACAGCATGGCAGATATGCGGAGTAAAGAAGGCCTGATTTTAGCGCAGGACATTCTGGAACGGAATGACCTTATTTTAACAATGGTTAATCAACTGGAAGAATTTGCACCTCAGGTTGCCAGCGACTATAAAGATAAATTACGCAAAAGAATAACAGAGTTGGTTGGCCAGGATTTGGCAGACGAGCAGCGTATAATTCAGGAAGCGGCTATTTTTGCTGACAAGGCCAGTATAACCGAGGAGATCGTACGTTTAAAGAGCCATATCAAACACTTTACCGGGTTTATAAATGATGGTGAAGCGATTGGCCGTAAATGTGACTTTCTGATCCAGGAAATGTTCCGGGAGATAAATACCGTAGCATCCAAGAACAATCATCTGGAGATGAGCCGCATAGTAGTTGACGTAAAAGCAGAACTGGAAAAAATAAGAGAACAAATTCAGAATATAGAATAAAATAGGAGGTGATTCCGGATTTTGGTCCGGAAATTTATGGACATTAAGCTGGTTAACATTGGATTTGGCAATATTGTTGCCGCGAATCGCATAATTGCTATTGTCAGTCCTGAATCTGCGCCTATCAAGCGTATAATCCAGGAGGCCCGCGAGAAAGGGATGCTGATTGATGCCACCTATGGAAGAAGGACCCGGGCAGTAATTATTGTTGACAGTGCCCATGTAGTGCTATCGGCAGTACAGCCTGAAACAGTAGCTAACCGTTTAGGCTCAAAGGATGATGAAGCTTAACAGCAGGAAAGTGATATGAAAATGACCAGAAGGGGCATTTTATTTATTGTTTCCGGTCCATCGGGAGTGGGCAAGGGCACGATTAAAAAAGCGGTTTTATCTTTGGTTGGTGATTTGCAGGAATCTATTTCTGCCACTACCCGTAAACCCAGGAACGGGGAAGTTTATGGCCGCGAATACTTTTTTCTTTCAGAAAATGAATTTAAGGCTTTGATCGAGCAGGACAAATTTATCGAATGGGCCAATGTTTATTCCAATATGTACGGAACTCCCCGTGAATTTGTAATGAAAACCATGGAACAGGGGAAAGATGTTTTATTGGAGATCGATATCCAGGGGGCTTTACAGGTAAAAGCCACCATGCCCGAGGGGGTTTTTATTTTCATAGCTCCGCCATCCATTGATGTTTTAATTGACCGGCTTGGCAACCGGGATCAGGATTCTCCCGAAAGTATTGCCGCCCGTTTAGCTGCCAGTGAAAAAGAGATGTCTTATATGCCCGAATACGATTATGTGGTCATAAACGATAAGCTAAATGATGCGGTAAAAAAGACTGAAGCCATAATAATAGCGGAAAGATGTAAAATAAGTAATATGAATATGGGGTGATAAATTGATACCACCGTCAACCAAAGACATCATCAATGTAAGCAGCAGCAAATACGCGGTTGTAATAGCTGTAGCCAAAAGAGCCCGCGAATTATCCGAAGCTAAAAAGGATGATGAAAACTATCGCCTGTCAACGATGGTAACGGATGCTTTAAATGATGTTTTGACCGGCAGGATTAAAATAGGCTGATAATTTATAACGGGGGGGTGTTACAATTTGCCCATGACAATTGGTATGGGAATTACCGGTGGCATTGCTGCCTACAAAATAACTGATCTGGTCAGCAGATTTAAAAAAGCTGGATATGAAGTTATAGTTATGATGACTGAGGGAGCAACCAAATTTATAACGCCTTTAACCATGAAAACTATATCCGGCCATGAAGTACTGACAGATTTATGGCAGGACAGCCAGGAATGGAAAGTCCAGCACATAGGAGTTGCTGAACAGATCGATGTACTGGTAATTGCTCCGGCTACTGCCAATATAATAGGCAAAATGGCTAATGGTATAGCAGATGACCTGTTGTCAACTGTATTTCTGGCTAATACTGCGCCGGTAATTGTAGTCCCGGCGATGAATACTAATATGTATCAAAACCCTGTGGTTCAGGACAATATTAAAAAGCTTATCAATTACGGCTTAACAGTTCTGGAACCGGAAAGCGGAGAACTGGCCTGTGGAGTTACCGGACCCGGGAGACTGCCGGACATCGATATTATTTTTCAGGCTGTCATGGAAAAATTGCATCCTAAACAGGATCTTAAAGGAAAAAGGCTGATGGTAAATGCCGGAACTACCTGCGAAGATATTGATCCGGTAAGGTTTATAGCCAACCGGTCAACCGGAAAAATGGGAATAACTATTGCTGAAGCTGCAGCCAAACGAGGGGCTGAGGTAATATTGGTATGCGGCAACTCTCCACATGAACCCCCGGGAGGGATAGAGTTCCATTCCGTTTGGGGGGCAGAGGAAATGTGTGCCGTAATGATGGAAAAACAGCCCTATTGTGATATTATTATCGGGGCGGCAGCGGTAGGTGATTTTAAGATTGCCAAAATGGCTGAACAAAAATTAAAAAAAGCTGACGATAAATCAATTCAACTGGTGCTTGAGCTGGTTGGCACCCCGGATATTTTAAAAGAATTAGGCAGGAGAAAAAAAGAGCACCAGATAATGGTGGGGTTTGCCGCTGAAACAGAGAACGTTTTAGAAAATGCCAAAAAGAAATTGAAAGCCAAGAATTTGGATTTTATTGTAGCTAATGATGTAACTATGGAAGGAGCAGGTTTTGCTTCTGATACCAATATAGTTACTTTTATTGACAATGACGGTGATATTGAAGCACTGCCCCAGATGAGCAAGCGCCATGTTGCGGAGGCCATTCTGGATAAGGCAGTAGGTTTAATGCAAAAATAATGTGGTGAGGGGATGAAAAACTTGTCAAAAAATCTTTTTACTTCAGAAGCTGTAACCGAGGGCCATCCTGATAAAATTGCCGATCAGATATCAGATGCTATTTTGGATGCGTTAATAGGACAAGACCCAAATGCCAGAGTAGCAGCGGAAACCATGGTTACTACCGGGATGGTTTTTGTATCAGGTGAAGTGACGACTGATTGTTATATCGACATCGCCAAACTGGTAAGGAATACGGTGCAGGAAATTGGTTATACCCGGGCCAAATATGGCTTTGACAGTGAAACCTGCGCAGTTATCACTTCCATTGACGAACAATCCGGTGATATAGCTATGGGAGTGGACAAAGCTCTCGAAGCTAAAAAAGGGGAAATGTCTGAACAGGATCTGGCAGCAATTGGTGCCGGAGATCAGGGTATGATGTTCGGTTATGCCAGCAATGAAACTGATGAAATGATGCCTATGCCGATCCTGCTGGCCAATAAAATGGCCAGGAGATTAGCTGATGTCCGCAAAGAAGGCATACTCGCTTATCTGCGTCCCGACGGGAAAACCCAGGTAACAGTAGAATATCAGGATGACAAACCGGTAAGAATTGATACCATAGTTGTTTCTACCCAGCATCATCCGGATGTTACTCCGGCAACTATCGAGAAGGACATTATTGAGCATGTAGTTAAGTCAGTTATTCCAGCCAATATGCTGGATGAAAATACCAGATATTTTATCAATCCTACCGGCAGGTTTGTTATTGGCGGTCCCCAGGGAGATTGTGGTCTGACCGGCAGAAAGATAATCGTTGATACTTATGGCGGCATGGCCAGACATGGCGGAGGGGCTTTTTCCGGGAAAGATCCTACTAAAGTAGACCGTTCGGCCGCATATGCAGCCCGCTATGTAGCCAAGAACCTGGTAAAAGCTGGAGTTGCTGATCGTTTGGAAATTCAGCTGGCTTATGCTATTGGGGTAGCAAATCCTGTTTCCATCCGGGTTGACACCTTTGGCACCAACAAGATACCCGAAGATAAAATTATTGAACTGGTAAGGAACAATTTTGATTTAAGACCAGCAGCTATAATTAAAAATCTGGATTTGCGCCGGCCAATTTACAAAAAAACTGCTGCTTACGGACATTTCGGGCGTAATGACGAAGATTTTACCTGGGAGAAGACTGACAAAGCTGCAGCTATCAAAGAACAGGCAGGCTTGTAAAAAGCTCTGTGCATTTGGTCAAGCAGGACGGCAAACTGCCAGGCAGATGACATCAGCAAAAGACCAAGGTTTAGAAAGAAGCCCGTTAATGAGGCGTACAAAAGTACGTTGACTTTAGCGGGCTTTTTAAAATATCGTTTTTATTATCGGTAGCCTTATACTTTTACATTAAAAACATTAATTTTTTTAAAGGAGGCTGAAATGCTCACAGCCGAAGTTCTGATCAATCTACCTGCCACCAAATTTAATCATGCTTTTTTCTATGCGGTACCGGAGCATCTGGCCGGGCAGATCGAATTTGGTCAGCGGGTCTTGGTGGAATTTAATGGCCGGCTGCTTCAAGCATATGTGGTGGGAGTCAAAAATGAAGAGACGGCCGGTGAAATAAAACCGGTGCTTGAAATACTGGATCCGGAACCGGTTTTTGACCAGAAGTTATTGGGATTAGCCCAATGGCTGGCGGATTATTATCTTTGTACTGTACCGCTGGCTTTGAAGACTATTATTCCCGGTATTATGGATAAAAAAGGCCCGGCTGAAATCACCGCCCGCTTCGGTGTTGAGACTCTGGCAGAAGTAACCCGTCAAAATCCCGGCCTGGAAGAGTTATTGAAAAAGCTGGCTGAAGTCAAAAGCATGGAAATAAAGGCAGCGCTTGAGTTTGCAGCCTATGATGAGCTTATTGCTTTAGCTGAGCAGGGAATAATAAGTATAGTACAAAAATACTCTGCTTACCGGCCCGCCATGACTGATTATGTTTATAGCCTGGGAATTATGCAAAATGATAAATGGGAGCAGATGCAAAAGCGTGCACCCCGCCAGGCAGAAGCAATAAAATACCTCATGGAAAAAGAATTTGTGGATAAGAAAGTACTTGAATCGATCATTCCTGCTGCCAGTCTTAAGGTGCTGCTTGATAAAGGCTGCATAAAACTGGAGAAGAAAAGGCCGGCTAAGCAGGAAGAGGCAAAAATTCTGACCGGGGAACAAAGCCATGCCCTGGCAGAAATATTGGCTTTAAGTAAAAAAGGCGTATTTCAGGAAATATTATTATTTGGCGTGACCGGCAGCGGTAAGACCGAAATTTATCTGCGGGCAGCCGAAGAGATCATAAAAAAAGGCCGTAAGGTAATAGTACTGGTACCGGAAATTGCTTTAACCAGCCACCTGGTGGACACCTTTGCTGCGCGGATAGAAAACCTGGCGGTTATACACAGTGCTGTATTGCCTTCAGAACGATACCAGCAGTTCAAGCAGATAAAAAACGGCGAAATCGATCTGGTGTTAGGGACCCGCTCCGCCATTTTCGCTCCTTTGCCTGACATAGGGCTGATTATACTGGATGAGGAACAGGAAAGCAGTTATAAAAACGAAGAAACACCAAAATATCATGCCCGTGATGCTGCCAGAAAGCGTGCTGAAATGGATTTAGCCTTAATGGTGTTGGGAACTGCGACTCCGGCAACAGATACTTTTTATAAGGCCGTCAGCGGCAAGACCGGTTTGCTGATACTGGAAAACCGCCCCGGCCAGGCAGAGCTGCCCAGGATTCTTATAGCCGACCGGCGCGGAGAATCGGGAAGAACCAGGTACCTGAGCCTGTCGCCGCTGCTGCAGGAAAAATTGACGGTCAATATTAAAAATGGTGAACAAAGCATATTGCTGATCAATCGCCGGGGATATTCACCTGTGACAATTTGCCGGCAGTGTGGTAACATTTTTTCATGCCCTTCCTGCTCGGTAGCTATGACTTATCATCAGGATCTGCATAAAGAGATATGCCATTATTGCGGGTATGAGAAAGAAATCAGCAGTCACTGCCCGGAATGCGGCAGCAAATACGTGCAGCAGCTGGGTTACGGCACCCAAAAAGTTGAAGAGGAAATCAAAATTCTTTTCCCTGAAGCATCAATTGCCCGACTGGATATGGATGTGAGCATGAAGAAGGGGCAGCGAAAAGAAATTTTAAGTAAAATGAAAACCAAACAAATCGATATCCTGGTTGGCACCCAGATGGTTGCCAAAGGATTTGATTTTCCCGATGTATCTTTAGTAGGTATAATAGATATAGATAACATGCTGAATTTTCCCGATTACCGGGCGGCGGAAAGGTGCTTTCAGCTCATTGTCCAGGCGGCAGGACGCGCCGGTCGGGCACAGCTTCCCGGAGAAGTCGTTATCCAGACTTATAATGGGGACCATGAAGTTATAAAATTTGCCGCCCGGCAGGATTATTTCAATTTTTATACTTATGAAATAAGCAACAGAAGAATTTTGGAATACCCGCCCTTTAAAGAAATATTGCGGATTGTAATCAGCTCCAGCCTGGAGGCTCAGGCGAGAAACGAAATGGGGCAGCTTAAAATGCTGATCGAGGAAATAGTTGATGCTACGGAGACCGAAGTCGATATACTTGGCCCGGCGCCAGCACCCCATTATAAAATAAAAGACCGTTATCGTTATCAAATATTGATAAAAGCCGATGACTTCTGGCTGTTAAACAGTATCGGCAAACAAGTCCTGGCTAATAGAAAAGATTTTAAAGCTAAAATGGAGCTGGATATTAACCCGGTAAATATAATATGAGGTGATAAAATGGCAGTGTATCAAATAGTAACTGAACCGGACCCAACTTTGCGCACTCAATCAAAACCGGTTAAAAATTTTAATGACGGGGTACTGCGCGTTTTGGACAATATGCGCGAAACCTTGTATGCTTTTGACGGGGTGGGCCTGGCAGCAATTCAGATAGGAGTGCCCAAACGCATGATAGTTGTTGATCCCGGAGACAATTATATTGAACTGATCAATCCGGTCATCTTATCCAGAGAAGGGGAGAAAAAAGCCAGCGAAGGCTGCCTGAGTGTGCCCGGCAAGGTTGGGCTGGTCAATCGGGCTCAAAAAGTAACGGTCAAAGCATTAAATCGTGCAGGAGAAGAATTCACGGTCGAGGCGGAGGACTTATTTGCCAGAGTACTGCAGCATGAAATAGACCACCTGGAGGGCATTCTTTTTATCGATAAAGCAACCCATCTGAGTGTCGAGAAGTAAGCATTAAGGAGATACGATTTGAGAATAGTTTTTATGGGTACTTCACAATTTGCTGTGCCCACGTTGGGAAAATTGATCGACAGTCCATATGAGGTAGTGGGGATAGTAACACAGCCAGACCGGCCTAAAGGACGCGGGAACAAAGTTGCCGCTTCTCCGGTCAAGGAAAAAGCCATCTCCCATGACATTTCTGTATTTCAGCCGGCCAGGATAAAAGCACTGGAAGCCATAGATTATATTACCGACTGGCAGCCGGATTTGATCGTTGTCGTTGCATACGGGCAGATAATTCCCCCGGCCATTTTACAGCTGCCATCCTATGGCTGCATTAATGTTCATGCTTCCCTTCTGCCTAAATATCGAGGTGCGGCTCCCATTCAAAGATGCCTGATGAACGGAGAAAAGAAAACTGGTGTAACAACGATGTTTATGGATGAAGGTCTGGATACCGGCGACATCTTGCTGCAACAGGAAGTCATAATCAATGATGACACCGCATACGGGGAACTCCATGATCATTTAGCCGCTGCCGGTGCAGATTTATTGATGACTACCATTAAAAAACTTAAGTCCGGAACCCTTATTCGCCGCAGACAAAATGATGATGAATCTACTTATGCAGCAATGATAACCAAAACCGATGAGTTTATTAACTGGCAGGATAAGGCAGAGAAAATATTTAATCAGATAAGAGCATTAAATCCACAGCCAGGAGCATCAACGCTCCTTTTGGGGGAGACCTTGAAAATATTTAAAAGCAGGATAGTAACTCACCCCCAGATTGGAGATCCAGGCGTAATTACTGCGGTATTGCCGTCGGGTTTTATAGTTCAAACCGGGGATAAAGCTTTGGAAATATTGGAAGTGCAAAAAGCCGGGAAAAAAAGAATTGACGCCCCGGAGTTCTTAAAGGGACATTGTTTATCAGCAGGCATTATGCTGGGCAAGGGCAAGCAGGAATAAGATAATGGAAACGAAAAAGCGGATTTATGTGGGATTGCTGGGAGCCAGCCTGTTGGTTCTGGTTCTGGTAATAGCACTTTTGTGGTACTTATTTAATAATCACCAGCTTTTAGTTAATCAGGTATTACTGACGGTTATTGTTACCTTGGCAGGTGTGATGCTTTTAATGCTGGGAATCGGGATAACTGCCATTGTAATCATGATTATCCGGGGCAAACCATCACCTTTGCTCGAAATGTTGAGCCGCTTCTCCAATGATGTTTTATTCCCGCTGGCGGTTATGATCGGCAAAATATTTGGTATTAAGCGGGAAAAAGTTCTGGGTTCTTTTATTGCGGTAAATAATTTTTTAGTCAGCGGCAGAATCGATTATATCCGCCCCGAAAAAATATTGATATTACTGCCCCATTGCATTCAAAACTCCGATTGTCCGCATAAGATCACTATTGATATAAATAATTGCAAAAATTGCGGTAAATGCAAGATTGGTGAACTGAAAGAGATGGCGGCCAAATATGGAGCAAATATCAAAGTTGCTACCGGCGGCACTCTGGCCCGTAAGTTTACTGAAGATGTCCGTCCGCAGGGAATAGTAGCAGTAGCCTGCGAGCGTGACCTTTCGGCCGGCATTCAGGACAGCGGGCCTTTGCCGGTTATAGGGGTATTAAACTGCAGGCCGAATGGTCCCTGTATAAATACTGATGTCAGCCTGTCGGCAGTAGAGAATGCAATTAAGACTATTTGCCATCAATAATATCAAAATGTGGTTCATATTAAGGAGGAAAACATTTGACGGTCAGCCGGAGCCTTAAAACAAGTGAAGCCAGACAACTGGCAGTCGAGTTGCTGTATAATATTTTGGAAAAAGGGGCTTTTGCCAATTTAAGCCTGGAAAAAGAGCTGGCGGGATCGCCGCTTACAAGCGCCGATAAAAATCTGGTAACTGAAATTGTAAATGGCACTGTCCGCATGTTGAAGCACCTTGATTGGGTGCTTGATCTGTTTTTAAACAGTGATATAAATAAAATAAACCCCTGGCTGCGCACGATTCTCAGGATGACTCTTTATCAGATTTTGTTTATGGACAAAATCCCTGCCTATGCCGCAATAGACGAGGCGGTATCCTTGACCAGGCATAAAACCAATAAAAACCTCAGCCGGGTCACCAATGGCGTATTAAGGAACCTGATACGCAAAGCAGCGGAGATAACCTATCCGGAAGCTATCACTGAGTATCTGGCGGTTTACTATTCTCATCCTGAATGGATAGTGACCCTGCTGCTTGATAAATTCGGCAGTGCAGTTACAGAACAGATTTTAAAGTATAACAATTCACCCCCCGGTCTGATGTTAAGACACAATCAACTGCGGGGAAACCGGCAGGAGCTTATCAAGATTTTACAGCAGCAAGATATAAACTGCCTGGTTAGTGACAGGACCCCCTGGGCAGTTGCCGTAAAGCAATTGAATATCCCTTTGGAGAAAACTGATGCTTTTTTACAGGGCTGTTTTTATGTACAAAATGAAGCTTCCATGCTGGCTGCTTCCATTCTTCAGGCAGCGCCCGGTCAAACCGTTTATGATTTATGCAGCGGGGTAGGAGGAAAGACTACCCACATGGCAGAAGTGATGCAGAATAAAGGAGTCATAAAGGCTTACGAGCTATATGACAAAAAAATAAAACTGCTGAAAAAAAATTGTGATAGACTGGGAATAAATATAGTTGATGTCAATGCGCAGGATGTGCTGGCAATTGACGAAGGCACCAGGCTGGCGGACCGGGTCTTGCTCGATGCTCCCTGCTCGGGGCTGGGAGTATTAAAGCGGCGCAGTGACATGAGGTGGCGGCGAACCCCGGACAGCGTTCTGCAATTGACCAGACTGCAGTCAGATTTGCTTAACAAAGCCGGCCGGTTAGTTGACCGGGGAGGGTTATTGCTGTATGCTACTTGTACTGTTAACGACAGCGAAAATGAAAACATCGTTATACAATTTTTACAGCAGAATCCAGCTTATGAGCTGGAAAGTTTTGACCGGGAAATTGCGTATTTTGCATTAGATGATGGTGACAGCCGATGTGCTGCCAGGGGGATGCTGACGATTATTCCGGGCAAGTACGAAACTGACGGTATGTTTTATGCTTTAATGAGGAGGAAATTTTAAAAACCCATGGAAACAGAAAAAATTGAACTGCTGGGCAAGAGTTTGCCCGAACTGGAAGAGTTCGCAGTTGGCTGCGGTCAGCCTAAATATCGTGCCCGGCAGTTGTTTAAATGGATATATTACAAAGAAACGGTATCCTTTTATGAAATGACGGATCTGCCCAAAGAGCTTAGAGTTTATTTTGATGAAATCGCGAAAATATCAATGCCGCGGGTTATGAAGCAAAGGGTAGCCCAGGATGGTACCCGCAAGTTCTCCATGGAACTGGAAGACAAGAAAAGAATTGAAACCGTAGTAATACCCCACAATGCCGGTAAACAAAGCCAATATACCTTGTGTATTTCCACCCAGGTAGGATGTCCCATTGGTTGTCTGTTTTGTGCCACCGGGCAGTCAGGATTTCAGAGAAATCTGACCTTTTACGAAATAATCGGGCAGGTATTAGGTTCCAAAAAAGAAATACAAAAGCGCTTAAAAAGCGACGATGATGACATAATAAGCAATATTGTCTACATGGGCATGGGTGAACCGCTTTTAAACTATGAAGAGACTTTAAAATCAATATATATAATAAATGATCCCAAAGGGATAAATATAGGCCAAAGACATATTACTATTTCCACCTGCGGCGAGGTAAAAGGCATACAGCAATTGGCTGCGGCGGATTTGCAGGTTACTCTGGCCATATCACTCCATGCCGCCAACGATAATTTAAGAGACCGTTTAATACCATTGAATCGAAAATACCCTTTGGCTCAGCTGATGAAAGCGGCGGAAGATTATATAGCTAAAACCAATCGCCGGGTAACTTTCGAATATATTTTGCTGGATGATGTCAATAACAGTTATCAGGATGCAAAGAATTTAATTAAACTTGTAAAACCTTTGATGGCTAATGTCAACATAATTCCCTATAATAGTGTTAACGGGTTGGATTTCAGTCAACCAGACAAAGATAAGGTTATGCAGTTTTATAATTGGTTGCTCCAGGGAGGATTAAATGTCACCTTGCGCGAGGAGAAGGGCGCAGATATTGAAGCTGCCTGCGGACAACTGGTTATGAAGAGAAGCGGTAAAAGTCAACAGTAACCGGATCGAGGTGTATTTATGCAGGCGGCGGGAATTTCACATATCGGCCTGGTGCGCAAAAAAAATGAAGATAAATATATAATGGATCTTCAGCAGCAATTATTTGTTATCTGTGACGGCATGGGAGGGCATAAAGGCGGTAAAGTTGCTTCGGCTATAGCAACCCAGGTGATTGAACGCCATTTTATCACCAGTGATGTAACGGATAAAATGGCAGCTTTAAACGCAGCTATTAAAGCAGCCAACCTGAAAATATGGCGGGTTGGCAGCAAGAAAGCCGAATTTCACGAGATGGGTACCACTGCAACTGCTGCTGTTATTGAAGATGATCGCCTTTTGATTGCCCATGTGGGGGACAGTTCCTTATTTCTGCTGCGGGATAACCAGATCGCAAAAATAACTGTTGATCACACTTTAGCCCATCAGATGGTTATTGACGGCCTGTTGAAAGAAAGTGAAGTCCGCACCTGCTCTTATAATCATATTTTGACCAGGGCAGTTGGGGTTCAGGAAAACGTAAAAATTGACAACTATACTGAGATCATTCAGCCGGGAGATCATATAATCATCTGCAGTGACGGGCTGACTGACATGTTGGAGGAAGATGAAATATCAGCAATAACCAGTGAAAATAATATTGCTGCTGATGCTGAAAAAATAGCTGAGACACTTGTTGCTACCGCCCTTAATAAAGGCGGGTATGATAATATAACAGTTATAGTCCTTTATATATGATATGGGAGGTATAGCTTTGAGCAGGACTTTATTAGGTGATCGCTATGAAATACTGGAAATAATCGGGGAAGGCGGTATGGCTATTGTTTACAAAGCGCGTGACATTACTCTTGATCGCGTGGTAGCAATAAAAGTACTGAAAGACGAATTCGACAATGATCCTTCATTTGTAGAAAGATTTAAGATTGAAGCACTGGCAGCGGCTAAATTATCGCATCCCAATATCGTTAATATATATGATGTCGGACAGCAAAACAATAAACATTATATTGTAATGGAATATGTGGAAGGCAAAACCCTGCAGGAAACTATCTCTTCCCAGGGATTAATGCCGGTAACCAAGGCGGTTGATATTGCGGCTATGATTTGTGACGGCCTGCAGGCAGCCCATGAGAAAGGTATAATCCACCGGGATGTTAAGCCCCATAATATATTAATAACCAACTCTGGCATAGTAAAAGTTGCTGATTTTGGTATTGCTCAGGCTATCAGCAAGAAAACCCTGACTTTTAACGGACATATAGTTGGCACTGTTCATTATATAGCTCCGGAGCAGGCCAAAGGTGAAACAGTGACTCCCGCTACCGATATTTACTCGCTGGGTTGTGTTTTGTATGAAATGCTGACCGGCATAGTACCATTCGATGCCGAAAGTCCATTGACAGTAGTCTTGAAACATATCCATGATGAGCCGGTTTTGCCCAGGAGCAAAAATCCTGCCATACCCGCCGGGCTGGAGAATGTAATATTAAAATCACTGGAAAAAAATCCTGCCTTGCGTTTTAAAAGCGCTGAAGAAATGCGGACTGCGCTGATAAATTTCCATAGCAATGCCTATTCTAATTACAACCGGAACAATATAAATGGCAGAACTATTATGATACCGCCAATTGAAGATGACGGGGGAGGGACAAGTGTGGCAAAGAAAAAGCTGCGGCCGGCAGGAATCGCAATTATTACCATTGCAATTCTGGGTTTTCTTGTCGGGATGTTTTTCCAACTGGGTGGCAATATTTTTGGTCAGGAAGTAGTAGTACCCGATATAGAAGGAATGGCAATCCAGGAAGCCAATGATGAGCTGGACAAAGTTAACTTGAGTATGACAGTAGTCGACAAGCAAAATAACGATGAAGTAGAAGCAGACCACATAATATCACAGCAGCCGGCATCCGGACAGAAGGTTAAAGAAGGCCGGGAAATTGAAGTCATTTTAAGCCTGGGGTCCGAATTGCATACCGTACCAAGCCTGGTCGGCCTGACTTTAAGTGAAGCTGAAATTGCCCTGCGGAATGAGGGCTTCAGCAAAGGGGCTTTTGAAGGTGTTTTTGATGACAGATTTGCTGAAGACCTGGTTATCTCCCAGGATCCAACTGCCGGCAGCGAGGCTGCTGAAGGCAGCAAAATAAATATAATGTATAGCAAAGGCAAAACGCCGGAAAGAATTACTATGCCTTCGTTGATCGGACTAAGTCTGGCGGAAGCCAAAAACATACTGGCTGAAAACAATCTCGAACTGGGGACAGCCAACAAACAGGACAGCAGTGAATATTTTGAAGGTCAGGTTACCTCCCAGGATACTGAGGCGGGAGTTTTAATTGATGAGGAGAGCATCGTTAACCTGACGGTGAGCAAAGGACCGGGCCCTTCAGCCAGCAGCAAAAACCTGGAGTTTCAGTTGCCGGATGAGCTTGATTATTACAAGGTAGTGATTAAACTTAAGGACTCCAAAGGCCAAAGGGAAGTATATAATCAACTGCATCATGCAGCAGATACAGTAAATGTAGGTGTAAGTTATTTCGGCAAGGCTTCTGTCGATATACAATTAAACGGCAATCATTACAAGACCATAAATTTATAGAAACCCGGGAGGAGATTCATGCCCGAATTCAGGCAGGGAATGGTTATAAAGAATTACAGCGGCTTTTACTATGTAAAAGATGAATCAGGGGATATATTTGCCTGCAAACCACGGGGAAAATTGAAAACCTGGGTTTTAAGCGGGGACCAGGTGAATTTTACGCCGCTTAATAACAATCAGGGGGTTTTGGAAGATATTCTGCCCCGGAAAAATGAAATGACCCGGCCTAAAATTGCCAATGTAGATATAGTTTTAATCGTTATGGCCCATGATAAACCGGCCCCAAACCTTCTGCTTCTGGATCGTTTGTTACTTTTGGTTTATTACAACCGGATAACCCCGTATATCATTTTAAATAAAGCTGATTTGCCCAAAAGCCAAAAAGCTGAATGTCTCGATTATTACAGGCAGGCCGGCTTTAATTTTATCAGTGCCTCGGTAAAGACCGGTTTGGGGATCGATAAGGTTGCCGAAGCAGTAAAAGATAAAATTGCTGTATTAGCCGGGCCTTCGGGAGCAGGCAAATCCAGTATGCTGGTTAAACTGACCGGAAGGGAAAATATAAAGACCCAGGAAGTCAGTAATAAAATCGGCCGCGGTAAGCATACTACCAGGCATGTGGAATTATATCTGCTGTCAGGAGGAGGAATGATTGCCGATACGCCCGGTTTCAGCGTCCTCGATTTACCGCCGGTGAAAAGCCAGGAGCTAAGTCAGTTTTATCCGGATTTTGGCAGCAAGCTGGAAATTTGCCAGTTTAATGACTGTATGCATAAAAAAGAAGTCATCTGCGGAATCAGGCAAGCGGTTGGAGATGGAGAAATAGCAGCATCCCGCTATGAAAATTATCTCGCCATTTTAGAAGAGATTATAGAAAATGAGAGGTGTTACCGGTGATAATAGTTGCTCCGTCCATATTGTCAGCTAATTTTACACAGCTGGGTATTGATATAAAAAAGGTTGAAGCAGCAGGTGCAGATTGGCTGCACATAGATGTAATGGACGGCCATTTTGTACCAAATCTGACTATCGGGCCACAGGTAGTGGCAGATATTAAGAAAGTGACCGATTTATTTCTGGATGTACATTTAATGATTGAAAAGCCGGAAAACTTTATCAACGCTTTTGCTGAAGCAGGTGCCGGTATGATTACCGTCCATGCTGAAGCTACCAACCATTTAAATCGTCTGATCAATATGATCAGGCAGGCTGGATGTCAGGCAGGTGTTGCCTTAAATCCGTCTACACCGGCAGTAATGCTGGAAAACATAATTACTGATGTGGATCTGGTCCTGCTGATGACGGTAAATCCTGGATTCGGCGGGCAAAATTACATTCCGTCAGTTTTGCCTAAAATTGAAAGAGTCAGACAGATGCTTAATACTAAAAATGTTCAGGCTTATCTGGAAGTCGATGGCGGCATTAATAATATAAATGCTCCTGAGGCAGTCAAAGCGGGGGCCAATGTTTTAGTAGCCGGCTCATACATATTCGGCAATACTGACCCGGCAGGGGCGATAAAAGCCCTTAAAAACAGCATATAATATTGACCTGTTACTATACTAGTGTTAATATTAATAACAATTAAATACTGTAACTTTTCTTCGGGGATGGGTGCAATTCCCTATCGGCGGTAAAGCCCGCAAGCCGTAAGGCAGATTCGGTGAAAGTCCGGAGCCGACAGTAACAGTCTGGATGGTAGAGGAAGAGTAATATTGCTTTGTGATTTTTAATAACTATAATTGCTGAGCATTATTTGCTTTGACCCGAAAGAAATATTCGGGTTTTTTTATTTTTTAGAAGAGACGGGTTAAAAGAATGAACAGTGAAAAAGATATTAAATTTATGCAGCTGGCTTTGGAACTGGCCCGGCAGGGATTGGGGAAAACCAGTCCCAATCCTGCAGTAGGGGCAGTGATCGTTAAAGATGGTAAAATCGTCGGCCAGGGATTTCATAAAAAAGCCGGTACTGAGCATGCAGAGGTTTTAGCTTTGCAACAGGCCGGGGAAGAAGCCCGGGGAGCTACGATTTATGTCACTTTGGAGCCCTGCAGTCATTTCGGCAAAACCCCGCCCTGTGCTCCGGCTTTGGTAAAAGCGGGAATTAAAAGAGTAATTATAGCCTGTCTGGACCCTAACCCCAAAGTAGCCGGGCAGGGGGAGAAAATCCTTAATGACAGCGGGGTGCAAACTGAAGTCGGTTTATTGGAAAGGGAAGCATTAAAATTAAACGAAGTGTTCTTTAAATATATCCAAACCGAAATCCCCTTTATGGTTTTAAAGACTGCTATGACCCTGGATGGCAAAATCGCTGCGGCAAGCGGAGATTCACGCTGGATTACCGGTGAAACATCACGGCAGGTGGTACACCAATTGCGCAATACTTATGATGCCATAATGGTTGGGATAGGAACGGTACTATCTGATGATCCCCGCTTGAATACCCGTCTTGAAGGAGAAGATAAACGTGATCCGATACGTATAATCGTGGACGGCCATTTGGATTTGCAGGCAGACAGTCAAATTGCCCGTACCGCCTGTGAACAGGCAACTATTATCCTGACTTCTGCAATAAAGGAGCGAGGCCGGGCAGAAAAGCTTGAAAAACTGGGAATAAAAATAATCGAACTGGGGGGAGACCCCAATCAGGTACCGGTAGAAAAAGCCCTGCCCATCCTGGGCGGAATGAAAATCTGCAGCATTTTGATCGAAGGCGGAGCGGCTCTAAACGCTTATTTACTGGAGCAAAAATTGATCGATAAAGTTTATTGGTTTATTGCCCCCAAATTGATTGGCGGGAAAACGGCCCCAACGCCGGTAGCAGGCAGTGGGATCCCTTTGATGAAAGATGCGGTCAACCTGGCTGATGTTGAGTATCAGCAGTTGGATTCAGATCTTTTGATAACCGGATATACAAGGTGGTGATTTAAATATTTACTGGCATAATTGAGGAGATAGGTTTAATAGAAGGAGTCAACCGGGGCAGCAGTTCAATTAAGCTGAAAATTGCTGCGCAGAAGGTACTGGAGGAAACCAGAACAGGTGACAGCATAGCCGTTGATGGGGTCTGTCTGACTGTAACCAGTTTGACTGCCGGACAATTTACGGCTGATGTAATGCCTGAGACTATGGAAAAAACAACCTTGAAACTGCTGCAGACAGGCGCCAGGGTAAATCTGGAAAGAGCTCTGCGCTTATGTGACCGATTAGGAGGTCATTTGGTCCAGGGGCATGTTGACGGAGTGGGAACAATAATATCCAGGGAACAGAACGATATCGCCGTAATTTACAAAATAAAAGCACCGGCAGCAGTTTTAAAATATGTAGTGGCCAAAGGCTCGGTAGCCATAGATGGGATCAGTCTCACGGTCATTGATGTTACCGAAGATTATTTTACGGTTTCCCTGATTCCCCACACCGCACATTTAACGGTTCTGGGAGGCAAAGGTGCCGGGAAACAGGTTAACCTGGAAAGCGATTTGATTGGCAGGTATGTGGAAAAATTGATGCAGACAGGTGATGATACAAAAGAACCAAATAGATTCAGTATGAATTTTTTGTCAGAACACGGTTTTTTATAAAGGAGGCAGCATAATGCTGAATACGATTGAAGAAGCAGTAAATGATATCAGACAGGGGAAAATGATCATTGTAGTGGATGACGAAGATCGCGAAAATGAAGGCGATTTAGTTGTAGCAGCCGAAAAGGTCACTCCGGAAATTATTAATTTTATGGTGACAAATGCCAAAGGGTTGGTATGCGTACCGATAATCAGCGAGCGCCTGGATGAATTGGATATACCGCCTATGGTCACTGAAAATACGGATAATCATGAAACCGCTTTTTCAGTTTCCATAGATCATAAGACTACCACCACCGGTATTTCTGCCCATGAAAGGGCGGCCAGTATTATAGCTCTGACCGACAGCAATTGTAAAGCTGAAGATTTCCGCCGGCCCGGGCATATATTTCCCCTGCGCTACAAGAAAGGCGGGGTATTACGCAGAGCAGGCCATACGGAAGGCTCGGTCGATCTGGCCAGGATGGCCGGTTTTTATCCGGCAGCGGTCATATGCGAAATTATCAATGACGATGGAACTATGGCCCGCTTGCCCCAGTTGATCGAATTTGCCCGCAAATATGATTTGAAAATAGTTTCCATCGCTGAATTGATAGAACACCGGCGCCGGAAAGAAAAACTGATCGTCAAAGTATCAGAAGCCAACCTGCCTACCAAATGGGGCGAATTTACCGCTTATGCCTATGAATCATTGCTGGATCAAAAAGGTCACCTGGCTTTGGTAAAAGGTGAGTGGGATGAAGATGAGCCGATTTTGGTCAGGGTTCATTCCGAATGCCTGACCGGCGATGTATTAGGGTCATTGCGCTGCGATTGCGGCGAACAGCTGACCACAGCCCTTAGTATGATCGAAGCGGAGGGCAAAGGGGTTTTATTATATATGCGCCAGGAAGGCCGGGGCATAGGCCTGGTCAATAAAATCAGAGCCTATCATCTGCAGGACCATGGACGGGATACAGTACAGGCCAATTTGGAACTGGGTTTCCCGGAAGACCTCAGAGATTATGGCATCGGCGCTCAGATACTGGTTGACCTGGGAGTCAAGAAAATGCGGCTGATGACTAATAATCCCAAGAAAATTAAAGGCCTGGAAGGATATGATCTGGAGGTGACCGAGAGAGTCCCCATTGAAATCCCCAGTAAAAAAGAAAATATAAACTATTTAAAAACCAAAAAAGAAAAAATGGGCCATTTATTAAACAATATTTAAGGAGGGAATCAAGTGACAAAAATTTATGAAGGCAAATTAGTCGGCGAAGGACACAAATTTGGTATAATCGTATCCCGTTTCAATGAATTCTTTACCAACAAACTTTTATCGGGATGCCTGGACGCTCTTACCAGGCACGGAGTTGCAGAGCAGAACATAGAGATAGCCTGGGTGCCGGGGGCTTTTGAAATGCCTTTGATCGCACAGAAGATGTGTGAGAAAGACTATGATGCGGTAATATGCCTGGGAGTTATTATTCGTGGTGCCACCCCGCATTTTGAATATGTCTCGGCTGAAGTTACCAAAGGTATTGCCCAGGTGGGGCTTAACACCGGTACTCCGGTAATATACGGCGTAGTGACTGCCGACTCCATAGAACAGGCAGTCGAACGTTCTGGCACCAAAGCCGGCAATAAAGGTTCGGATGCTGCTGTTTCTGCTATTGAAATGGTGAATTTAATCAGGCAGCTGGGCTAAAAAGCATAGTGCCAATGGTGACCGACACATTTATAAAAAACCGCTTAAATTTTTTTAAGCGGTCAGACCGTCAAAAAAAGCGAATCTCATTGTTACATCACAAGCCCCGCTCAGTCGCCGTACCTCAGTACGCCTCAATCGTGGGGCTTGCTCGTGCCTCGATCTTCACTTTTTTTCTTCGGTCTGCCTACTTATTTGACAAACTGACCGCTTAAATTTTTTTAAGCGGTTTAAATTTTGCATAACAAATATTTTTACTTTTGCCGGCAAAGGTAATGCAAGAGATGATGCAGTATTGATTCGCGTGATATGCAAATGAATCATAAATAATTCGCATTTTTTTAATCAGACTATAAAAAATGCTCAGAAAAATCTGGACGTTTAATATAAATTATTGAGATCATACTTATAAAACCCCATATTATTGGGCCGCTGCTGAATATAAAATTCAGCGTAATAAATAAATATGGGTAATATTAAGTTTATTGGCATGTATTTTGCATTAATAATTAACGAAATCAATGTTAAATTAATGATAGATATTTAACAAGGAGTGATAATTAATGGCTTTAAAGAAACCTCAGGAATATCTGGATGACTTGCGGAAAAACAATATTGAGCTTTATATGTTCGGAGAAAAGATTGAGAATTATGTAGATCATCCTATAATAAGGCCTTCTATCAATGCTATGGCTATGACTTATAAACTGGCATTGGAACCGGAATACGAAGACCTGATGACTGTCAAATCCAGTTTGACCGGCCATAAAATCAATCGTTTTACGCATTTGCATCAGAGCCCGGAAGACCTGATCAAGAAAGTTAAAATGCAAAGGCTGCTGGGGCAGAAAACCGGCTGCTGTTTTCAAAGATGTGTCGGAATGGATGCTTTTAATGCAGTATTCAGTACAACTTTTGAGTTGGATGAAGCTAAAGGTACTGATTATCATCAGCGCTTCAGAAAATATATGGAATATGTACAGGAAAACGACCTGGCAGTTGACGGCTGCATGACTGATGCGCGCGGTGACCGTTCCAGAACCCCTGGTGCCCAGGATGACCCTGATGCATATCTGCATATAACAGAGACCCGTGAAGACGGAATAGTTGTCAGAGGCTGCAAGCTGCATCAGACCGGTATGATAAATTCGCATGAAATATTGGTTATGCCCAATAACACATTAAAAGAAGAAGATAAGGATTACGCAGTTTGTTTTGCCATTCCACTTGATACCCCGGGCATGATATATGTTTATGGCAGACAGTCATCTGACACCAGAAAATTAGAAGGCGGCACCATTGATATTGGCAATAAATATTTTGGCGGCCAGGAAGTCATGACTATATTCAATGATGTTTTCGTTCCCTGGGAAAGAGTTTTCATGAACGGAGAATGGGAGTTTACCGGGATGCTGGTAGAACGCTTTGCCGGCTATCACCGGCAGAGTTACGGTGGCTGTAAAGTCGGAGTAGGAGACACATTGATCGGCGCCGCTAAAGCCATAACAGATTACCAGGGAGCCTCATCTGCCTCCCATGTCAAAGACAAGATCATTGAAATGTGCCATTTGAATGAAACCCTTTATTCCTGCGGCATCGCCTGCTCTGCTGAAGGCAGAAAGACAGCGGCGGGGAATTATTTGATCGATGTACTCCTGGCTAATATCTGTAAGCAGAATGTTACCAGATTTCCCTATGAGATAGCCAGAATTGCCCAGGACTTGGCCGGAGGCCTTTTGGTTACCATGCCTTCGGAAAAAGACTTTAATCATCCGAAAATCGGGCCGATCATCAATAAGTATCTGGCAGCTAAAACAGAGATACCGACTGCAGACCGGCAGAAAATGCTGCGCTTCATAGAAAATCTGACTATGGGCTGTGCGGCAGTAGGATACCTGACTGAATCGATGCATGGTGCAGGTTCACCGCAGGCACAAAGGATAATGATCGCCCGTCAGGTCGATCTTAATTACCGCAAAGAATGCGCCGAGAAGTTGTGCGGTGTGAAAGAAAACCATGATGTGGACTGGAAATAATCAATAATTTAACCGGGCAGTGAAAATGCAGCAAATTATAAAACAACAAGCAATAAATACAGCAAAAGATGAACCAGTATTTAAAGCAAAATAATAAGTTATCAGCTGAAAACTTAAGCAAATTATGAAGCAGGATATGAAATATAATCGAATCAATGATTTAAGCAAGTTTCACAAAAGGACAGGCAATAAGATATACAGTCTTCACTGCCCGGTTTAATTATAGCTGGATCTTCAATAACAACAGGAGTGTCAGTTTAAGTGAAATTAAGAATCAAGTACTGCGGTGGCTGCAATGTAATTATCGACAGGCCTGAAGTATTGAAAGCAGCAATTGAAATTCTAAAACAAAGCACAGAAGTTGAAATAGTTGAAACCGGAGCAGATGCAGGAATTGTTATAGCAGGATGCAATACAGCATGCGTAGACATGGCAGAGATAGAAGATCAAGCTAAACAATGGGTAATAGTGGGCGGGGACCTGGTAGATAACCGGGCTTATCCCGTCCGCCAGTTACCCGAAATAATTGCCCGGAAAGTTCTGGAGAAATTATAGCTTTTAAAATTAATTTTAAATATTCCACAATCCCCCCCTCTTAAAAATCGGGTAAAGCTTTTAGTAAACCTTTGCCCGATTTATTTTTTACCCATTATTATTAATGGCTGCAGAACAAGAAGCATGGCAACAAAAAAAGGTTAATGCCGGGCACCGGAAGGAGGGTTTAACTTCACTTCCGGTTACCCACAACTAATAACCTTTTTATAGTCTTTAAGCAGTTTGCTTATGATATTTATGAAACCCTAGAATGCGGGAACACAAGCTCCTTTATAAGTATCTTCGATAAATTTCTTTACTTCCGGTGTCTGCAAAGCAGCTCCCAGCTTCTTGATAGCTTCATTATCCTTGTTTTCGCTCTTAACAGCAATAACATTGGCAAAAGGAGAGTCCTTGTCTTCCATGAAGATGGAATCTTTTACCGGGTTCAAACCAGCTTCCAAAGCATAGTTGCTGTTGATAACGCATATATCGGCATCATCTAAAGTACGGGGAAGCATGGCGGCATCCATCATAGTGATCTTGACGTTTTTGGGATTTTCAACGATATCGGCATCAGTAGCAGTAATACCTGCACCTTCCTTTAACTTGATTATGCCGGCTTTTTCCAGGACTGCCAGGGCCCGGCCGCCGTTGGTGGCATCATTGGGTATACCAACTGTAGCTCCATCAGCCAGTGCATTGATGTCGGTAATTTTCTTGGAATAAACTCCCATTGGTTCGGTGTGGACCTTTACAGTCCAGACCAGGTCAGTGCCGTTATTGGCATTGTAATCTTCCAGATAGGGAACATGCTGGAAGAAATTAGCGTCGATCTGGCCTTCCTGTAAGGCGGGATTTAACTGAACATAATCGGTAAATACTTTAACCTCTAAATCAACGCCTTGTTCGGCTAAAACCGAAACGACCTGCTCTAAAATCTCAGCATGTGGCTGAGCTGTCGCGCCAACTACCAGTTTTACAGCTTCAGCTTTTTCAGGGGCAGCTTCCTTGTCAGCTTTATTGCTGCTGCATCCGGTTAAAACTCCTGCCAATAAAAGCAAACATAAAAACAGACCAAAATATTTTTTCAATCTCCTCTACCTCCCTTTATTTGTTGCACGATTGGCCAGGCTGTCGCCAATCATCTGAAAAGCCTGTACCATTATGATCAATACTATTACGGTTATAAACATAATAGAATCTTCGTAGCGCTGATAGCCGTAATAATATGCCAGGGTACCAAGTCCACCCCCCCCCACGATTCCGGCCATAGCTGAGTAGCCGATCAGATTTATTGTTGTTATCGCAACCCCCAGTATCAATGAAGGTTTAGCTTCCGGCAATAATACTTTGCTGATTATTTGCCAGGTATTGGCACCCATTGACAGTGCCGCTTCGATCAGGCCCCATTCAATTTCCTTCAGGGATGTTTCCGTGAGCCTGGCCACAAAAGGAATGGCAGCTAAAGTCAGCGGTACAATAGATGCTATTGTGCCGATCGATGTTCCAACGATCAGACGGGTTAAAGGAATCACCAAAATCAAAAAGATAATGAAAGGTATCGAGCGGGTCGCATTTACTACCGCACCCAAAACCAGGTTGACAGATTTATTTTCTGCAATGTGATTTTCGGAAGTAATAACCAGGATGACCCCTAAAACCAGACCTAAAACATAACTTAAGAAAGTCGATATGGCAACCATATAAATAGTTTCCCAGGTGGCGAATAAAATCTTTTCCGGGATCCAGGCATTGTCCCCGAAAAAACCGACCAGCCAGCTGTTCAAATCAAAAGCAGTAATTATTTCAAGCATTGCCTAACACCTCTATTTCCAAACCTTGCTGGTGTAAATAATCTATAGCTGCATTAACAACTTTGTCGTCACCGGCCAGTTCCAGTACCAGATTGCCAAAGGGAGTGTCTTTGACCCGGTCAATGTTGCCGTACATAATATTGGCTCTGACATCAAACTGCCTGATCATTGAGGATATAATCGGTTCACCGGCCGATTCGCCGATAAAAGAAACCCTGATCAACCGGCCTGATCTGACACTGTTGCCGGACAAAACCTCCTCAGGTATCTCCTGTTTGACGATTGAATTAATAAAACTTTTTGAAGTTGCCGTACCGGGATTGGAGAAAATTTTCAATACGTCTCCGGTTTCCACTATGCGGGAGTCATCGATTACTGCCACCCGGTCGCAAACCTGCTTGATAACGTTCATGTCATGAGTAATAAGCAGAATAGTCAGACCCAGCCGGTTGTTAATATCTTTCAGCAGTTTAAGGATCGATTTGGTAGTCTGGGGATCCAATGCTGAAGTAGCCTCATCGGATAAAAGCAATTTAGGCCGGTTGGCCAGAGCCCGGGCAATACCGACCCGCTGTTTTTGCCCGCCGCTTAACTGCTCCGGATATACCTGGGCTTTATCAGTCAAACCGACTATTTCCAGAAGTTCATTAACTCTTTGTTTAGCTTCATTGGCCGGTACCTGGCTGATTTCCAGAGGAAACATAATATTATCAAAGACATTGCGCGATGACAGGAGATTGAACTGCTGAAAAATCATGCCGATTTTCTGCCGGGCCTCCCGCAGGTCTTTTTTATCCAGCGCGGTTATAACCTGACCGTCGACTATTATTGAACCGGCGGTAGGCTTTTCCAACATATTTATGCATCTGATCAAAGTGCTTTTGCCGGCACCGCTTAAACCAATAATGCCGAAAATATCACCTTTATTTACTTTCAGACTGACCTGGTCAAGAGCCAGTACATCTTGCATGGGGGTTTTGTATATCTTGGTAAGACCAGAAATTTCAATCAAATGCTTAAACCTCCCGCTTAAAAAAATAAAACCTCTTTGTCTAACACAAAGAGGCAAGATAACTAATCTTGCTCTTATCTGCCAGACTTAACGCCTGCAGGAATTAGCACCATGCCGAAAAGCTGGTTGCCGGGCTTCATCGGGCCAGTCCCTCTGCCGCTCTGGATAAGAGATATAATGCTTTATAATTTAGTATATATTATCACCTGTGTTAATTAACCGTCAATATTTAATGTTGATAAGCTGTACCTGCTCCCTGATCATTGCAGGTAAATATCATGCTGTAAAATAATTTTAACTATTTTATTATCCTGGACTTGAAATACAATACTGTTATTATTGCCGCTGCCATAAACAGCTTCAAAGTAATCCGGTTTATCCTTGCTCTTTATCTGAGTATAATTCGGGCCGTAGCTTACTTCGACCGCGGAAAAAGGATCTGTGACCTTAACACCCCGGCTGGTAACAAAACGATCAGCAAAAATATGCATTTTGTTAAGGATATTTTCATCTTCAGTAAATTGCAGCAGGCAATCTTTTTCAGGAGGACGATAAATGGTACTAAGACCCAGAGTTTCACCTCCGGGCAACTGAGCTGTGACCTGATCCCAGGAAGAAACCCCAACCGTGATTTCACCCTGATCAGTTTTAATCGTAAAATCTTCCATCGTCAGCACAGTATCCTGCTCGGGATAGTCTATCTCGAGTCCCGGCTGGGTAAAACGAACAATAAGGCCGATGATGGCAGCCATGATTACAACAACTGCTATTTTGGCATATTCTCTTTTTAAAAAGTTTAACAAATCAAATGGCCTCCCGGTGTTAATATCCCCAAAACTATTTTAAACTAAAACCGCGGCAGTTCAAATGCTTATTTTCCATGATAGTTTATCGCCGGCCCAATATGTGCTATTATACTCAAAATGAACAAGGACCGGGGTATTTTAATTGGCAAATGATGAAAAACCCGCCTGGTGGGGAAACAAAAGATACCATACTTTAAATTGGGAACTGAGAAAGCAGTTCGGCGGCAAAGTATTTAAAATCCCGCTGGATGCCGGTTTTACCTGCCCCAACCGGGACGGGAAGCTGTCGGATAGAGGATGCTTATTCTGCAGTCCCCGGGGATCAGGAGATTTCTCCGGTGACCGTAATTTTGAGCTCGCTCAGCAATTTGACCAGTTAAAAGCCATAATGCACAAGAAGTGGCCGCAGGGAAAATATATTGCCTATTTTCAGGCCTTCTCCAATACCTATGCAGATGCCAAACATTTGCGGGAGTTATACGAATTTGCAGTCAATCAGCCGGATACAGTTGGTTTGGCCATTGCCACCCGGCCGGATTGTGTTCCGGACGAAGTGCTTGATCTGCTGGCTGAATTTAATCAAAAAACTTATTTGTGGGTGGAATTGGGCCTGCAGACTATACATAAAAAAACTGCCGGGCAAATGAATCTGCAGTATGACTTCGATGTTTTTCAACAGGCCCTGTACAATCTGCACAACAGAGGGATTATGACCGTAGCCCATATTATTCTGGGATTGCCCGGGGAAACTCATGAAATGATGCAAGCAACCGGAGAAGCCCTGGCAAAACTGCCAATCCAGGGACTTAAAATACATCTCCTGCATTTGATGAAAAATACCCCTTTGGCGCAAATTTATGCTGAAAAAACCTTCCCGTATTTGACCCGGGAAGAGTATGTGGATCTGGTAGTTGACATACTGGAACAAATGCCTGCCTCCGTGATCATCCACCGACTCACCGGCGACAGCCCCAGAAGTACCCTGATCGGACCGGAATGGAGCCTCAATAAATGGGAAGTATTGAACAGCATTGATAACAGATTGATTGAACGCAATACCTGGCAGGGGAGAATGAGCGGAAACTCATAGATGCAGATGGAATCGACCTTATTAATAGCCAGAAAAAACCATTGCTGGAATCAAAAATACCTCCGGGATGGTTTTCTCTTGTGTAAGAATCAATAATGAGTTGGGTATAGATTATAAAAGTCACAAAAGCATGATCAGTTTATAAACAACAACGATTACAGGAGGGATCCCGATGAAACGCAAAAGGCTGTACTTATTCATTACTGCGGTACTGGTTTTTGCCCTGTCAGCAGGTGCTTATGCTTATGCCAGTGATCCGGTAAAACTTTTTGTCAACGGGCAGGAGATCAGACCGGATGTAGCTCCGCAAATCATTAACGGTCGGACCATGGTGCCGGTCAGGTGGATCGCGGAAGCCTTAGGAGCAGAGGTAAAATGGGATGATAAGAGCAGAACCGTGAGCATAAACCGGAAAGGTTTCGTGTCTGATGCAGTCCAGGCAGCAGAACTGGCGGAGAACTTCGGCAGAAGCATGAAAAATGTATCTCTGCTGGCTCCTGAGGATATAGCAAATAATAATATAGAGGAAAACTACGGTAATCTTGTTTCTCCAGCCCTTTTGACCCAATGGAAAAACGACTTGCAGAATGCGCCGGGCAGGGCGGCTTCCAGTCCCTGGCCGGAACGGATCGAAATTGTCAGCCTGGAAAAGCGATCGGCTTCCCAATACGAGATCAAGGGCGAAATCATTGAAGTTACCAGTGTAGAACTGGTCAATGGAGGAGCTGCAGCCAAGCGGCCGGTCACCTTGATGGTTGAAAAAATAGAAGACCGCGGGCTCATCACTGACGTAAAAATCGAAGCTTACCCGAATACCGCAGCAACGATCTATAAAAATGCCCAGTACGGTTTCAGTTTTGCCTTGCCAGACAGCTGGCAGGGTTATGAGATCATAACAGATAAATGGGAAGGTTTGGCGATTGGTTCACAGGAAGTGGCCGAGAGCGGCCCGCTGATCCTGATCCGGCATCCGCAATGGACGGAGCAGGTAAAGCGGCAGGATATCCCGATCATGGTGTTTACCACCCAGCAATGGGAAGCATTGCAGAAGGAAACGTTCCATATCGGGGCAGCACCTATGGGACCAAAAGAGCTGGGACGCAACAGCCAATACGTTTTTGCCCTTCCGGCCCGGTATAACTACGCATTTCCCGCGGGTTTCGAAGAAGTGGAAACGATCCTGGAAAATGTTTCGTTAAAGGCATTTGAGATATAAAGGGAGCAAAGCCTGGGGAGTTGAATCATGTTACCAGCCTTGATTTTACAAGAAAATATCCATTATCGAGTTTACTTGTAGCTTGAAGATAAAATTAACGAGCTATCCAATCAGATAGATAAGATTCCAAGAAGGCTTTAGTAAAGTTACAAAGATATAAGGGCCTTGTTTTTATGCCCCCTTACCAGTAAAGGTAGGAGGGGTATTTTCATTCTGTAGGAGTCTGATTTGGGCGTTTGAAGGGTTAGTAGTTCCATACACGCAAGAGGATATAAATCCGCTTTATATGGAAAATACTTATTAAAAATGCAGGAATAAGGAATATAAGGGTAGAAAATGTTTAGAAAATTGGGGGTGTAATATGACTGCTGAAAAATATGGTGCTTTTAAAGGAATAATATTAACTTGCAATAGATTACATCGTTGCCGACCAGATAACTTACAAAGTTGTATTGATTATCCATGAAATTGAGTAATCCACTTTAAATACATAATAAGAGGGTGGTTAAATGAAAATGATGTTTTTGGTTGATGGAGATAACAATATCAACGAAGGTTTAAACGGAATTGATATGCTTTCGGAAGAAGACGAAGTGTTAATCTTTCATCAAAAAGGAGCAGTACTTACTAACATCAAGAAAAAAGCTGAGAAATCTAAAGCTAATATTCAATTCTTAGAAAGTGCTAAGGGTGGTAAAAACTCAATTGATTTTCAGATTATCGCTGAATTAGGTGTTTTAATAGGTAAAAATGAAGTGGAGTTTGCTTATATTATCAGCCACGATAATGGATATAATTCAGCTATTGCTGCATTGAAAAAAAGGTATTCAAAGGCATTTAAAGAGGTTGATGTTAAAGAGTCAATAGAACAATGTCTAAAACTGCCATTCGTACTCAAAGCTGAAACCAAAAAAGATTTACATGCAGCACTTGTGAAAGAGTACGGAAATGCCCATGGAAGTCTAATTTATAATCATCTGAAATCAATTTTTACCGAAATCCAATAAACAAAAAATTATTGCTGGGCAGGATGAGGAGAGGAATCATATTGGACGATGATCTTATTAGCCTTACAAATGATCAACCGCCGCTTGAACCATTATTAAATCCACTGTTTAGCATGTGGTGCTATCCCAGGGCAACAATTCGGCAAATTCTCAATACTCCTTCAGATACCAGTTCAGATATGATCTTGTGGACATTAGCTGCTTTGGGTGGTATTGGAAGTGTAATAGACAAAGCAGCCATAAAATCCACTGGAGAACATTCCTGGTTATTTGTTGTTGTGGCAGCTTTGATTGGTGGACCTGCTTTTGGAATTATTCACTTATATATTTCAAGTGCACTTATTCATTGGACAGGTAAATGGATCAACGGGAAGGCTTCGTTTGACGAAATAAAAATTGCTAATGCATGGAGTAATATTCCACTCATATGGGCTTTAATATTGACCGCTGTTGAAATCTATCTTTTTGGGAATGAGATGTTTGCACAAAATACACCCATTATTGATAGCAGTATGTTCTTAACAATAGCATTTGTGATTTGCGGAATACTTGATTTAATTATTGGAATATGGGCTTATATTATTTTAATTAAAAGTATTGCGGAAGCCCAACAATTTTCGGCTTGGGCGGCTATTGGCAATTTATTATTGTACGGTGTCGTTCTTTTAGTACCAATATTAATAATATTCATTCCAATAATGTTACTGAAATGATGACGATAGCAGTATAATGCATGTCATTGTCTATAAAATATAGATTTTAATTAGTTAATTAACCTGCCAAAAAGCGGGCTTTTTTATATGGTTAGAAAGAGGAATTATATGTTATTAAAGGGAAATCAAAATATATAACATGTGTCTATAGGGGACTTTTATGGATAATACTGCCTATTACAATGATTAAGAATCATTATCTAAAGTTTATGAAGGGGGAAATACTTTGGAAACATCTTATGATACAGAAATTCATACTGAAGTAGTGTATGGAGGTTTTTGGAAACGATTTATTGCATTTTATATTGATCTTTTAATAATCATACTGGCTGTTTTGGTGATTCACATGCCTTTTAGCACGATAGATGCTATAGGCAATAATGGTTATAAAATACCCGGGTTTAACTTATCAATATTATTTTATTTTATGATGATTTTATCCTGCTTTATAAGCCTTTTATACTATGGAATAATTGAGAGTTCCCCAAAGCAAGCAACATTTGGAAAACAGGCAATGAAAATGATCGTAGTTGATAAACAGTATAGGAGAATATCTTTTTGGAGAGCTGTTGTCAGACATTCAATTTTTATAATACCTTATACAATCTCTTCCATTATCTTATTGACAAGTACATTAAGCCCCTTAGCCCATATCATTGGGTGTTTAATTTTTTGGACAGTTGTATTCTCAGTCCTGGCAATCATTTGGACAAAAAGAAAACAGGGAATTCATGATTTAATTGCTGGATGCCTGGTAATAAAAAGGGATCAAGTACAACTGCAAAGCTCAAAACATTAGATTTTGCAAGGAATTTGAAGGAGAAGTAGCTTTAAAGTTAAATAAAAGCAATATTGTGACGGTGTAGCTGTGGGGTGAAAGTATGTTTAATAAGATTACCAATTTAGAATCCAGGCATTTTAGATATTTTGGTCTTATTTACTGTGCCTTAATTATTTTTATATATTTGTTTTCATATGAGTATGTGATAGAGGCACGTGGTGAAATCCTATTAACTATTGTTTATTTCATTGTGGCAATTATATTATTATTTGGAATGTTTAAAACCAAATATGAACGACCTACAGTCGTAGCTACCTTATTACTGCCAATATTGACGATACCATTGATATTTTTAAAACCGATATTGCTCATTCCGTTAATCGTACTCTGGGTAATTAATATAATGTATCAGAATAAATATATTTACTTTTTTGTTTTCTTCATATTTATTCTTATATATAGCGTTCTTGGATCTTTCAATTTGATATTCTCTGGTTTTGTTGAGATAACAGATATTGAGGTAATTCCATCGCCAAATGGGTCATATAATTTAATTCTCAGAGAAATAGATCAAGGAGCATTGGGCGGAGATGTGGCTGTGCTTATTGAGAGCAAATCTTTTTTAGGAATAATAAAAAGAAATAGACAAACTCTCTCCTTTGGATATTGGGGTTACAGACCAGAGTTATCCTGGGTTGATAACGATACTGTGGAGATAAACGGCAAACAATTTAATATATTCAACAATGAGGAATGAAAAGTCACTGAACCTAATAAAAAAATGCTTATATTTCCCTGACTATAGCTTATTAATTAACTTGACTTACTTATATAAAATGCTATATAATCATCTTCGTTAGACCAATTCACTATATAGCGTTTAGATTTTACTACATTAAGCAAGTCGGATAAACGCCTATATATAGGGATTAACATGCGGTAGTGGCGGAATCGGCAGACGCGCTAGATTCAGGTTCTAGTCTGTGTACGCAGGTGGAGGTTCAAGTCCTCTCTACCGCACCATTGGAATTACGGGAGTTCGCAAGAACTCCCTTTTTGTTCGCTTGCCTCAGAAAAAACACATACATTTCCAATATAATCATCTTTCACTAAAAGCACATGCCTAAAATATTTATTAATTATGTTTAAAGGGTCTATATATAATATGGCTTTCTCCATCGTGTGACCAATTTGTATGTATCAACATATCCTTAAAATAAGACTAATCAATTTTGGGTTCTTTTTCAGGAAAGGTAGTGGATTTATTGGCGAATAAATTAAAAAAGAAAATGAAACCAAGAGGGCCTGCTGGACCTCGAGGGCGCCGAGAGCCCCTGGATTTTACTGGCAGTACATTAACTCCAGGTACTTCACTGGGTATTTCAGTTGGCTCAGAGGCCTTTGGGTATGTATTTCAAATAGGTCCGCAGACGATTGCTGTTGGGGCACCGGTACTTTTTAGCAATAACGGTCCCATAAATGGGATAAACCATATCGCCGGAAGGGATAGCATAGAGATAACTTTGGATGGCACTTACAATATTACTTTTTCAGTTTACACAACTAACAATAATCCTCAGGATTGGGCGATAGCAGTAAATGGAGTGAATACCGCTCGTTTTAACTCCGCAGGGCAGTCGATTACTGGTACTACTTCTCTCAACCTTAACAAAGGTGATAGAGTGACCCTTCGAAATGTTAATACATCTCCAGATCCGGCAACACTCAGATCAACCGATACAATTACCGCTTACGTCCTGATCTACAAAATAAGCGCTTAGATTTGGGGTGCTTTTTGTCCTCTCTACCGCACCATATAAGAATTAAGAGGGTTGCGACCCTCTTTTGTTTTGGGCTGAATTACTGCTGAGGCCGGATATCTTAGCAGATGCAGGTATATTTTAATAGCCGGAGAATTATATAAAAGAAATTACCTTTATCTGTTAACTAAGGACAAGCTTATGCAAATCAAAGTGCAGAGGTATTAATATGGGAATTGACGTTTCCGGTTTGAGTGGAAAATGACAAAAAGAGGACTGAAAGATTATGAAGCTGAAAAATGAATTCAAATTGGGGGTTGTTTTGGTAGCCATCTTGGTTATTTCCGGTCTCTTTAGCGCGGAGGCAATTGCAGCTGACCAGGATGCCGAAGCTGTACGTGAAATTTTAAGGCAGAATTATGTGACTGAATTAAGTGATGCTCAGCTTCGGGGGGATTCGGCTGAGGAGATCATCAAGAATTTAAATGACCCTTACACAACAATATTTACTGAAGAGGATTTTTCTGCATTTACTGAGTCTATTGACGGCAGATACCAGGGGATCGGGATAGTACTGGTGGAGAAAGAAGGCTATGTTGAAATCGTATCAGTTTTAGACGCCAGCCCGGGACAGAAAGCGGGGCTGCAGCCCCGGGATTTGATCATAGCAGTTGATGATATTGATATTGCCGGGAGGCCTCAGGAACAAGTGGTGAAATTTATCCGCGGTGAGCCTGGTACAGAAGTTAATTTGAAGGTTAAACGCCAGGATAAAATACTGCAGATAACAGTGACAAGGGAAGCAATCAGCCTGCCGGTAGTCAGCAGTGAAATGCTTAAGAATCATATACTCTATATTTATATCAGCTCATTTGCCACCAATACCGCAGAACTGGTTGGGCAGGAACTCGACAAACATCCGGATACCGAAGGGATCATCCTTGATCTGCGTGACAATGGCGGCGGCTATGTGCAGGCAGCACTGGCTTTAGGCAGCGAATTTCTTGATCCGGGCACCATGTTTTGGCTGCAGAACCGGGATGGTAAACAAGCAATCGATGTTGATGGAAGCAACGAATATAAACAACCAATAGTACTGCTGGTGAATGAAGGAACCGCCAGTGCTGCAGAGGTCATTGCCGGGGCTTTTCAGGATGAGGAGCGGGCGGTTCTGATAGGGGAAACCACTTTCGGCAAGTTATGTATGCAGAGTGCAGTAAGCTTGGGAAACGGGCAGGTTTTTAAATTTACCACTCATTATTTATTAACTCCAGCCCAACGTATGCTGAATAAAACTGGTATTGAGCCTGATATTCCCGCTGATGAACAGGATGCATTGGCCATTGCAGAAAGATTGGCGAATGATCAGCAATTAATGAAGGATAATTATCGCTATTTGCTGACCGTAGACCTTAACGGGTTAACAGCTTATATTAACGCGGAAAAAGCATTTGACGGCAAATTACTGCTGAAGAATAATCTTCTGTACCTGAACCTTAGGGATGTGGCGAGTGAAATCGGCTTATCAGTCTGGTGGGACGCAAAGATCAATAAGGTAATGGTGCGAAAAGATGTGCAGACTACCGAGATTGGCATCGATAACGGGCAGGCTTTCATAGAAGATGGCAAAACTTACGTGAGCATACGTGAATTAGCCCGGATCATGGGGGGGTATGCCGGCTACCAATCGTCTTCGAAGCTGGTTTCGCTGCAGTGGAATTAATAATCATGCGGTAATCGGGCCTGCTGATATTAAAACAATCAGTAATAAACAACACAAAAGTATTTACAGCTCCATATATTGATTGCATAGGAGGTGTAAATTATGAAATTAGGTAAGAAACCATTTGTTGAAGATAAAAGGGACTTACTTTTCAGAACCTACAAAACAATTGATCTGCCTCAAATACCAGCAACTTTTGGTCACCAGGACCTGATATCTGATTGGGGGATGCTGGGTAATGATACGGTGGGGGATTGTACTTGTGCAGGCGCAGATCATGAAACAATGCTTTGGACAACCGAGGGAAATGATCCCGCTGCTTTTATTAGTGAGAATACAATTTCTGATTATTCTGCTATTACAGGATATGATCCGGATGATCCCGACAGTGATCGTGGTGCAGTAGTGAGGCAGGTTCTACTGTACAGACAAAAAACCGGAATGATAGATATTGACAGTGAACGGCATCAAATAGGTGCATTTGCCAAATTAGATCATAAAAATATCAATGAAATAAAAGAAGCAATTTATTTATTCAGCGCAATTGGGGTAGGTATTCAATTGCCTGCATCTGCTATGCTGCAATTTAATACAGGCAAGCCCTGGACAGTTGTTCAAGGTTCACAAATTGAGGGAGGACATTATGTAAGTTGCGTTGGGTATGACGAAGAATATATCTATTGTGTGACCTGGGGACAGATTCAAAAAATGGATTATGATTTCTTTCAAACCTATTGCGATGAAGCATGGGTAATATTAAGCAAAGAATTTTTAAATGAGCAGGGAAATAGTCCGGAGGGATTTAATTTAGCACAATTACGGGCAGATTTGCTGGCGCTTGCTGATAATGTTCCGCGTATCCCGGCGCTGCCGGAACCGCTGCCACCTTCTTCACCACCCAAGCCACCCGTATTTCGAATTATTTATAGATAGAGAGTTATTATTATTCTGCCTACTTATTTGACCAACTAAGCAGGATTAAATACCTTGCTTCAGACCGTCAAAAAAAGCGAATCTCATTGTTACATCACAAGCCCCGCTCAGTCGCCGTACCTCAGTACGCCTCAATCGTGGGGCTTGCTCGTGCCTCGATCTTCACTTTTTTTCTTCGGTCTGCCACCTTGCTTATTTGCTGTGTCGGGCTATTTCCCATTAACATGGTGTTTTATATTCCACTGGGTACAATAAAACAAAATATTTCACACAAAGAAATTACGAAACAAATTAATATTTTCTGTTATACTAGCAGTAAGCAATATTCGCTTAAGGAAATAATGGAGTTAAAATACATTTTAAAGAAAGGGGCTCGTTATGGAAAATCTATTACTTAATCCCAAGAAGTACAGAGACCGGAACTACCCGGATGAACGGTCCAGAGAAATCATGCTGAAAACGATCGAGTGGTTTGAAAACAAAGGCCTGGCAGCAATCAAGGACTCATATCATACCAAGGAGTTTGTTGAGGATTACCAGAAGTTCGTGACGGATGAACGAATCTTTGAATCGCTGTTCCTGCCCAAAGGGTACGGAGATGACCCCAACCAGTACTACAGCACCTACCGGATGTATGAATACTCTGAGATAACCGGATTCTATGGCGCCGCCTATTGGTATGCCTATCATGTTTCAACTCTGGGACTGGACCCGGTATTGCTGGGGGACAACGAAGATGCCAAACACCGGGCGATAGCCAAAATGAAGGATAATGCCTTCTGCGCTTTTGGCCTTTCGGAAAAGGAACATGGCGCTGACATTTATTCTTCAGAAATGACACTTACCCCAAAAGGTGACGGAAACTATGTTGCCAACGGCAGCAAATACTATATCGGCAATGGCAATGTAGCTGCAACCGTAACCGTATTCGGCAAGATGGCCGATACCAATGATTATGTATTTTTTATGGTCGATTCTTCCCATCCCAACTATGAGCTGGTCAAAAATGTGGTTGACTATAACCAGCAATATGTGGCGGAATTTAAATTAAATGATTACCCGATCACTGAAGATGATATCCTTACCGTAGGGCCCAAAGCCTGGGATGACATGCTCAATACCATCAATATCTGCAAATTCAATATCGGTTCCGGAGCAACCGGTATCGTTACCCATTCATTCTATGAAGCCCTTAACCATGCCTACCACCGGCAGCTTTATGGCCATTCAGTAATTGAGTTTGCCCATGTAAGAAGACTGTTCATCGATTCCTGGCTGCGCCTTATTGCCATGAAGCTCTTTGGCCTCCGGGCAACCGACTATATGCGGGTGGCAAGTGAAAATGACAAGAGATATCTGCTGTTCAATCCGATCATGAAAATGAAAGTTGCCATCCAGGGGGAAGTGGTACATGAACTGCTTTGGGATATAATTGCCGCCAAAGGCTTTGAAAAAGATATGTATTTCGAGCAGGCGGTGATTGAACTCAAGGGATACCCGAAACTGGAAGGCACCCGGCACGTCAACATGGCCCTGATTGCCAAACTCATTCCCAGTTATATGTTTATGCCGGCGGAATTCGAAGAAGTGGGCAGGATAACCGACAACCGCAACGATGATTTCATGTTCCGTCAGGGAAAAACCAGCGGCTATGCCAAAACCAAGTTCCATGACTTCAATATTGCGTACAAGACTCTGGCTCATCTGCCCAATGTCAAGGTGTTTATGGAACAGATCGATGCTTATAAAGAATTCCTTATGGTTTCGGGCGCAGGTTTAGCCGACCAGATGAAAGCTTTCGACTACCTGCTGGCAGTCGGCGAATTATTTACCATGGTAGCTTACGGTCAGCTGATTATCGAAAGCGCCAAAATGGAAGGTGTCAGCGATGAGGTCATGAACCAGATGTTCGACGTCTTTGTCAGAGATTTCACCGCTTTCGCGGTCGATTTGTACGGGAAACCGATCAATACCGATGCACAGATTGAAAAGATCCTGAAAATGATCAAGCGTCCGGTAACTAATCAGGAGGAATTTGAAAAAGTCCTTAATGAAGAAGTATTCAGCCTGGTCGACACTTATACAATGAACCCTTAATACCAGAACAGTAACTTTTTAAAATTGCGGGCAGATTTTTATAAACCTCCGGGCCGTTGTAAAACAACAAATCAGTCCGGAGGTTTTATTTTTTAAATGGATTCCGGGTAAAAAACGACAGACGGGGGGCAGGAATTAAATCCCCCTTGAATAAACAAAAATATATGGGTATTAAATGTGGCAATATTACTCTAAAATGAATATATGAGAAGAATAACAGAAGGAGGTAGTCAATTTGGAGAAAATTGAAGTGATATTCAGCAAAATTGTTGATTGGGCGAAAATACCTGATTATGATACCAAGGGAGCTGCAGGTTGTGATATAAGTGTTTCTTTGCAGGATGAAATCGTACTATATCCCCATGAAGTCAAGTCGCTGCCCACCGGGTTTGCCTTGAAAATCCCGGCCGGATATGAAGCCCAGATCCGCAGCCGCGCAGGCATGGCACGCAAAGGTATTGTGGTAGCTAATGCTCCTGGCACCATTGATACGGAACATATCGGTGAATTAAGCGTACTTTTGCTTAATGTTACCGACAAGCCGGTTAAAATATTACCGGGGCAAAAAGTGGCCCAAATGGTTTTCAGTCCCGTTGTCAAGGCACAGTTTGTGGAGCAGTAAAGGGGACTGAAAACTAAAGCAAATAGTTGCAGGTAATGAGGATACCCCCTTAAAAATAAATATATGACAGCCTTATTACCGGCGAATAAATATATTGGCAATAAAATATATTGTTCAGATAAAGGAGGAATTAAAGCAATGAATAAGTTTAAATTGGAACCTCAGGATACAGTATTAATGATCATTGATGTGCAGGACAAGTTGATGGTCGCCATGAAGGATAAGGAACGGGTCTACAAAAACATCAATCTGCTGCTGGAAACCGCCAAACAGTTGGAAATGCCGGTCATAGTTACCGAACAGTATCCCAAAGGCCTGGGCAAGACAGTAGCGGAAATCGCTGAGAATCTGCCCGATCATAAATATCTGGATAAAACCACCTTCACTGCATGTACCGATGGCCTTTTCGATATTTTAAACGAATTAAACCGCAAGACTATTTTGATGACCGGCAGCGAAACTCACATATGCGTATTTCAGACCACTCGGGATTTGGAGCAGTCCGGCTATAATGTACATTTGATCAAAGATGCGGTCTGTTCGAGATTTGATGAAAATTACCAGAATGGCCTGCAGCTGATGCATGACTGCGGAGCTGTTATTACCAATACTGAAACCGTGGTATTTGATCTGCTTAAAAAGTCAGGAACACCACAATTTAAAGTCATATCCCCGCTGGTGAAATAGGGGGAAATATTACGAATTAAAATATCTCCTGACAGGAAATTTTATTGACAAAGAAAATGTCCCCCAGTATGCTAAATATAATGATACAGCTTATTAAGGGGGGTAATTAATGGCACCAGGTGATTGGTTCATATTTGAAATGATTGACAATGTTGCAGTATTGACCCTGAATCATCCCGAATCCATGAACATTGTCAACCGGGAATTATTTTATGAAATGCATGAAATGCAGAATAAAATCGAAGCTGACCCGTCGATTCGTGCAGTAGTTATCAAAGCCAATGGTCCGCATTTTTCCGCCGGTATTGACCTGAATTTGCTCAAAAGTGTAGATTCACAATTTGTGGCGGAAAACTTAAACTTCCTGCAGAGACTGTACGGCAGATGGCAGGAATGGCACATACCGGTGATAGCTGCTGTGCATGGCATCTGCTATGGCTCAGCGGTTGAACTGATTTTAGGCTGCGATGTCCGGGTTGCGTCTGATGATTTGAGGATCTCCATCCCCGAAGTTAGATTCGGGTTGTCACCGGACATGGGCGGGACCGTAAGGCTTACCCAGCTGGTGGGTATGGGGCAGGCAAAAAGAATGATACTGGGCTGTGAAGAATTGAATGCCCAGGAAGCTTTGCAGATCGGTCTGGTGGAAATCGTAGTACCGCGGGATAAGCTGGAAGAAAGAGCTATAAAGCTGGCCCGGAGAATGGCAGGAATGCCGCCGATGGCGATACGTTTTGCCAAGCGAGGCATTAACCTGGCCAATGAAAGCAGCCTGGCTGCCGGACTGGCCTTTGAACAAGCCCAATCAGTATTTTGCTGCGGCACCGAAGATCAGACCGAAGCCATTAATTCCTTTTTTGAAAAACGTAAACCGGAATTTAAAGGCAAATAAATTAAAAAATTAACAGACAATAATAAAGACAGCAGTTCCTGTTTGAGCAGACTGCTGTCTAAAGACTTTTTTGTTGGTCCTGAAGTGGCTGCGAAGTTTTTATACCAGCTCCGGACAGCAAATACCTTAAAATATTTGACAAGTATCGTTGAATTCTTTATACTATAAATTCGGATGACCGAATAAATCATAATTAAAAAGGATAGAATATCGGCATTGCTTTGGTGGGTGCCGTTATTTTTTTGAATAAATGCCTGAAACAATAAAAGGAGTGGAATAACAAGTGCAGCTTGAAAATTTAAGGAACATAGGAATAATTGCGCATATTGATGCCGGTAAAACTACTACCACCGAAAGAATTCTATATTATACCGGTTTAACGCATAAAATGGGTGAAACGCATGACGGTTCCAGTGTGATGGATTTCCTTTCTTACGAAAAAGAACGGGGCATTACAGTAGCTTCTGCTGCTACGACTTGTATCTGGGAAGAGAAGACTATCAATATAATTGACACGCCCGGCCATGTTGATTTCACTGCAGAAGTGGAGCGCAGCTTAAGGATTTTAGACGGGGTAGTAGTGATTTTCTGCAGCAAAGGCGGAGTCGAGCCCCAGTCAGAAACGGTCTGGAGACAGGCCGACAAGTATCGCATCCCCCGCATTGCCTATATAAATAAAATGGATGCGGTAGGAGCGGACTTTTTCAAAGTTAATGAACAGATCAGAAGCCGACTGGGAGCCAATCCTTTGATAATAACCCTGCCGGTATTTGACGATGATGACTTTTCCGGAATAATCGATTTGATCAAAATGAAGTATTATACTTTCAGCGGCAAGTTAGGCAATGAAGTTGCGGAAATGGAGATACCGGAGCACTATTTAACCGAGGCGGAAACCTGGCGCAATACCATGACTGAGAGCCTGGCCGAAAATGATGAGCAATTACTGGAAATGTATTTTAATAATGAAGCAATTCCCGAAGAATTATTGACAGAAGCAATCCGGGTCAATACTCTTAAGGGAAAAACAGTGCCGGTTTTATGCGGCAGTTCCTACCGCAATATTGGTGTACAGCTGCTTTTAGACTCGATTGTAAACTATTTGCCTTCACCATTGGATGGCAAGGCGGCAACAGCAACCATACCCGGCAGTGACGAGACAGTGGAAATAATTCCGGATGCCGCTGAACCTTTTGCAGCGCTGATCTTTAAGATCGTAAGTGACCGGCATGTAGGAAAATTAGCCTTTGCCCGGGTCTATTCCGGCACCTTAAAAGCCGGCAGTTATGTGATCAACAGCACCAAAAATAAAAAAGAGCGGGTAGGGCGCCTGGTTAAAATGCATGCCAATCACCGGGAGGAAATATCAGAAGTATCAGCAGGAGATATCGTAGCTGTTATCGGCCTTAAGGATGTCAGCACCGGTGATACCATTTGTGCGGAAGGTAATAATCTGCTGCTGGAATCAATTGTATTTCCGGAGCCGGTTATTCAGATAGCCATTGAGTCCAAGACCCAGAATGATCAGAGCAGGCTGAGTGAAGCCCTGGCTCGTTTAGCGGCAGAAGACCCTACCTTTAAGGTGACATATAACCAGGAGACCGGCCAGACCTTGATCTCCGGCATGGGTGAGCTGCATCTGGAAATAGTAGCCGAAAGACTGGCTAAAGAGTTTATGGTCGATTTTAATATCGGCCAGCCCCAGGTAGCCTACAAAGAGACTATCAGCCAGGCTGCCGAACAGGTGACCCGTTATGTGAAACAAACCGGCGGTAAAGGCCAGTTTGCACATTTAGTCCTGCGGCTGGAACCCGGTGAAGAAAGTTTTGAATTTGTCAATAAGATCGTGGGCGGAGCTATTCCCCGGGAATATATTCCTGCGGTGGAAGCCGGTATCAAGCAGGCCCTGCAGGAAGGGCCCTTAAAAGGCTACCCGGTAGTAAATGTAAAGGCTGTTTTGCTGGACGGTTCTTTCCACGAAGTAGATTCATCGGAAATGGCTTTCAGGACGGCGGCCATGTTTGCAGCCAAAGACTGTATGAAAAAAGCCGGCCCTAAACTCCTGGAACCGGTAATGAAGCTGGAAATAACTTCGCCGGAAGAGTTCACCGGCAACATCATCAGCAATATCAGCAATATGCGTGGCCGTCTGGAATCGATGGAAACGGAAAACAATACCCAGATCATCAGAAGTTGTGTACCGCTGGCGGAACTGTTCGGCTATTCAACTACACTGCGCTCTATGACTCAGGGGCGGGCCGGATTTTCCATGCAGTTTTCCCATTATGAAGAAAGAACCGCAGTTGCTTAAAAAGCGGTCTGGTTATTCGGCAGGAGTCAGTTTTATTTCACTGGCCAGGGCAAGCAGTTC
>DAOPZM010000013.1:0-66232 GCA_035353375.1 Syntrophomonadaceae bacterium
TCTTAACAATGTCTATAATAGCATCTCCATATTTGCTGCAATTCTTATCTGCGAACGCATGCAAATCTTTCATATACTTCATTATTTTCCATACATCACGCCACATCTTTGGCAGCAATAAATCTTCTTGTAATTCTCCAAGAAAGCACAAATAGTATTATTCCTAACAGCGCCGCAGTACCACAAGCAACTTGCTTATTATCAAACAAAAGAAAAGTTCCGGCAAAGATTATAGCAGATAGAGGAAGTGAAATAACTACGCTTATAGTGCTTTTTTCTTCACTCAAAAGAAAATTGCACGGTATAGTTATGCTTCCCGAAATTAGCGTTATAGCAAAACTAATGCAAATGAATATAAACATGGTATCATAGTCCAACTGTTTTTTTAGTAAAGCGGTCACAACTCCAAGCGCCACGCCCAAAATGCAGCCAGCCCCGCTCAACAGTATATATAGGGCATACTTGCTGTCTGTAATCGACTTTTTGGGAACAGGGATAACGCCAGAATATTTGCGCCACCCTGATGTCTTATCCATGTTGATTGTAGACACGGAGACCGTTCCAAGCATAATTGCTGCAAGAACAGTTAAGACCCATGTTGAAGTAAAGAAAGACAAGGCGACACCAATAACTATAAAAATCGCTAAGTTAATACAAAGAACAGATTTTGTTAAATAAAAATCTTTCAACAATAACCCTTTCATTTTATTTCTCCCTTCACATAAAGCAGCATAATTTCGTCAATCGTTGCCGGGTCAATGACAGCTTTAGGATATTTTCTTTGTGCGGCGGCTCTATCGGCAACTAAAACCTCCCATTCATAATCCTGTTTACGATATGCAATCACCTCATTTTTGTCGATAGCATCAAATTGTGCCGATCCACATTTGACAATTCCATATTTATATCTTAATTCATCCTTTGTTTTATTGAAGACCACTTTCCCGTTATGGATAAAGACTATATAGTCCGCCACCTTTTCCAAATCACTTGTAATATGTGATGATACCAGAATGGCGTTGCTTTCGTCCTGCACAAAATCTAAAAACATATCTAAAATATCGTCGCGTACAACCGGGTCGAGCCCACTTGTCGCTTCATCTAAAATCAATAGTTTAGACTGATGAGAAAAAGCAACCGCAATAGACAGCTTCATCTTCATACCTTTGGAGAACTCTTTGATTTTTTTGTCTGTTGGCAATGACATCTTTTGCAGTAGAGCGAAATACTTATTTTCTTCCCATGTGCTATATATGTTTTTGAAGACATGGTTCAATTTCCTTGCTGACAGCACATCTGGAAAATTGCTGCCGTCAAAAACAACCCCAATCTGATTGCGAATATCGTTATCAATTTCGTCTTCCTGCTTGCCTAAAATTGAGATTGTCCCTGCGTCCTTTTTTATCAAACCGAGAATTGCATTAATTGTAGTACTTTTCCCAGCACCGTTTTCGCCAATCAATCCAACAATCGCCCCATTAGGAACATTAAACGAAACATCATCTAAAATGAAGCCCTGATATTTCTTTGCCAGTCCCTTTACAATTAAAGCATTATCTTTCATCTTAAATCCTCCAGATAAAACAGCTGCAATAGTTCTACAAGTTTTTCGACAGGAATGCCACTTGTTCTGCCTATATTAGCCGCCTCTTGTAAGTGTTCTTCCGCTTGCCGCTGTTGCTCCTCTTGATAAAAATCTTTGTTTTGAGCCGATATAAAACTCCCACGTCCCACTGTTGTTTCGATGAACCCATCCCTTTGTAAATCCTCATAAGCCTTTTGCACGGTAATCACACTAACATGAATTGACTTAGCCAAAGAACGCATTGATGGAATAGGGTCGCCTGTTTGCAATTCTCCACTCATTATCATTGCTTTAATCTGCGAGGTTATCTGTTCATAAATGGGCTTGCTCGTATTACTGCTAATGATAATTTCCATATAAGCCCTCCGTCCTATCATAAGTGTACTTATCGTACGAGTACATTATGGCCAAACATATAATGCCTGTCAATAGGATTCAAAGAAAAGTTACAAATCGGCGCAAGAACAACCTGCTATATTTCAGTCAAGTCTATGATGTATGTAATCATATCGAAAATGAAAGGTGAACAGTAAGATCTTATTAGTCCTGTCATTATTGGTATAAGTAAAACAAGAGGATAAGCTGCAGCAGGATAATCAGCGGAAAACCTAATTTGAATTTCAGATGCCGGGTCTTATGGCGAAATAAGTACATCCCCAGCCATCCACCCAGGGAACCGCCTGCAATAGCCACCAGGAACAAATCCCGTTCTCTGATCCTCCAGGCGTGCGTTTTTGCGCGCCGTTTATCCAGGCCGAAAAGAGCCAGGCCAATGACGTTTATAATAATGAGATAAAGCAGCAATAGTATTATATTAGTTGTATCAGGCGTAAATATGCACTCCTTAAATTGAAATATGTACTGTTAAATGATTACTTCACCTAAGATTTTATCATGCGGAACAATCAAGCACTTTTCTATCGCTTTCCAATGAGTTTCATATAACTGTTTTTGAGCTTTACCATAATTTTTATCTGTATCGAATTCCCAGTAGAGTGCATAGCGAACGCATTTTACAATACGAGTAAGTTTGTCAGGTTGAAGCCCATCCTTAATAGTTTTCATATCCTTTATATAGTGTGTACGCTGTATAAGTCGAAGAGATTGACAACCGTCTATTACTTTCATCATTTGAACAGCGTCTTTCATAATAGCTTCAAACTCATTCGTCTTATCTGGTTTTACCTGATAAATACTAATTTCCGAAAATGCCATCCTCCTGCCTCCTCGAAATTTCTGTTTATCTGCGTGTTGTATAAATAATTAATATACCATGAGTTATATCCGGGCTTCCTTTTATTAGCCTAACTGGCATCTGGAAAATCCACAGTTGATCCCACATGGAGCGATCAAAGAAATGTCGGGCGATGATTGATTTTCCAAAAATGTCTTCTCCTTTGACATAAAACTTCCTTATATAATGTTTCTATTGATAAAAAATAAAATCCTGCTGTATAACCATAAGGTCACGATCTCATTTGATAATCAACCCGCCGCATTATACAATTAAGCCAGCAGATCATTTAACTGGAGGAATAAGGATGGACACCTTGCTGGACAGATTCTTGCGATATGTTAAAATCGATACCCAGTCTGCAGAGGATTCGGCTGCTCATCCCAGTACACCCGGGCAGTTGGAATTAGCCCGCCTGCTGGAAAAAGAGCTGCAGGAATTGGGTCTGACGAATATCAGGCTTAGTGACAAGGGATATTTGATGGCAGAACTTCCGGCCAATACTGATAAAGATCTTCCGGCAACAGGCTTTATTGCTCACCTGGATACCAGTCCCGATGTGTCCGGCAAAAATGTATTCCCTTTGCTCTTCCATGATTATGACGGCAGTGACCTGATTCTCAATGAGGCGGAACAGCTGGTAATCAAAGCCCAGGACTATCCTGAACTGAAAAATTATATTGGTCAGACCATCATTACCAGTGATGGCACCACCTTGCTGGGTGCAGATGATAAAGCCGGGGTCGCTGCGATCATGACGGTTCTTGCCCATTTGCAGAACAGCCCGGACATCAAACACGGCAAGATCGCTATCGCTTTTACCCCGGATGAAGAAATCGGCCAGGGGGCAGATCATTTTGATGTGGAAGCTTTTGGCGCTGATTTTGCTTATACCGTTGACGGAGGCCCTTTAGGAGAGCTTGAATATGAGACTTTTAATGCGGCCATTGCCCATATCGATATCAAAGGGGTAAATGTCCACCCCGGCACTGCCTATATGCGCATGCAGAATGCTTTACTCATAGCCATGGAACTGAACGGGATGCTGCCGGTCAATGAACGCCCCGAGTTTACCCGTGATCATGAAGGCTTTTACCATCTGAATAAGCTTGAGGGTTCGGTGGAAGCCGCGAAAATGACCTATATCATAAGAGACCATGACCGTGAGAAGTTTGAACAAAAGAAGGCTTATTTGCAGTCCTGTGTTGATTTTATCAGTGAGAAATATAGTGGCGCCGGCATTAAGCTTCATATGCGGGATCAGTATTATAATATGAAGGAGAAGATCGAGCCGTTTTTTCATATCGTTACATTAGCTGAACAAGCCATGCGGGAAAACGGCATCGAGCCCTTGATAAGTCCGGTGCGGGGCGGCACTGATGGTGCGCGTCTTTCCTTTATGGGCCTTCCCTGCCCCAATATTTTTACCGGCGGCCACAATTTCCACAGCCGTTATGAATTTATCCCCCTGGAATCAATGGAAAAAGCCGTCCGGGTCATCCTTAAGATGATTGAGCTGGTGGAATCTCAGGATTAAGGTCATTTTAGCTTCTGCATATTTCCGTGCCAGCCTTGGTGAATACATCATTGCAGCTTGTTTTTTCAGAAGGGGAAACCTTATAACATTTTCTCTAACGCTCGTTATACAACACTCTTATCGCTGGCGCGCTTCTATGGCATCTATCCATTGCTCAAGAATATGGTCATTGGGATATGTGTCCGTATATTGCCTGGCTTCGCGCGAGATTTTTTCGCTAAGCATCCTGTCCTCCAACAGACACTTCATCGCATCAGCCAGATAATGTGTCTTTCCGGTCATTTCGTCGTTGGAGGCGGATACAAGGATCCCTCTCTCGCAGATCTCGTAGTCATTAATGGGGTTTTGGTAATCACTGCGGCCGGCGATAATTTCCCGCGGACCGGAGGGACAATCGACCGAGACCGTAGGAAGTCCGCATGCCATGGCCTCCAACAGCACGTTCGGATAGCCCTCATGCCATGACGACAGGACGAACATGGATGCCTTTGTATATACGACAAACGGATTTTCCCGGTACGGCAAAAACAGCACGACGTCGGCAATGTGAAGCTGCGTCGCAAGCGCGCCGAGTCTTTCCCGCCATGTCCCCGAACCGATGACTACAAGCCGCACATCGGGATAGGCTTGATACACAAGGGCGAAATCGTACAGCAGCTTCTCCTGATTTTTCTGGGGTTCCAATCGCCCTGCCGTCACGATCAGGCGATGCCCCGAAAAGAACCTGTCCATCTCGGCGTCAAGAGGCTTTCCGGCAAGAGCCCGAATCCTTTCGACATCGCAGAAATTATGTATCGTAACACACTTCTCCTTGGGGACCCCCAGATTCTGCGTGAGATCAAGCCGGACGCCTTCCGAGCACGCCACGATGAGATCGGCTTGGTCGTATAACCCTCTCACATTGCCCAGATACTCCTCCTGCAGCGGAATATCGATCATGGCGGAAAGCGTGTTGCGCACCGAGATTATCACCTTCTCCCTGCCTCGCGACCTCAGATTCGTACAATTGTAATGTTCAAGAAAGCTGATACAGCAGTCAATTCCATGCCGCCGCTTCTGCCACTTGGTGAAGATGGTCTCCACATTGTTTGTCCCGAAGAGACGCGCACTGATAACCAGGCTCTTCCTCACACAGCGGAAGATAAAAAACAGCACCGGCGTCGTATTATTTTGCGGCATGATCGGAATGAGATTTCCTCCGTGGTCATAGGTGATGTCCTTGATGTCCAACAGCATCACATATACATCGTACAGTGACTCAAGGCGTCTTGAGAGCATACCTGCGACTCGCTCCGCGCCGCCGCCGTTCATTTTCCCGCACATCAAAGCAATTTTTTTGGGTTTCATTCCTGCGGCCTCCATCTCCGAACAAATTCCATTGCGTTCAAACAAATACCGTCATCGGCAGATCTACAGAAGATTTCTCCAGCGCACCCGCAACAGACAGAAGCATCAGCGGAGCCTGACTGTCGATCCTGGTAACTTCCTCCCGGATGTACGGGCTGCCCTCACTGTCAGCGAGGGGAAATACACCACACTGTGTCTGCCTGGCCAGAATATTGTTTGCGATTCTCTCCGCCATATTCAAAAACGGTCCATTGAGACAGGCATACACCTCCAGCATGGCCATCGCCGCCGGGACGCTGTCACATCGAGAATCCCTCCGCAAGGCTGCGCCGACCCCGAATGGAGCCCCAATATCCCCCAAGTCTAAGGCCGCGGCGATTCTGCGCGCCGTGTTCCACAGGGTCTCATCCTTCAGCAGGAGAGCCGTCTTGAGGATGCTGAGAAGATAGCGTCCATCGGCTGTAAACGAAGCAAAGGCTTCGGCTGCATAATAGCCGGGGCGAGCAGGGACAAAGCCGGTGAGATCCTGTCCATCCGCCAGCATTGGCCGAAAGCTATTGTCACTGTCCACATACGCCCAGCTCACCCATGCTGCCAGACCGCTTCCCGCTTGACCGATCATCCTTTGCCCGCCGGCAACGCCACACTGCGCATAGAAGGCCGCTATCTGCGGCAGGACCGCATAAATGCTCTCACATTCGTGTGCCAACAATATGTTTGCTTCAAACGCCGCGGCGCCAAGCTCCGGTCCAAGCTGACGTTTGGCTCGGTCACCGTAACATGATTCGGTCACCCCTGGGTCATTGGTCTGTTTCTTCTTCTTTGGCACGGAAAACATATAGGCCCCCAGACAGGTGTCTTTGTTACGGCAGGACATATAAGCGTTAAACAGCCGTTTTCCCCAACGCAGCGCGGCTTTTGACCCCGCCATTCTGTACTCCGCAAGCGCGGCAAACATCAGATCGTTTCCTGTGTTAAGGAACGACAGTCCATCCCGGGGCCTAAGCGGCCGGAAAGGACCGGCAAAGGCTGGCCACAGGTTCATGCGGGAGCTGTCGGCACCGACGTCATGGCGGTTCATCTCCAGAGGCGTCCAGCTCTTGATATGCCCCCTCCAAAAGGCCCGAATAAACTCGTCAGCGCGCAGCGCATCGGCCTCAAACATCAGCTCATAAAAAGGAAATGTGTTTTTCAACTCATGTCTTCTTTGCTTGTCTCCAATATCGCAGAGATTACGAAGATCCACCGCCCGATGTCCACCCCAGCGAAATAGCCCGGTGGGCAGTAAAAGTTCTGAAAAATGGTATTTGTAGATATTTACAGCCCGCGCATGATATTCCCTCCGCCCCGTCAGTCTGCCATATAAGCTCAGGGCCCGGAGAAAATTCTGCTGTGATGAAAGGTTGCTTGACACCGTACCATCTGCGGCCGGCACACAAATACCTGCTTTGAGATCGATCGAATCGGCCAGCAGCGGCGATGGCGGCACACGCCATCGGTCCGCCCCGAGCTCCAGTACGGTATCAATATGGCGTCTTACTGCATCGATTATGACGTTATTGGACATATTTTCCCCCCTGATCATCTCAGCAGTATTCATGGGCGGGTCGGAATGTCTGTGGGCACGAGCCCACGTTCGGTTTTTGGTCTTTTCATCGGGTGTGCAGTGAAGCTCTGCGTCTTCATGGCACACGCTTTCGGCTACCCGCAGGAATCGCTTGTTCCTTCTAAAAAGCATGATTATATTTTACATTATCCAATAAAAATGCAATAGGCTTGCAGCGTCAGAATGCTTTGCAAAAACGCTTAAAATAAACAGAAGCCTTCCCCCGAAAATATGCAACATAATAAAACATATTCCACGCAGTTTTTAAATTTTTTAAGTCTGTTTGATGATAATGCTGATGGCTTGAATAAACTTGAGGGTTCGGTGGAAGCCGCAAATAGGATCGTTGTTGCAGGAATGAACTTATTCCTATCCTTCCATTAAGGAAGTATACATTTTTTCTGTTCCTAATGATATCCTAATCAGGGAATGACTCCGAAACGCAGCTTTAAATTTTTTCGGCACCTTCATAAGTAATGTCAAACAGACCCTGCGGCTTATAAGCTCCGGATAAAACCTTTTTGATTCGCTGTACTCTGACCGCGTTTTCCTGTGGATGATCTTTTATGTTCAGCTGCTCGGGGTTGATCAAGCAGGCGATCAGAGCGATAAATTCATCTTCTTCAAGCTCATTGATATCCTTATTAAAATAGAATTCTGCAGCGTCTTCTAAGCCATAAGTCTTGTTACCGAAATACATTATATTGATATAAAGATCGAGCTGCCTTTCTTTAGATACCAGAGGATCCAGGGCACACCTGGCACAGAGAGACTGTTTGATTTTCATGATTCCGGATTTAAATTCTTTGAAATAAAGTTTCTTGGCCAGACCCTGGGTAATGGTAGTCCAGCCTGCGCCGGGAGTTTTGAAATCTACCCCATGATGGCCATAAAAATTGGGGTCCTCGACTTTAAGGAGTATTTCCAATTGCCGTGGCGACAGATCCCCGGCCGACATTTTTATCTGACCTGTATCATAATAATATTCTACGGTTTCAATAGTATGGGTCCGTGCAATTATTACTTCGAGCGAATAGTAGCCAATAACCAGGATCAGGATCAAAACTGCCCAAAACCATGCCTTTTTGAGAAACGTATTTTTCAACCAGTATCCCCCCTAATAGTATTAGGCTTAATTAACCATACCGCTTTGAAAGGAAACAAGATATAGTATTTGTTTACTAGCTATTATTAAAATGCGCAAAATGAATCTATATTCTGCTCTATGATTGTTACTGCCACAATTTCAGGAAATCACAAATTCTGCGGCCAAATAATAATTTAATGCTACGTCCCTGAATTGGAGCGCAAGACCACCTCATAAGCCCCTTCATGGTTTTGAGCGTATACCTGGTCATAGCCGCCTTCCCAGAGGCCAATTTTTATAATAAACTCATATTTTCCGTCTCCATTCAGATCAGCGATATCTGTCACTTTCAGGGTATGGCAATGGTTGATATCCATAATGCCATACTGTCCCTCGCTGAAGGTGACCGGGCCCGCTTTAAAACGGCGCAGATCACTGTGCAGGATCTGTATCTTCCCGTCATCATCCTGATAGAGAAGGACGGAAAATGTTCCTACATCATTCTTGGTTCCCTCTCCTTCAATGATGGGCCAATAGTCGTTTTCTTCCGGATTGGGGTGATTGGCCGCAAATACATACTCTTCTCTGCCGTCACCGTCAAAGTCCCCTTTGAAGCCTTGTGTAAAATTAAAAACAGTATTTCCCATACCGGCATCAGCAAACAGCTTTTTCAGTGCACTCTCCACCTCGGTTTTAGCGGGCACATTCTTTTTCATATCGGACAGGAAGTTGATAGTATTGGAGTTGGTCACTAAAATGCCTTGATTTTGATTTTGGCTCCAATTCTCTCCGATGGGGAAATAGGTCCAGAAAGAATATTGAGGGATCTTAAGGCTGGCAAGCTCATTGCCCAGGGTGGTGGGCAGCGAAATTATCCGGTGACTGGTGTAGCTGTTTCCCTCAAAATGATAGAGCTCACCATATTGGGAAAACTTCTCCTTGATTCCTTCTGCTTCAAAGCTGCCCAGGCCGAAGTCCTCTTCGGTTTGCCAGATAATACTCCTGGCATCACCGATCAGGGTTTGTTCCTTGTAAACATGGTAAACAGGCACTGCCAGCAGATCTTTGGCATAAAAATCGGAGGTATTCACCGCCCCGGCTCTGTAATCCTCGTTGATATCACTTAAGCTGTGCCAGCCGCTTTTATCATAACTGCCCAGTAGAAGCCCGTCGGTGAAGTAGTAGGCTGTCTGATCCCCGGTTTGATTTTGGATTTTGTTTTCCCGGCCAGGCTCTTTTTCAGTCTGCTGATTCACCGGGACATCCTTTCCTGCCGGAACCTTCTGCTCACCCTGGCAGGCACTTAGTACCAACATCACTGTGAGGATTACTAACCCTGATATAAATCGTTTCATCGCACACCCGCTGCCTTTACTTAAATTTTTCATGGATAATCGGCTGCAGCCTATCCATAAACTCATTTAATATCTCTTACGTTTTTTTAGTGATCCGCTTACTCGCCTGCTCCCCTTTTTGCTCAGCCTGGCTGACTGTATCACATCATTCGCTGCGCTTGACAATATGTCCATTAGATCCTGCATGGCATACTCTTTGGGAAGTAAACCGTTGGCAGCCATGACCGAAAGTCCTAACTGGAATACTTTCATTTTCAGCAAAATTGTTTTTAACTCATCTGCCGTAAACCCTTCCAGCTCCGGGTCTTTTTGCATCTCTTTAATTAATTCAGGCACCATTTTTTCATCGTATTCCTGCATGTAGTCATTATTCTTCAGTATCAGATCTCTGAAAAGCACGCTGTATTCCTTGGCAAACCTCAGACTTGCCCGCCCCATGTCCAGGAATGGGTCTCCCTGGCTTTCTTCGATGAAAAGCTGTTGACTTATACTTATGATCTTCTCTATTAAAGCTTCCATCAGTTCATCAGTATTCTTAAAATTCACATAGATGGGGGCTACAGAACTGCCCATCCTTTCCGCGATCTTTCTCATGGTTATTTTGTCAATTCCTTCTGTACTGGCGATCTCAAAAGCTGCATCAATGATCTGCTCTTTGGAAAATTTAGTTTTTGGTCCCATAGTAATACCATCCTTTGTGTATTATTTGATATATTACGTAGTTGTGTAACTCACGTCATGCTATTGATCGGTATTTTGCATCACTTGTCCTTGTCCCTCTAAAATATCATTAACTTAATAAATTCCAATAATTCAGCATCCACATCAGTGCGATAACAGCCAGGGTAAATACACTATAATGAACGCGGGAGATCCGACTCCACAGTCCCTTCCACCAGGCAAACGCCGTAAACGACACCAGTAAACCGCTGAAGATCCATAAAAGGGTCGGCAGTATATCATGTAAGGGCGGATTTACAATCGTCGTATACGCTTCTTTTGGCAAGAGGTATAAGGGATCAACGCCTGAAGAGAAAAAAGTGGAGAATAAAAGTAAGACGGTGACACTGGTAAAGATCCCAACCCAGGAAGCAATGGCATAAAACCCGGAGTTTTTATTTTTCCCCTTTTTGAACAAACCAGTTATCATTCTGATTATCCAGTAAATAAGCGAAATTATTATGATCAACATTATGCTCACGGCAGCCAGGGCTGTGAAACTCATCGTTGAATAAAACGGCGCTTTCGAATAGGTCATAGGGCCATCAGTAGTCAGCATTATTCTGCCTAAAGGATCTGTTTTAAAAATAATTTTCTGAAACTGTCCCAGGGAATCCTGGGTCCTTCCTTCTCTAAGGTTCTGATACATACCCGGCTCGATTTCAACAAATTTATTGATTTCTCCGCCATGGGTCACCAGAAGATATCCCTCTTCATTTACATTTACATTAACATTAATAATCCCCCCGGCTAATATGCTGAGGATCTTTTCCTCAGTGGTAACACTTTTCCGGTTCATCTGGTATTCGCCGGTAAAACCCTCAGCCCTTTCCCGGCTGCCTTCACCAGGCACTGCCTTTATCGTAGCTGTAATGGGATAGTAAAGATCCAAAAACTCTTGAAAGATCTCGGTATGGAGGAGATGATTACCTCCGCTGCAGGAAATAAAAATTCCGGTATTCTCTTCCGGTATCAAATAAAGGCCGGAGTTATAGAGCATCGTACTTCCACCATGAAAAAGCACCTCTTGGCCATTAAAAACCCCCTCCATAAAGCCAAGCGTCATGCCTCCTAACGCCGGGTCATAGGTAAAGTGCTGCTCATGCATTTCTTTGACTGTTTCTTCCCTGAGGATCCGTCCTCCATTACCAGCGCCGCCAGATAAATGGGCTATCATAAAATTGGCCATATCCGCGGCGGTACTGCTCATACTGCCTGCTGGTTCGAGCATGATGTATTCAAAACCTGCTTCGGTATAGGACCCATTAATAAATCGGTAGGGTTTCGCAATATGGGCAGGCGGGTCCAGCGTAGGAGGCTGCCGGTAGGTACTGTTATTCATATTCAACGGTGTGAAAATATTTTTCTCAACATAATCTGAAAAGGGTATACCAGATACTCTTTCTACCATATAGCCTGCCAAAGCAGTACCATAATTTGAATAGGCAGCAACTTCTCCGGCGGGAAATATCCTGGCCGGCTGGTATTTCTTCACATATTCATTGAGGGGCAGAAGTTCCTCTTCCGAAAGTCGGAAAAGTTTTTCGGCATAATCTTCAAAGCCTGGCGTGTGGGTCATCAAATGGGTCATGGTTATTGGTCCTGTATTCGCATTCCGCAGAGGTTTTTCAAGCTGGGGTGATATTTCAAAATCCAAATACTTATTAATATCGGTGTTCAGATCCAGCTTGCCATCTTCAACCAGCTGCATGACCGCCGTCCAGGTGATTAATTTTGAAGTAGAGCCAATACGAAAAAGAGTAGTATCGGGATCGACCGGGATATTCTTCTCAATATCTGCCTGGCCGAATCCTTTCTTATATACAATTTCGCCATCCTTCACCACCGATACCGCTGCATTAGGAATATGGTATTTCTCCATTTTAGATTTCATGGTGTTGTCAAAAAAACTTTCCAGACTGGTATCCTGAATGTTGTCTGCGAAAGCAGCAGTTGTAGATAAAGTAAAAATAAAGGCAATCAAAAAACCAACCAATGTCAGATATTTAGTTCTTTTAAACACTCGTTTCCCTCTTTTCAATCTTATTTTTATAATTATATAACACTTGTTATATAATATATGTAACATTAATCAATATATATTACAAGCAGTTTTTAAATTTACGGGTTGCCCTTGCCCGTGGTCAGGTGTGTAAGATATGTTATAATTTTCATGTAATTATTTACGGTTCATGCGGGGACGGTATATCCTTAAGTCAGCGAATCCATCAAGAGGGGAAGCATTTTTTGTATGCACAGCTCAGATCCTCAGGCAGCTATAATTATATTAAACTGGAATGGATGGGCAGACACTGTCGAATGTTTGGAATCTGTAGAAAAAATCAGCTATGACAACAAATTTATAGTTTTAGTTGACAACGGTTCCCGGGATGAATCATTGGGAAGAATCAAGGAATGGATACAAAACCATCCGGTTCAAAGTTTAAGCGAGACGTCTTATTTATATAAAAATGAAAAAACAACTGTATTTAAATATACGCTGGCAGAGCCCGGCAGGTTTACTGTTCACTTAATGTGTTCAAAACAAAATACGGGTTTTACCGGGGGCAATAATTTAGGAATATCGTATGCGCTTGAGCAGTCAGCGGATTATTTGTGGCTGCTTAATAATGATACGATCTGCGATACAGAGGCTTTAAATTCGCTGGTAGAATTGGCTGAGAGTTCTCAGGATATTGGTATTGTCGGCTCCAGGGTGATGTATTATCATCAGCCGGAAATCATCCAGTCTCTGGGCGGCACCGATTCTATCAGCTGGAGAAGCAGCGGCAGGCATATCGGCAGGAATATGCATATCAAGGATTGTACGGATGATAATTTTGCAATCGAAGGATATGTTTACGGTGCCAGTCTTTTGATCAAAAAGCAGGTGATCAATGAGATAGGCGTTCTGGATGACAGCTACTTTGTCTGGAATGAAGAAAGCGACTGGTGTCTAAGGGCCAGAAGGCGCGGCTGGAAACTCATGTATTGCGCCAAAAGCGAAGTATGGCATAAAGAAGGGGGCAGCAGCGGCCAAGGTCATATCCGGACTTTTCTGGGCCGGGAGAGCTGCCGGGTTTCCTTAAGCAGGTTCGTTATCACTGGCTATTATGATATTCGCAATCATCTATATTTTTGCAGAAAGCATTATAAGGATAAATACGTATTACTGGTGATCCTGATCTTATTTGAAATTATAAGAAAAACAGCCGGCATATGCATTTACGATTCGTACAAAGGGATGCGGATAAAATTATTATTAAAAGGGTTTTCAGACGGCCTGGCAGGCAATATGGGCAAACGTATCGATCCATTATCTTATGCGAAATTAAAGGACTTTAAAAAATGAATGTTTTGTTTTTAAGCCCGGAAATTCCTTATCCTCCCAATCGTGCAGGCAGGATGGACATATATTACAGTCTTCTGGAAATGAAGAGAAATGACTGGAACATATACCTGGTTTTTGTCGATAATGGCGAAGAAAACCTGGCAAATTCGCTGGACTTCTTAAAATCGATCTGCGATAAGATCATATTTATAAAGCATAAAAAGAATCCGGTCAGTTTACTTCATCCGTCATTGCCGTATTATGCAGCATCCAATCGTCCCAACCGGACTGAAAGGAATCAACTGGCAAATTTTATTTCCAGCCTTGATAAACAAATCGATGTGGTAATAATGGATCATCCCCAGGTCTTTGAAGCGGCAAAATACATAATCGGCCAATTGAAAACCAGACAGGATATTGGTCCCCGTATCATATACAGAATGCATAATATCGAAGCTGATTATTACGAATACTTCGCCAGGGACCTGCCGGTGTTCTCGCCCCGGAAATATCTGAATCTGGCTGAAATGCACAAAATGAAAAGATATGAAAGATCCGTTGCCAATTATGCAGATAAAATCCTGTGTTTATCGAAGACTGAAACCGAATACATAAATGATTCAAAGCAATATTCAACCAGGGCAGTCTGGTGCCCGATTTTATTCAAACCTGATACTGAGCTTTCCGAAGAGGAAATGACAGAGTACGTAAATCTGCGGAATACATATAAAGACAAAACGGTTTTGCTGTTTTTAAGCAATTTCCAGAACAGATTCAATGTTAATGCAGCCGAATGGTTTATTCAAAATGTACTGCCGGGCTTAATAGAAAATAAACCGGATATCATATTCCATATAGCCGGTTATGATGCGGATAAATACCTGGCAAAATATGATTCCGGTCATATAAAAATATTCAGTAATGTGAAATCAGCCAAACCCTTTATCAAACTTGCAGATCTGGTATTGATATTGACCAATAGCAAGGCCGGTGTAAAAGTAAAGCTGATAGAGGCCTTGTATTATAATAAAAAAATCGTCTCAACTTATGAAGGAGTCGTTGGTTCAGGCCTGGAAGAATATATACCTTCTGCAAATTCGCCGGAATTGTTTGCCGGGTATTGTCTGCAGGCAATTGACAACCAATTTGATTATGGACCGGCCCGGGAGAACTTTGCCAGATTATACAGAACGGATAATTTCCTTAAAGAGGTTAAACCATGAGTAAATATTTATACAGATTGCCCTATATTCTTTTTATTTTTTTACTGCCGATAACTACTCTGCCATATTTAAATAATATTTTTAAAGGCTGGCATGTGAATGCCTCGGTATACTTTCTCGTTATACTTTCTGTCGTTATTATAATAACAGCAGTGCTGAATAAAAAAATATTCCCGGGCGCCGGCAACGTACATAAAATATTAACTTTCCTTTTGATCGTGCTTGCTGTTATCTATTTGTCATATCTGATAATGTTGTTTTATTTTGCCGGCACGATAGCAGCGGATTCTTTGCTTAAACCAGCTATATTCAGGTTTTTGACTTGTCTGATCATATTTGTTTCGATATACATACCCATATATTACATCCGTTCTGATTCAGACTTTTCAAATACACTGCGCATATTATACTGCGCTTTGTTTTTATTGATCATATTAGGCTATATCCAGATATTAGCGCAGTTTCATATTTCCGGCCTGGCATCTGTTATTGTAAACAGCATATCGGATCTGCTGGGCAGCGGCTGGGGAGTAAACTCATTAATTTCATATGTTGATTTATTCGGAAGGATAAATCTTACCACACCGGAAGCTTCAGAAGCCGGACATTTGCTCGAATGCTTGTTCCTGCCTTTTTTGATGGCAGCCGTCATTACCAAAAAATCAATATCATTAAGAAGGTTTTGGGGCCTGTCAGTTGAAAAATGGCTGCTCATTTTAGTGCTGCCGCTTATTTTTTGTACTTATTCATCAGCAGCATACATCGTTTTTATTGGGCAGGCAGTAGTTATGACCGCCATTATGATTCGAAACAGCCGCATTTCCAAAAGATCCATGATAGTTTTCGTATCATCCGTTATATTGATCCTGACCATTGTATATGGCACAGGTGCCTTCAGAGTCAATGAATCCGTTAATGTTTCAACCAGCATTACGAAAATATTTGATATACGGAATAATTCAACCAATACCCGTTTAGGGTTTATAGCAGCGGGTTTTGACATGTTTCTTGATTATCCGGTTATCGGAGTAGGCCTGGGGAATTCCGAATTGTTTTTTGCAGAATACATCCCGTGGTGGGCTTATAATAACGAAGTCCTTGAATATATTGCTGAAGGAGAATACATGAGCCCCAAATCATTACTGGTGCTTTTTCTTGCCGAGACTGGTATTGTCGGGACCCTTTTATTGGCCGGGTGGTTTTTTATGGTATTTTATCTGTTAAAGCAAATGAAAGTTAAAAATAACGACTATAAGTACATTTACTATGCCATGCTCATTTATGGCGCTGCATTTATCGGGCACAGCTTCAATTCCAGTTACATCAGTTTCATCTGGATCTGGTCGATCTGGGGAATATATGCCTCCGCAGCAGGTTTGAACCAATCACAAAAATATAAAGAGGTAAGCAATGTTTAAAAAAATCAGGAAAGTTATACGGTTGATTCAGAACAATGGAGCAGATATTGATGAAAAATCAACTATAGGATATCAAACGTATATAGGTAAATATTCCATAATAGTAGATAGTCAGATAGGGAAATTCTGTTCCATCGCAGCTGCTGTGAAAATAGGTTTGCACGATCATTCCATTGATGTAGCTACGACACATCCATTTATATTTTATAAAGAATATGGATTAACAAAGCATGATTATATCAGTGCAGATATAAATCCCACGCCCATGGACCCGGTAATCATCGGCAATGATGTTTGGATCGGAACGAACGCAGTGATTTTACGAGGAGTAACTGTTGGCGATGGGGCAGTTATAGGCGCCGGCGCGATCGTAACGAGGGATGTTCCACCTTATGCAATTGTAACGGGAGTTCCTGCCAAAGTACTAAAATATAGATTATCTCAGGAACAAATTGAAAAACTCATGAAAATCAAGTGGTGGGATTGGGATAAAGAAAAATTAAGCAATAGCATAAATGACTTTTATAATGTAGACTTGTTTATATCCAAATATTTGTAAACAAAATATGCGTCAATAACCAAAGCTTCGATTTTCTTTTTGGATCAATGATAAAATAACAATACAAAGGACTTATTAATGGATAAATTGCTTTTTTTATCTGCCCACCTTCCTGCCGCCGATGCAAAGGAAGCGGGCCAGAAAACAGCTTTCAGGAATCTTGAGCTCCTGGCTCAGAAGTATGAAATATATCTCACTGCATTCCGGAACGAGAATGAGACCGAATGTGATATTACAGAACTTCAGCAGCTTTGCAGCTCGATCAGAATATTTGATGTCAGTACCAGCATGAGGTTGGGCGCGGTATGCAAAAACCCGTCTCTGCCTTTGCTTGTAAGCGTCCGTTATTTTCGCGAAGCTGAAGATCATCTCAAAAGTCTTATACAAGAATATAAATTTGACCGTTTACACTGTGAATACGGCCAAATGGCATGTTATGCACCAGTCTTGTCAGGTATTCCGGTAAAAACCATTTACCTGCACGATGTGCTGACCCAGTGGGCATCACGCAGATGCATGTCATCAAAAAATCCTGCCAATAAAATGATATTCTATCATGATTACAGAAAGTCGGCGGCATGGGAAAAATATTACTATATACGCTATTTTGACAGAGTGTACGTACCTTCTGAAAAAGATAAAAAAGAACTGCTGGCAATAAACCAGGACCTGGAACCCCGATTAAATGTGCTGCCGCTGTATTTCCAGACATTTACACATAGTGAGCGCAAGCCGGAAGAGGGAGCGATAATGTTCTGGGGCGCAATGAACCGGGTCGAAAATGAACAGGCTGCAGTATGGTTTGTAAAAAATGTCTGGCCCAAAATAAAACAGCGGGTCTCAAATGCCAAATTATATATTGTTGGTAATGCACCAACCAATAACGTAAAAAAACTGGCCGGACAGGATATCATAATTACCGGATTCGTTGAAGATCCCGGCCCATACTTTTCCCGGGCACAACTGGCTGTTGTTCCCCTGCTGACAGGAGCCGGTGTAAAAGCAAAGACCATTGAATCTCTGGCGGCAGGTTTGCCGGTTATAGCATCTGACATCGGTGCAGAAGGCATTGATGCTTCCAAAGATGAGGGGCTTATTGTTGTACCAGACGGAAATATCGACAGCTTTGCCAATGAAGTATGTTCTTTGCTGATCGATCCCAAACGTTGTTTTGAGCTTGGCCAAATAGGAGCCCGGTGGGTCCGTTCCCATTATAACCCGGATCTGCAATGCCTTTTGGAGGTTTAATAAAATGGCTGTAAAAAACAATGAATTCAATATTTCAGTGGTAATACCAACACTTAACGCGGAAAAATTTTTGCCCGGACTTTTCGGTATGTTAAATGCCCAGACACTGCCGCCCGGCGAAATAATCGTTATCGATTCGTCTTCAGCCGATAACACGATAAATATAGCCAGAGACTCAGGCTGCAAAGTGACAGTTATACCAAAAAGCCAGTTTGATCACGGCGGAACCAGAAATCTCGGCGTTAAGCAATCCACCGGGAACATCGTCGTTTTTATGACCCAGGATGCTTTGCCGGTGAATGCTTATTTACTCGAAAACCTCACCAAATGCTTCGCCGATTCCATGACCGGTGCCGCATTTGCCAGGCAGGTACCCCGGCATGACGCCGATCCCATCGAATATTTTACCCGTAATTTCAATTATCCTGAAACATCACAGTTGAAACAAAAGAACGATATAGAAAAGCTGGGAATAAAAACCTTCTTCTTCAGCGACGTCTGTTCGGCGGTACGCAAAGAGGCATTTTATAAAGTGGGCTGTTTCCCGGAGAAAATAATTTTAAACGAGGATATGTGTTTAGCTGCATCCATGATCCTGAACGGATACGCAATTGCTTATTCAGGTGATGCTCAGGTGTGGCATTCCCACGATTACACCGTTTCGGAACAATTCAGGCGCAATTTTGATATCGGCGTTTCATTTAACCGGAACCGCTGGATCTTGGAGTATGCACGCGCCGAAATTGAAGGCTATAAGTACTTTGAAAGCCAGCTGTCCTATCTGGCAAAAAACAGGCACTTCAGGTGGATTCCTTATGCGATCTGGCTGACTATTGCCAAATACTTCGGATACATGCTCGGGATGAACGAGTCAAAGCTCCCTTTACATATAAAACGCAAATTAAGCATGCATAAGTTTTTCTGGAATGAAGTATAAGGAAGCCGGGGGGCATCCGGCCTAGCAAGTGGGCGCAAGTGGGGACGGCAGACTGTGTGACAACCCACTTGCCTAAAACGTCGTGGTAAAACTGTTTTGCTTTTTCCATATCTCTTGCCGCAATTAAAAGTTATATTTCATTTCGCTGTCCTTCAATAAGAATTACAAAAATTTCTTTTACGAAGCAGGTCAAATGAAATCAGTGATACTAATCATCTACCCTGTATTTCTGCCAAACGAAACAAAGCATATAGATAAAAAGGCCAATCGTTCCTATTGCTGCCAGAAACAAGCTGATATACTGCTTTAGAATTACGGGATCAAAAAACTCCAGGGCAACTGCCATGCCCCAAATACTGATGAACAGAAACCAGAACGCGTTCCTTTGCGCATTGACAGAAATTTGCCGGAGGCGTTCATCATTCACCGAATCAATAAACGAAGTTCCGTCGATTTTTCGAAGAATAAACAAATATATCAGCAGGATAAGCATGAGTACCGCAATGATCAATGATATATGGTAAGGGCTTTTTGTTATGATCCTCACCGCAGCAACAGTAATGGCCAAAGCTGTCAACATAGCCCACCCGGGAATTAATCCTAACATGTTTTTCCTGCCCATCTACCGGCCCTCCTCTTCATTCTCCAAATAAAATATCTCCTCCACCGGCACTTTAAAAAACCAGGCAATGGCTAATGCAAGGGCAATAGAAGGTTCATATTTTCGGTTCTCCAGAGCCATAATTGTATGCCTGGTGACTCCAAGAGCAATACCCAGTTCCTCCTGGGTCAAATCATGCATGCGTCGTATATGTCTGAGCTTGTTGCCTACCTTATGCAGAATACGTCCCCCTTAAAAAATACTGTAATATAGATCAATTAATATATAAGTTATTACTGCTTTAATGTCACGCAATTCCTTCTTTAGTATATAAAAACTTGTCAGAATCAGAGGTCAAAGGTCATTTTGCCAGTATTGATCGCATAATAATCTGTAAATTCAATGTCCCGCACATAGGACAGATTCCCAAAGAGCGTATTATAACCCTTTAACATTTTAATTGACTTTGTCATATTTCTAAATAATTCAATTTCCTCAGCAGTGGCTTTGCGCCTGGCCCCGGCAGAACCCACCAATTTTATGCCCGCCGGTTTCGTGCCTTTATTCGCATAAAGTGATTTAAGCCAAAATAGGCTGCTTGTTTGTATAAACGTAACACAGACCTTGCTGTTCTGGTCCAGATTAGCCGACAATTCCCTGGTAAACAGGTCAAAATAATATCCTGTGCAGTTTTCTTTTAACAACAATGAACCGATCGGTGTAACATTTGGCTGGCCCGTATTGCTGACAGACCCAATCATTGAAGTATGTTTCATTCCGCCAAAATACTTAACTATTTCTTTCCACTTTTCCTCAGTAATCACCATAAAGATAACTCCTTTCCCGTATTAAACTGTCGGCAGCACAGATCTTTTGTCTGACCCAGGCGGGCAAACAGGTTTTCAGATCACGCTTCCGCCGGACAATCAGGTTTGCAGCACTCCATGGCCAGGGAGAACATAAAAAAGTAATGCTAGCTTTACTATATGTTAAGTTCGCATTACTTTTTTGTCAAGAGATTTTTTTGCAGGCCGGCATGAACCGTCTCCTCTGGTTTCCTTGCTTCCCTTACTTCTTCTTCAACTGTCAGATATATTTACTCTTTCTCTTGTACTAATATATCCGAACCTCCCGGAAAAGATAACCTGCACCAGCCATTCTTCTTTTCTGCCAACCGTCCATATTCCCGTCCTGTATTTTTAAATACACTTATCATCATAATCTGATTCAGCAAAAGACAGTTTCATTGACGGGCTGCCATCCTTTTGAACATATTCCCATAGAGCATTATATTTACTCATAACATCCCACTCCTATAAATTCTTTTTTCTCCGCGTGCTATAGGCGCAAGCTGGAGTAATGAAACGAAATTTAATATCTTCTTCAGTCAGCTTTTTCATCGGGCACCCCCTCTCGCATGACATCAACATCATATTTTACCAAACATGGTTAAATGAGTCGACATTGTGCTGTCCATTTGGGAAAAAGCAAGAGTAAGGGGGCGCAAGCCAAACCGTCCCCACTTGCCTGCAGTAATTTTTGTATATTACTGGTAATTATATTTATATTATTTAAAGCTATTTATTGTATAATAAGCATGGAAGATGTTTTTTAACGCTTGGACTTGCTTTCTTGAATCACTTAAGAGGACTTTAATCGGAGGTCGTATTATGAACCCGAACGAAATTATAAAAGAGCACATTGGTGAATTACGTGATGTCTATTTTGTATCAAAAATAGGGGTTTTCGGTTCGTTTGCCCGGGGTGAAGCTACTGAAGAAAGCGATGTTGACATTCTCGTTGAATTTGACCGGAGAGTAGACTTGTTTCATTTCATCGAACTTCAGGATCGTCTCGCTGAAATATTGGGGCGCAAAGTGGATCTCGTTACACCCAAAGCCTTGAAACCGCTGATAAAAGACCGGATCCTTAGGGAGGTGCTGTACGTTTGACACGTGATGACCGTTTATACCTTCAGGATATAGTGGACTCAATTGAGAAAGTTAAAAAATATACTGATAATCTTACTCTTGAAGAGTTTGAAATAAATGATATGGTCATTGATGCCGTTGTCAGGAATTTTGAAATTATAGGAGAGGCGGTCTCGCATGTCCCTGATAGTATTAAGGAAATGTATCCGGACGTTCCATGGTACAAGATGAAGGGAATGCGCAATATTATAGCACATGAGTATTTCAGTGTTGACCAGGATATAGTTTGGGATACAGCCCGCAAAGCATTACCTTTTGTGGCAGAACAGATCAAGAAAATAATTGACGATAACTGTTTTTAAAGGTCATTGATAAATCACCTTGCCCAAACGGGCAAGGGGGAACGGTTTTTGTCATGCCCTTGGGGCAGCGTTTTCGCTGCTATTACCCTATCTTGGTTTTACTCATTAATGGAATTATTAACTAGGCCTCTACTTAAACAAATCATCTGTCATCTTCCCGATCTGTTCCCTGCGCAGGGCGGTTTCTTTCTCATCGATGGCTGCCTCTAATATAATTACATCACCCTCTTTGGCCGAAACGGGCAGCCATTTCCTTGGTATGCTGTAAGTGCTTTTTTCGTACTCAACAACTGCAATGTCATTTTCAAAACGGTCAATAATAATCATTATCCCGCCTCCTTAAGGTTTGCAAATACTGCCACGGCATGGGGAGCGCGCATCTGCAGTTAATTATCCGACGTTTTTACCGACAAGTTATGGCCATCTGAAATAATAACTACGATCCCGTTTTGATCCGTCCGGTATACATTCACTCCGGCTGCTGACAATTTATCCAGGGTGATCTGGTGGGGGTGCCCGTAATCATTGTTCTTGCCTGCTGAGATTACTGCATATTCAGGGGCAGCCGCCTTTAAGAATGCCAGTGATGTAGAACTATAGCTGCCATGATGTCCAACCTTTAGCACATCAGCGCTGAGATCGGCCCCTGAATCCAGCATTTGGTTTTCAGATTCTTCCTGGGTATCGCCGGTAAACAGGAATATATTATCTTCAAACTGTACCCTGGTTACGATCGACCAGTTATTCAATTCCTGATTGGTAGTCCCGCAGGGAGCCAGAAAGCTGATTTTCAAACCGTCCTGGTCCAATATTGTCATACCGGCCTTGCCCGGGATTATCTTTAAGTCTTTGTCTTTTATTGCGTTTAAAACATCCTCAAAAGACCTGGTTGTAGTCGTGACTTTGGGCATATAAATACTGCCGATAGCAAAGCTTTTCACAACATTGTCCATGCCGCCGATATGATCTTCATGGGGGTGGGTAGCTACCAGGCAGTCAATTTTTTTTATACCCTGTTTGTTCAGATAGTCAACTATGGCTGAACCAGCTTTATTAGTGCCGGCATCGATAAGTATGTTCTGACCATTCGGCAGCTGCAGCAGTTCAGAATCGCCCTGGCCAACATTTATAAAATGCACGATCAGCTTTCCGGATACCGGGGTTGCAGCTGTGTTCACCGATGTTGCTGATTCCTTCTGTACATTGTTGGTACTTTGGGTAACAGCTTCTTTTGGCGCAGTCGGATTTGTGCAGCCTGCTGGAAACATGCTCAATATTATGATTAAAATAAGTAAAGAACAGCGCTTTATTTTCCGCATGTTTTCTCTCCCGGTTTTCTGTCGCTAAGAAGTATCGCGCGGCTGATTTAATTTCAGATCTTACTGCATTCAGATAATGATTCCAATCGATTGTACCCCCAATATATGCTGCAATTTTCCATAAACAAGTGCGCAGGACCATGCAAGGCGCAAGTCAAGAACCTTCCCCACTTGCCTTTAATAATTCGGCAATGGCATTTTGCTCGGCGGCACTTGTTTTTAAATCAGCATAAGTAATCATTTGTTTCCCATCAAAAGCAAACAGATAAAATGTCCCGTAGTTTGTTTTGAAATTGTTGATATTATAGATCAAAAACTCTACCTTTTTACCACTGTATTGCGCGAGAATATCTTTTTGAGCCATCAGTTCTTTAATGGGAGGATTGGCGGCAATCTCGTCTGTTAACGTTACCGGAATATTTACCCCGCTGTTTATTGTGATTTCACAGTCATCTCCGATGACAGAATATATCTGTCTGCTTCTTTCAATATTCAGTTTTTGTTCATCACTGTAAGAATCATCCCAGTTCTTTATAGCGGAAACCTTGTTGAGGTAATCTGTGAAGGAAGCAAGGCTGCCTGCGGCATCTGTAATCTTATCGGATGTAAAATACTCCATTCCGTAGTGTTCGTTTAAGCTTCCCCGCTCATAATAGGCTCCGGTAAATTCGCCATATTCATCAAAAATCCTGAACGCAATCTCACTGGCATTGGGAATCAAGCTAAACATAACTGCCGCATTCTTATTCCAGCCGGTCATAATACTCTCCGGGAAACGGTAATTGGCCCTGCTGTCGACCATATAATTTACCGTAATTCCATATGGTTCACTGTCCGTTTTAAGCTCGATTGATTTAAAAGGCAAGTTCGTGTAATTGAGTGTGTTGACAATTGCGCCAACCTTTGAATTATCGCCGGTATATGTTCCATGATATTGGTATAATTCTTCGGCATAGCTGTCCGGCTTGCCCAGGGGGTCTTCCTTTCCATTGCTGGTGCCTGGCTGTTGATTATTGCGAACCATCAGCAGGCAGGCTGCAGTCAATGCCAGAACAAGCACCAGCAGCCAAACACCTTTCTTTTTGTCCATTTTTTAAAACATCCTTTCTTCATAGGCAAACTGGAACGGTTTAAGTTGTTCAAAATTTGTTCAGATAGTTTTGCAGAGAATCAGCCAGCTTTCCGATATGTATCCCATCAACAAACGAATGATGCACCTGAACGGAAAACGGAAGAATCAGTTTGCCATCTCTTGCAAAAAATTTCCCCCAGTCAAATAAAGGTGTAGCATTATCTTTTTTACCGGAGTTTGTATGCGAGATATGAGTATAAGATACCCACGGCATCGGTGAAAACTGGAATACATCATTACCCAGGGGTCCAGTAAAATACTCCTTTTGACTTTCCGCCTTTTGGGTGGCTATAGCAACATATTCTTCTAAAGTATCCTGCATCTCCACATTAACCACCTTGAAAAGTTCCGTTTCCTTATTTATATATGTAAAAGCTGTATCAATTCTATCATAAAGTACAATCTGTCCATCGACAAAGCGGTATCGAAACTCCTCTATGCCGTTGGCGCATTCGGAAACAGCAAAAATCAGAGCCATAGAAAATGGATACTTCTTTGCCCGTACCTTGTTCATAAAATTAGTGATATCCAATTCAAAGGTCACACAATACGCTGGCTCTATGCTATTTCTGAATATCTGGCAGTGCACAGCACGTTTCCAATCTGTTACATCAATTATTTTATAACTACCGGCCATAAACGATCATCTCCTTTTCAATGCAAGTGGGGACGGTTTTCCGGCAGCCGTTTCCACATACGGTCTGCGAACACCATAACAATAATTATAACAGTAAGCAAAATATACTGTATCAGGGCTGTCCTCGGCAAATAATCGTTTGTTGAATTCATTGACGCATGCAGCAGAAGAAACGGCAGCAAGCTTCTGCCATTCATCCTGTTTCAATTCCCACAATATCATGTATTTCAGCAAAAGACAGTTTTATTGACGGGATGCCATTCTTTTGCACATATTCCCATAAAGCATTATATTTACTCACGACATCCCACTCCTATCTCAATATGGCTCATTTTAAATTTTCATCCAAGCGTGACTTAACATAATCAACCGCCACATCCATACGCACCGCTGTTTCTTCAATTGACAGCCCGGTGTCGATAAATCTCTGAATCACTATCCGGATGTTTTCTCCGACTTCAATCATGTGTTTATCCGGATCATAGAAACGGACTACCCGCTGCCCCCATGAATGTTCAAAGAGCGGATGAACATATTCGATACCTTTCATACTGTTTAATTTTGCTGCAAAGGTTTCTATGTCATCTTCTTCAAAATACAACTCACAGGCGTTGTTGCCGAAAATAATTTCTTCATCCGGCTTAAAAATAAAGCCTTTCCAGGACTCAACAGTCTGCAGAAAAATGCCGCCTGTCAAAGCAACATTTGCCCCGAAATCAGCAACAACGTCTAACCCTAAGACGTCGTGATAAAACTGCTTTGCTTTTTCCATATCTTTTACCGCAATTAAAGTGCAGGTATATTTCATTTTCGCTGTCCTCCTATATGATTATGATAATAACGATAATGGAGGGATATTTTCGCGGTATTAAAGCCAAATGCCGAAATCAGGACTGGCATAGAGCGGTACCGTAACCAGACAACCGGAAGATCCGGTTGTCACTTTATTCGTATCTTAACGCATCGATAGGATTTAATCTGGCGGCGCGATTGGCCGGGTAAAGGCCAAAAATTATCCCTATGGCGGACGAAAAGGCAAAAGCAGCCAGCATAGTACCAAATGAAACGATTACCGGCATATTTAACACCAGGGCAATGACCGCTCCAATACCGATACCCAGCAGCATGCCTATACTGCCGCCCAATGCCGAAATGACAGCCGCTTCCACCAAAAACTGCATCAGTATGTCGCGGCGCCGCGCGCCCATGGCTGCCCGCACCCCTATTTCCCGGGTACGTTCGGTGACCGAGACCAGCATAATATTCATGATGCCGATCCCCCCTACCAGCAAGGCAACCCCCGCCAGGGCGCCAAAAACTGATGTTATCACGGTAAGGATGGAACTGAACTGTTCCATCATTTGTTCATTGGTCTGGGCAATATAACCCTTCTTCACGGCATGGCGCAATTCCAGAATGGCAACGCTTTGTTTGGTTGCAGACTCCAGCTGTTCCTGGCTTTTTACCCTTATAACGGTCTGCTGGACTTCCTGGTCGTCAGCCATTTCCATCAGAGTCTTGATCGGAATGCAGGTAAAGGTTTGCTGCATACCCATTACCGCTGCCTCAGGTTTGGTCACCCCGCAGACCTGGAAAGGAATGTGATTGATACGCAGGGTTTTGCCTGCAGCCGTATTCCCCTGGCCGAACAGTTCATCAGCCAGGTTCTGGTCTATAACTACTACCCGGCGGCCGATCTGATTTTCTGCATCATTAAAGAATCTCCCCTGGGTAAAACCCATCTGGCTTACTTTCATATAATCCGGGCTGGTGCCGATAAGCATGTTGGTTTTTTTATCGCGCACGGTTTCAAATACTGCAGTATTGGGCAAGTACTTAAAAGGTACCACAAAGTCAATGCTGTCCACGGAATTTTCAAGCAGTTTACAATCATCCAGGGTCATTTTGCCTTCTTGCCCGTCATCGTTGGCTATCGGCACCAGAGTAAAGGAATTGGCTCCCAGCCCCTCAACTTCCTGGGCAACTTGCTCATTTAAGCTTTGCCCCATGGTGACGATGATGATAACAAACATCACACCGATAATCATCCCCAGCATAGTAAGGGCGGAACGCATTTTGTTGACCCATATCCCTTCCAGGGCAACCGCAATCATTTCTTTAAATTTCATTCCAGCTCCCCCTTCTGCTCCAGCCATTCTTTTAAGAGCTGCCGTGCATCCAAAGGCGTATCCACTTTTTCGCTCTTCACCAGGCGGCCGTCCCGGAAATGTACTATCCTTTCAGCATGGCGCCCAATTTCCGGTTCATGGGTTACCAGGATAATGGTGCTGCCCTGGCGATGCAGTTCCTGAAACAGTTCCATGATTTCGTAGCTGGAACAGCTGTCCAGATTACCGGTCGGCTCATCAGCCAGCAGCAGGCTGGGCCGGTTGACCATGGCGCGGGCTATGGCCACCCGCTGTTTCTGGCCTCCGGATAGCTCGTTGGGACGATGGGCTCTATGACTGGCCAGCCCCACCTGTTCCAAAGCCGCTAATGCACGTGCTTGCCGTTCTGCGCTGCCAACTCCGGCATAAAGCATCGGGAGTTCCACGTTGCGCTGAGTATTGAGACGGGGCAGCAGATTGAAATTCTGAAAGACAAATCCTATCTTTTGGTTGCGCAGGTCCGCCAGCCGGTCTTCATCCAGGCTCCGGGTATCGACCTCATCCAAAAGATAAGTACCATCCGTAGGGCGGTCCAGCAGCCCCAGGATATTCATCAGGGTGGATTTTCCTGAGCCGGACGGGCCCATAACCGCCACAAAGTCCCCTTCTCCCACAGTAAGGTTGACTTCCCTGAGGGCTTGAACCTTAACAATACCGGTATCGTAGGTTTTATATAAATTATCTATTGTTATCATTGCACGCGAACCTTGCTTCCATCCTTGAGTTGGGCCGGCGGGTTTAGAACCACCTGGTCGTCTTTGGCCGCTCCCGATTTAATTTCCACGGTTATACCGTCACTGATACCGATTTTCACCGGTATGAGCGTGGCTGATCCATCTTTTATGATCCAGATGCTGTTGCCCTCATCCTTTTCCACCAGGGCTTCAATAGGCACCACCAAAGCCTGGCTGTCGGCGACTGTTATTTCCAGGTCGACAGTGTACCCGGGCAGTAAAAGAGGAGCATCCTTAACCGTTACAATGACCGGCAGGTAAGAATCCTCACCCTGGATATCGTTCAATACCTCCAGCCCCACCTGGGTAATTTCCCCCTCATATGTTTCATCTAAGAAAGCATTGCCGGTGATGCTGACGGGCTGTCCCACCTTGATCTTCCCGGCTTCACTTTCCGTAATTTCAGCCTGTATGGTAAAATTTTGCAGCGTGCCAATGGTCAGGAGCGGAACACTCTCCGTGATTTGATCCCCGGTTTTCACACTGATGGAAAGGATCTGTCCATCCCGCTGACAAACCAGGCCCTGCTGAGCGGTTTGTCTTTCGACCAGCTGCATTTGGAATCTGGCCGCCTCTACTGCAGCTTCCAGCGATTGCAGATAAAACGGGGCCGCTTCCTGACAGCGCTGTAAATCGGCCCGGGCTTTGTCATAAGCCATGGAACTGGTATTGAATTCAGCCTGGCCCTGGTCGAGGTCAAATTTAGATATGGCCCCGGCATCATACAAGGTTTGCAGGCGCTGTAAATCAGCTTTCTCAATGTTATAGGCGCTTTCGGCCTGACTGAGAGCGAACTCGGCCGCAACCAGATCGGAGGTCTTGCCGGCAGAACGAACCTGGTACAAAGACGACTCTGCAGCAGCCAGGGCACTGCGGGCTTCGGCCAGCCTCTGTTCGGCATTGGGGATATACAGATCCAGCAGGACCTGCCCGGCCGTTACTTTGTCGCCCATTTGCACATTGATTCCCTTTACCGTTCCGCTCACTTCACTGTAAATGATCTCTTTGTCATCAGTTGCAACGGTGCCTGAGGCCGGGATTTTTTCCACCAGGTGCTGTTCAGTCACCCGGGAGGCGGACACCGCGACAACATCCTTATTCATTATTCGGTAAACATTGAAACCGGCCATGGCCAGCACCAACAGGATGGCACCAGCTATCAGCAGCTTCTTCTTCAGGGAAAAAGGTGTCCTGGCTGCTTGAATTGTTTCAGCACCGGAATCAGGTGATACTTGCTGTGTCAAAATTTTCACTCCTCTTGCTCTCATTCTGGGAAAAGCTTGCTTAAACTGCCGGGGTTTTTACCAGCAACGTCAATGCAACTGCATAAATCAGCCAGATGCTGCTGCAGTAGACGGCCAAACCCCCGGTCTTTTTTTTCATAGCGATGGAGCCGCCCAGAATCAAAAGAACCAGCCCCCAGATGCTGAACAACTCGAACTGCCCCAGTAACCGGTAAAGAAAGCCGGTCTGATCGGCAGTGCCCATAAAAAGCGCCAGACTGGTATTGAACTGCAAGGCAGCTTTGTAGCCTATGGCTTTGATCAGACCGGTGGAGATCACCGCTTTTATAATTGATGGCAGCCCGGCAAAAACCGCCACGGCAAACAACTGTTTAAAACCTGCCTCGCCGACGCTGAACTGGTTGTAGAGGGCAAGCAATGCCGCCTGAACCAGCCAGAGCACCGGCATGGCCACAATTGTCCCAACCAGCGCGCCCGGCAATACAAATTTCATGGCCTGGGCAATCTGATCCTGGGTCAGCCCGCTGGCGGCCAAAGTCTCGGCTGTAAACTGTCTGGTTTCCGGAATGGCCAGTATTGTCAACAGGACCGAGACTGCTATGATGATCAGCGCCGGCCACAAAATACGAGGATCTTCGGCAATAGCCTGAAAAGCCTCCCCCGGAGCCGCCAGGACCTTCCAGAACCGCTGCGTCATTGGCATTCTGGTTTCTTCCATAATAAATGACCTCCTTTTTTCACGCATCAATACTTTATTTCTACTTGATAACCGCCTTTCCCTCCCGGGAAAGGCAATATCAGAACTTTGTTAATATTTTAAAAATCCGCTATACTTTTTATCAGGTGATATATATGTTTCTTAAATCGGTTATACTCCAAAGAGAAAAAATAGCATCCTTTGACATTTATCCTTTTTCTATTCCGGCTGTCAAAAGCTTAAATCAAATAGAATTCAAAAGTAAAGTGACTTTTTTCGCCGGGGAAAATGGTTCCGGGAAATCGACCTTGCTGGAAGCAATCGCCGGGCAGTGCAATTTTAATACTGCCGGCGGCGGAAGAAACAACGCTTATGAAGTACATGCTGCCGGGTCAGCTTTAAAAGATTATATCAGGCTTTCATGGATGCCCAAGATAACCAGCGGTTTTTTCCTGCGGGCCGAATCTTTTTACAGTTTTGCCACTCACATTGACGCTGTGGATGACACAGGTTACAGAGATTACGGCGGCCGTTCACTCCACCAGCAATCACACGGGGAATCGTTCCTGTCATTGTTTGTGAACCGCTTTAAAGAAAAAGCAATTTACCTGCTGGATGAACCTGAAGCAGCCTTGTCCCCTTCCCGGCAGCTGGCTTTTTTAAGAATACTGCATGATCTTTCCGGCCAGGGAAATTCACAGTTTATAATTGCCACTCATTCCCCTATACTGATGGGATATCCTGATTCTGTCATATTAAGTTTTGATAACGGCAGGATCGAAGAAACAGAATATGAAATGACAGATCATTATCAAATCACCAGGTATTTTTTGCAGCACCGGGAAAAGGTCCTTGCGGATCTATTTGATAATGATCAGCTTTAAAGGCCGGGCGGCATACTGAAATCAATCGCACAGCGAAGAATAAAACGAGGTGGTAAAATTGCGGCAGATCCCCGAACAACAGATCGATTCCCGGGCCGTATCCTACTGGCGCTGGTCAGCCGGGATCAACAGCTTATTCATGTTTCTGATCCCCGCTGCTTATTACGGGGTGACCCGCTTATGGCACTGGCCGGTCTGGATCACAGCGGTACTGTTGATCATGGTACTGGCTGTCGCGGCATTTTTTATCTTTGTCAAGCCGGAAATCACATGGAAAACCTGGCGCTATGATGTATCGGAACAGGAAATCGATTTGCTGCGGGGCGTATTTGTCAAAACTCGCACCCTGATCCCAATGGCGCGGGTGCAGCATGTTGATACCAAACAGGGCCCCCTGTTGAGACATTACGGACTATCCACAGTAACGATTTCTACGGCAGCCGGGACCCACGATATTCCTGCCCTGGCTGATGCGGTTGCCGACATCTTGCGGGACCGGATCTCCGATCTGGCACGGGTGGTGGACGAAGATGTATGAGCCGCAGCGGCTTCATCCATTAAGCATTCTGGATTATTTGATCAGGCATATCTATTCAATGCTGAAGGGGCTCCTGCCTCTGTTCCTGCTTGCAGTGGCCCAAGCCGGCAGCCGCAAATGGTTCCTGCTGGCGATCCCCTTTTTACTTATTCTTTTTATTGCTTATGGGGTACTCTACTGGCTGCGTTATGTATTTTATCTGCATGGGCAGGAACTGCGCCTGGAATACGGGGTGTTTGTCCGCAAGCAGCGCTATATTCCTTTCGAACGGATCCAAAGTGTACAGATATCCGCCGGAGTCCTGCAGCGCCTGTTAGGGCTGGTCAAAATCCAGGTGGAAACAGCCGGAGCCGGAAATGAAGCAGAGTTCGTGCTTTCAGCCCTTCCCCGGCAGAAGGCTGAAGAACTGCGCGAAATATTACAGGCTGGCCGCAATATACCGGATCAGGCCGGGCAGGCTCCCACAGCCGTGGAATACCGTCTTTCTCCCGGCAGACTGCTGCTATTGGCCAGTACTTCCAATGGAATCGGCGTTGTTCTCAGTGCCCTGCTGGCAGCTGCTTCCCAGCTGGACGATTTCTTTTCCGAACTTGACATCTGGGTAAAAATCGGCCAATATGCGGAAAACCTGGTGGCCGGAAAGATCAGCATGATTATTTTAGGAGTTATTATCCTCTTTCTGATGGCCTGGCTGATATCACTGGCGGGAAGCCTCATCCGCTTCGCCGGTTTTCGTCTGACCCGGGAGGGAGATAATATTAAAATCAGCCGCGGTCTGCTGGAAAAACAGCAGCTTACTCTCCCGGTCAAGCGTATCCAGGCCATCAGGGTGGTGGAAGGTATTCTGCGGCAGCCTTTCGGCATGGTGAGCGTTCAGGTTGAAAGCATCAGCAACAGTACCGGTGCCAAAGATGAAGGCAATGTGCTCTTTCCCCTGCTGCAGCGTTCCCGGCTCCCTCATTACCTGCAGCAGATGCTCCCTGAATTTGCCGTTACGGATGATATTAAAGGATTACCGGCAAGAGCCCGGCGTCGTTACCTGATCATCAACACCCTGCCGGCGCTGCTCATTGCAATCCTGCCCGCCATTTTTCTTCCCTGGGGATATCTGGCCTTTATTATCGTCCCGCTGGCAGCCTGGCTGGGAAATGCCCAATACCGTGCAGCCGGCTGGCTGACCGACACGGACAGGCTGGTGTTGAGAACCAGAACTCTGGGCCGGGTCACGACCATAATCCCGCGCCGAAAAATTCAATCAATATCTTTATCGCAGAATTTTTTCCAGAAGCGGCTGGGCCTTGCAGCCCTGCGCATTGATACCGCCTCCAGCCTTGGTGCAGCTGTTGTCCAGGTCAAAGGCATGGATGAAAGCGCCTGTCGGGATATCATTGAATGGTTCAGCGCCCGGTAGAAAGCAGGAGCCGGCAGAAAGCGAACTTCAGTGGCCGGCTCCCGGATGTTTATGCATTAGCAGAATTAACGGCACTTTTCTTTTTGTGATTTTGCCACATGGTCCACAGCGGTCCGGCAATACAGATGGTGGAGTAACAGCCGGAAACCGTACCCAACATCATGGGCAGCGCAAATGCCCTTATAGATCCGATATCATAGATCTGGGCAAAGATATATATGACTGTAATGCTCACAAAGACCGCAATATTTGTGTTGATCGAGCGCATCATGGATTGGTTGATGCTCGTATCGACCAGTTCCTCCGCCGAAACTTTTCTGCCCAAAAGCCGTTCATTTTCCCGGATGCGGTCATAAATAACGATTGTATCATTGATGGAAAAACCGATGATGGTCAATATAGCTGCAATAAACGAGTCGTTTAACGGGATCTTAAAGACTACAAAGGCCGCGGTGACGATAAACGCGTCATGAAACAAGGCAATGATCGCTATGGTGCCTGCAGAATACCCGCCGATATTTTTAAAGCGAAATCCCACATATAATAGGATAAGCAGAAATGACAGCGCGATCGCGATCATGCCATTGGTCAGAAAATGCCTGCCTATAAAGGGTTCAACAGTCAGCGATTCGGACAAAGCCAGCTGCGCCTCCGGATAGGCATTGTTGAGCGCGGCAGTGACCATTTCCTGTTCCTGTGAGGTAAGCGCTTCATTGCCGGCCAGGCTGACTATAAGCTTTTGCTCGTCCCTGGCCATATTGGTCTGCAGCTGGCAGTTGGTGGTTCTTCCCACCGCCTGTTCAACGGTTTTCTCTGCCTGTTCGGCGTTTATGGTATCAGAATAGGTATATTTAAGTATAGTACCGCCCTTAAACTGGATATCCAGCTGAATGCCGTTTATAAAAGCAGCAGCAATACCGAACAGAATAAGACAAATCGAAATCGTAAAATAGATATACCGGTGTTGATAAAATCTGATCATTGTGCTGTCCTCCTTGCGCCAAAATACTCCGGCTTGCGGAATATTTTAAAATTGCCCAGTGAACGTATCATGAGACGGGATGCCGTAACACCGGCAATGAAGTTCATGATAACGCCGCATACCAGCGTATAACCAAAAGACAGCATGGACCCGGAGCCGAAAATAACCAGAATGACGGCTATGATGATGACGGTAATATTGCCGTCCAGAACAGCGGAAAAGGCCCTTTCAAAGCCTGTATCGATGGCCCTCAGCAAAGTTTTGCCGGTATTAAGCTCTTCCTTGATCCGTTCGGATACTATGATATTGGCATCTACGCCCATACCGACTGATAAAATCAAACCGGCGATGCCCGGCAGGGTCAGGGTAAACTGCGGTACGGACAAGGCCAGTAACTGGCCGGTTACCTGTAAAACCAAAGCTATACATGCAACCAGACCGGGCAGCCGGTAATACAGCAGCATGAACAAACAAACCAGCACAAAGGCGACCTTTCCGGCCATGACCATTACCGCCAGGGCGTTGCTGCCCAACGCGGGGCTTATTATATTGCAGTTTTTTACAGTCAATGAAAACGGCAGAGAGCCGGAATTGATTTTATTGGAGAGCGCTGTTGCATCTTCCACGCTTTCCAGGTTGGTTATTTCCGCATTGCCCCCCGTGATCTTTGATCCGACGATCGGTGAACGAATAAGGGTCTCATCCATGTAAATGTCGATGGTTTGTCCAATCAGCCGGCCGGTCGCCTGGGCAAATTTCTCTGCGCCCTCCCCCGACAGTTCAAGCGTGACCACCGGTTTTCCATCCTGCGGGCTTAACTGGGCTGCGCTTTTGGTCACATCAGTACCTTCCAGGATAACATTGCCGTCCGGATCCCGGAAGGTCAGCCGGGCTGTCTCGCCCAGCTCGGACACCGCCTTCTGGGGATCGAAATCCGCTTCATCGGATTTCCAGGGAAAGCGGACAATTACCTTGCCATTGCTCTTGTCTACAGTAACATCCCGGTCAGTAATATTTTTAGCGTCCATACGCGTTTCAATGATTGCCCGGGCAGCTTCCAGCTCATTTTCCGTCGGCACCCGCCCCAGATCCTTGGGCTCATAGGTGGCTTCCACCCCACCGCGTATATCTATTCCGTAACGCATCTGGTCTGCGCCTTTGATCTCAAAATTACCGATTTTGATTCCGAATACAGCAATGCAAAACAAAGCAGCCGTTATTAAAACGGTCACAAAAAACACCCGTTTAGAATTCATAAATATTCCTCCAATTATGCCCCGTCATGTACGCATCATACCTTAAGGTGACGCGGCCCTGACGGATAAAATGTCACGGATAAGCGCATTTTTAAGCGCACTTGACCGTTACGGGACATTTTAATAGTCCCGTCATGAACTGAATCATGTCATTTCATTCCGTCTTTTTTGTGGAGAAAGAAGGTTATTTTAAGGGAGCTGAATTGTGAACAAATGCTCCCGGAGAGCCTTGAAGCACAGAGTAAGCAGATCACCAGCGCGGCAATGATTACGGTTACGGTGTTAAAACCAGTTTTTGCAGCCTTATCCCGGGATTGCTTCAATGAAGCAATGAAAAAATTTATAACAGTATCTTCAGCCATATAATCAAGATGCCTGGTATTGGCTGCGCCGTTCATTGACGATTGACCATTTCCTCCGCTCATGGAGGAAACAGCAGCTGCATTCACATCTGAAGAGATAATGGCAGCGGTATTTAGAACACTTATATAACTTGCTAAAAACCAGGAGCATAAGAGCAGCGATATCAATATATAATTTTTGCTTGTACCGCGGTGCCGTAGTCGCCGCAGACCCGGTGCAAGCCAGGTTTTCTCAGCTTTTATCTGCATGTCCAATAACTCCTGCTGCAATATTTGCCTTAAATCTGCTTTATATAGCAATTATAATGCGCAGCGTGGATAAATGTCACGTTCAAATTAAAATATTATCGGAAGCATGCCTGTGATCGGTGATGTTCGAACCAGCGCGATAAAAAATGAACCGGCCGGTATTCTCCTGCTGAATATTATCGGTCTCAACAGATTGACATTTTCCCGCTTTTAAGCTATTTTTTAAATATAGCAAACAAATTTTAAATTTAAGGAATGAATGTATGTCCGGGGTAGTTCATAACTAACCAGAACTTGATATGGAGCTCTTGATTCGTAAGCAGCGGTGCCGCTATTATAGGTACTTTATTTTGTTGTGCGGATCAGGAGATATGAACACCGGCGGCATGTCAATAATGAACCGTGCCCTGTGCACGGTATTTTTGTAGCTTGGTCAGCGATATAGAAGCCATTAGCCATTAAGGGCTGTGCAGGAACCGCCGTGTTCTTTCACAGCCCTGTTTTTATAAGATTTGGAGGGAAATAAATTGAATCAGTATATGATGAATATCCTCGAGTTTGACAAGGTAATTGAGGAAATAAAGAATTATGCGATGACGGAAAAAGCCCGGCAGATGATCACTGAACTTCAGCCGTATAAAGATATCGACATAATTAATACAGCTATGACTGAAACTACTGAGGCTGCTGCGATGCTGGCAGTCAATTCAAGTGTGCCGCTGATTTCCATGGAAGGTATAGCAGCGATCCTTGCCAAAGCAGAGAAGGAAATGCTCCTTACCCCTGAAGAACTGATCTCCTGTCTGAACCTGCTGGAAGGGGTGAAGCGGGTCCGCAAGTACATGGACAGCATGCAGTCGATCGGCCCCGGGATCGCAGCTTATGCTTCATCCATGTATGACTTAAGCGGGCTGGAAGAAGAAATCCGCCGCTGTATCGTCAACGGCCGGGTCGATGACCGGGCCAGCAGTGAATTGGCCCGGATCCGCAAAAGGCTAATGATAACAGAGGACCGGATCAAGCAAAAACTGAACGATATCCTTCGTTCCCCCGCCTTCAAGGGCATGCTGCAGGATTCCATTGTCAGCAGCAGGAGCGGCCGGTATGTGGTGCCCATACGGCGCCAGGACATGAAGAAATTCCCCGGTCAGGCAGTTGACATGTCCTCTACCGGTTCAACGGTGTTCATGGAACCGGCTGCGATTGCCAGGCTGCAGACAGAGTTAAATCTGCTGGTAATAGAAGAAAGAAATGAAGTTTACCGGATATTGACCGATCTGTCCCGGCAGGTAAAGGAGCAGCGCCGGCAAATGACTATAAATATGGAAGCAATGGCCAACTATGATTTCATTTTCGCCAAGGCCAAATACAGCCGCAGCATGGATATGAAGCCGGTCAGCCTCAACCGTTTAAATAAGATCCTGATCAGGCAGGGCCGGCATCCGCTGCTGGGGCCAAATGCAGTTCCGCTGGATCTTGCTATCGGTGAGGATTACCGGGCCCTGGTCATAACCGGTCCCAATACCGGCGGCAAAACCGTGGCATTAAAGACGGTGGGATTGCTGACCCTGATGGTTCAAAGCGGTCTGCATGTGCCGGCAGCAGAAGGCAGCGAGTTTGCGGTTTTCTCCGGTATACTTGCCGACATCGGTGACGGTCAGAGCATTGAGCAATCCTTAAGTACCTTTTCATCGCATGTGAAAAACATTCAAACGATTTTAAAAACCTGTGGTCCTTCCACCCTGGTCATCATGGATGAACTGGGGGCCGGCACCGACCCGGCAGAGGGACGCGGGTTTGCCGTTGCGGTGCTGGAGGAAGTCTTTGCACGCGGGGCATCCATAATCGCCACCACCCACTTCGGTGAAATAAAGGAATATGCCCTTAATACGCCAGGTTTTGAAAACGGCTGCATGGCCTTTGACATCAAAACCCTCCGGCCGCTCTATAAACTGCAGATCGGCAACTGGGGAAACAGCAACGCCTTCCTGATTGCGCTGCGGTTAGGGATAGACAGACATATTGTTGAACGGGCCCACGAGGTTACCTATGGAGAAAAAGCAAGCTACGATGGCAGCTATGATCGATATATAGACCACATGGCCGGTCAGGACGAGCACCAGCAGCTGATCACGGAGCAGCACCGGCAGGATGAATACTATAAACAAAAGGAGAAGCGGGAGCGAAGCAGGCAATATGTGAAACCGGATCTGAAGCGCGGCGACCGGGTCTGTATCAGCAACATGGAACACACCGGCATAGTATGTGAGGAAGAAAACAGCCGGGGTGAGGTGGTGGTCATGGTGAGGGGCAAGAAATACTCCATAAACCAAAAACGCCTGACTCTCCATATTGACCGTGAGGATCTGTATCCGGAAGACTACGACATGGATATCCTTTTTGAAACCAAAGAGAACCGTAAAAAAAGAAAAATCATGGGCAAACACCACGTAGAAGGACTGGTTATCGAACAAAACAAGGAAAGGGATGACTAAAAACCCGTATGCCAACGGATACCAGGCTGCGTTGTCAGGCAGCCTGGTCTTTTTTTAACTTTAATAAAATACTGGTTACATGTATGCAGGGTTATCCTTCCTTTTGCAGAATCGCAGCAGAAAAGGAACAGCGTGAGGCGCAAATGCAGATGCCTCCGTGATCACTAATATTAATTGCCTGCCCGGCCAGGTCAGATTATACTTGTATTATTATCTGCAGCAGATTCCTGGACCGGGAAGAGAATATTAAAAAAGGTCGATATAGAAATCATATCAACGAACTGATACATTTGTTATTATATACATGTGATCAAAGACTTGTTTGTATGCGCAGACAATATTATATGGCGGGAAAGGTTTACCGGGAGTGAAAAATGAAACTGGGAATTGAAGCTTTCTTTTTAAATACCATTCACAGCGGCGGGAAAGAACAGGTATTATTTAATTTATTAAAGGGATTTCAGGCTCTTGGTAAAGCCGGGGATATCCATGTTTATGCTTACGATTATTCAGCGGATATGCTTAAGAGTCTGATTCCTGATGCCACCTTTACCTTTATTCCTTATAATAAAATTTTTCTTAAGAAGATGATTGCGGACCTTTATAATAAGACTTTCAAGCTGAGTTCTCTGGTGAAACAGCAGGGGATCGATCTGCTCTTTTTCCCCTATTATAATACCGGATTTAAAAAGTTTGAAATACCTACGGTCGTATTGCCGCATGATATCCAGGCCATCAGCAATCCCGGCCGGTTTGGCCTGAAGACAAGGATCATAAATGGATTACAATATTATTGGGATTTTAAGCTGAGAACCAGGATCATCGCAATTTCCGATTATGATGCCCGGGAGATTGAGAAGTACTATCCGCAGCACCAGTCAAAAATCAAAAGAATTTATAACCCGATCGATACTGATTTTTCAAATCCAGCTGCAGACAGCCCCGTCACCCAACCATACATTTGTGCCGTAAATGTTGCTTACGTGCATAAAAACACGCTTACTTTAATCAAAGCATATGAAAAAATTATGGGGAAAATTGAGCATAATCTGCTTTTAATCGGCCACGTCAATCATGAGACCAAATTCCTTAAAACCTATGTAAAAGCCAGGCATTTAGAAGACCGGATTCAATTCACAGGCTTCCTGGACGATGAGGAACTTAACCAGGTATTATCCAGGTCTGCTTTATTTGTTAATCCTTCCCTTTTTGAAGGTTTCGGTATGACCGCCATTGAGGCAGCTATCAGACACGTTCCGGTTTTATTATCTGCAGCCGGGGCTTCGGTGGAGGTTACCCGGAGTCTGTTAAACTATTATGAACCGGCCGATGATTATGAAGTTCTGGCGGAGAAAATGTTGGAGATCCTGCAGACCAAGCCCTCCGGATCAAAACTTGCCGCCATCAGAAGCGAGTATCTGGCGTGCTATGACTATATGATAATCAGCAGCACTTATTATGAATTTTTCGAAGGAATGATGGAATGAAAATCGCTGTCAACCTTACTTTTTTTATGGCTGGAAACCAATTGGAGGGCCTTGGCCAATTTACACTTAACCTTTTTAAAGGTCTGCAGGCCATTGGTAAACTGGATGAAAATTTTCATCTATTTACTTTTGATACTTTCTCTGAAAAAGCGCAGCGTTTATTTCCGGAAGCCAGGATCGTCCCTATAGCAGCCATGGGTGACTTTCATAATTTAAATAAATATCATCGTTTTTTAAAATCCCTGTATATAGACCAATATCTGGTGCCGCATTTTCTGAAAAAAGACCGCTATGATCTTCTGTTTCATCCATTTAACGCCGCAAATGATCATATGAGCCATAAAGTACCGACCCTGATCACCATACATGACTTATACTTCAGAAATTTCCCAGGTAACCACAACAGAAAATATTTAATATATTTAAAATACAGATATGAAGATTTAATTCATAACAGCAAACATATTATTGTCCCCTCACAATTTGTAAAACAGGATATTTTAAAATACTACCCCCATGCAGACCCTGAAAAGATCACGGTTATCAATAATCCGGTATTGATCGATTATAATAAAATCGCGGAATTTCCCGTAGAAAAGCCCTATCTTCTGTGTGTTAATTCCATCCGCAGGCATAAAAATATTATTACATTACTTAAAGCTTTTCAGCTCATTGAAGATCAGATCGACCATTACCTGGTACTGACCGGAGCAATAACATCTGATGGCATTGATCCCGCCCAATATGCGGCTCAGAATAAAATTAAAAAGCTGATTGTTACCGGTTATGTATCAGATGAGCAGAGAAATTATTTGTATCAAAATGCAGATATCTTTATTTCACCATCACTGCATGAGGGGTTCGGAATGACACCGGTTGAAGCAGCATTATTTGCCATACCGGTTTTAGCGGCCCGCACCACCAGCATCCCGGAAATAACGAGGAATATGGTCAATTATTATGAACCTGCCGATGACCCCCATGCATTAGCAGCGCAAATATTGAAGCTTATCAAAAACACTCCCTCCCCAACCGAATTGCTTCACATTAAGAATACCCTGACCCGGGAATACGATTTTGAGAAAATTGCCGCATTATATTTTGATGCCTTTGCCATGACCGGCAGATCAAATTAATACCATATTGAGATCAGCGACCGGCACATGACGGGCAGCATTTCTGCCTGGCTCAGCACCTGCTCTTTTATTTTATTGACCAGCTTTTTTGCGGCAGCCGGTTCCCGCAATTCCTTCGCTATATAATCGGTTATTTTCCCGGCAGCTTTTTTTAAAAATGTCTCGCCTTAGAGTGCACTCGAAGGTATATAATTCAGCTATGAAAACATTTACCATACAACGATTCAGCAGAATAAGCAACTTAAGAGAGGAGAATCAGATTATGAAAATGAGACAGCTGGGTAAGAACGGGCCGATAGTATCAGCGATCGGGCTTGGCTGCATGGGAATGAGTGAGTTTTACGGCAGCAGGAACGATGCCCAGTCCAGAGATACTATCCGCACAGCGCTCGAAAATGGCATTACCATGCTCGACACCTCTGACCAGTACGGCTTTGGGCATAATGAAGAGCTGATCGCCTCGGTGCTCAAAGATTGGCATGATGAAGTCTTTATTGCCACCAAATTCGGCATTGTAAGAGAGCCCGGCAAGTATGAGCGGACCATCTGCGGCCGGCCTGAATATGTGGTAAAGTCCTGTGAAGCCAGCCTGAAGAGACTTCACAGAGATGTAATCGATCTTTATTATATCCATCGCATTGATCATAGTGTTCCTATAGAGGATACGATTGGTGCCATGGCTGATCTGGTCGCCCGGGGTAAAGTGCGGTACATTGGAATATCAGAGGCCTCAGCGGCAACCATACGCAGAGCCCATGCAGTTCATCCGCTGTCTGCTGTCCAGACCGAGTATTCACTCTGGACCAGGCATGTGGAAGATGAAGTACTGCCGGTTATGCGTGAACTGGAAATTGCGCTGGTGGCATACAGTCCGCTGGGACGGGGTTTTCTTACCGGCAAGCTGGATCTGACCAAAGCGGAACCGGGTGATTATCGCCAGATGCTCCCGCGTTTTCAGGGTGACAATTATGATGTCAATCAAACTTATCTGCACCGGCTCGAAAGTCTGGCCCGGGAAAAAGGGGTACCGCTTTCACAGCTGACATTAGCCTGGGTTCTGGCTAAAGGCGATGATATTCTCCCGATTCCGGGTACCACCAGGATCGATCATTTATTGGACAATATCAATGCCCTCGAGGTTTCCCTGACCGATAAAGAGATAAGCGCATTAGAGGACGCTTTACCGGCCGGCCAGGTAAGAGGAGAACGTTATCCGCAGGCTGGAATGGTTGGCGTGGAATAAGGGGGATTGCCTTTAAGCAGCTCAAAGGTATATAATTCAGCCATGAAATCATTTACCATACAAGAATTTAGCAAAATCAGCGGGCTGAGTGTACATACTTTGCGTTACTATGAAAAAATTGCCCTGTTGGATCCTGTTCCCCGCAATGCCAGTGGCTACCGGGAGTATTCGGAGGATCATCTTCGGCAGGTGGAGTTCCTTAAACGACTGCGTGATACGGGTGTGCCAATACAGGGAATGATGATGTATGCTCAGCTGCGTAAGCAAGGGGAGTCTACCCTTGCCGCCCGGCGTGAATTGCTTGAAAAACATGAAGAGCAGGTAAAAGCTCGTCTGGCAGAATTGGAAAATAACCTGCAGATGCTCCAGTGGAAGATCGAATTCTACAAAAAAGCAGAGAATTGAAAAGTGGCTGCCCCTGATCAATTTAAGAACCGGGACAGCCTCCTGGCATTCCTTCATATTTACATCCACATCAAATAATGATTTATATATCTTTATATATGTTTAGTCCATCACCTGTCCACCGTCAATGTCAGTGCATTCGCCGGTAATATAACTGGCTAAATCGGACGCCAAGAACAACATGACATTGGATACTTCTTCGATTTTGCCCCGGCGGCGCAGGCAAAGTCCTGCCACATATTTTTCCAGCAGCTCACCGGTCATTTCTTTGGATATGGCGGTATCGAAATTGCCGGGACAAACGGCATTGACGTTTATACCAAAGGGGCCGCATTCTCTGGCCAGACATTTTGTGATACCAAGGACGCCGGATTTTGACGCAGCATAGGCGCAAGTGCCGAGCAACCCTCCGCCCATTTTGCCCGCGACAGAAGACATGTTTACAATTTTGCCGTAGCGGAATTTCTTCATGTGCGGCACGATGATGCGGCAAGTATTGTAAATACTTTTTAGATTGACATCTATAACCGCATCCCATTCTGTTTCAGATATTTCCTCAATCGGATTTTTACTGGGAATACCGGCATTGTTGATAAGAACATGTATCTGTCCATACTCATCAATGATCTCGTTCAGCACTTCTTCGGTTTCCGCTGTTTTCCCAATGTCCAACTGGTATGCTTTGATGGAGTATTCCGGGAATTCTTCAACTACTTCTCGCAGTCCTTCAGTGTTTCTGTCGATAATAATTACGCTGGCACCGCGCTTTGCAGCATCAATGGCCGTTTGGCGGCCAAATCCCGCGGCTCCGCCGGTAACAATTATGTTTTTGCCATCAAATCTCATCCCATTCACTCCTTAAAATATCGTGTTCCTTAATCTCTTAAAAGCGCGCCGAAGCAATTGGAGGCCAGGCATATTGTTAAGCCAGGAATATCCCTTCAGGGTCGATCTTGTTATAAAGCAAATCCAACTCCTCATAAGTAGGAGGCAGAGTCTCTCCTGCAACACGCGATACATCAAGATCAAAGCCAACATTATCCAGGACATCTTGAACCGTCCGCCCAGGATGAACAGTATCCAGGTACATTAATCCTGTTTCCTTGTCAAAGCGCAAAACTGCCATATCTGTAATTATTGCGTGGGGCCCGCCGGGGTATCTTGTACCGTATATTTCCTTACGGCTGACCCATTCCATGGTACCGTCTTCATTCCACCACTTGATCCGCCAGCCTGGACTTGTTACATAACTCACCTGTTCGTTAAACCTTCTCTTTTGCTGGGGCATAATATAAACTGTGCGCTTAGCTAAACTATTTATATCAGGGTTACCGCCAGAACCTGGCAATCTAACCTTAGGATGCTTATAATCTCCGATACAAGTAGTATTCACATTACCGTATTTATCAACTTCTGCTCCGCCCAGGAATCCTAAATCAACCCAGCCACGCTGCAACATAGCAAAGACGTCGGTCATTCCCGAAATAACTGAAGACCCCCATCCGCAGCGCGGTCCTCCCACTGAAGAAGGCAGTGATATGGGCTGCGAATCCGTCGTTCCTGCCTCATACACCAGCTTGGCATTGGGAGCATGAAAATTCATAGCGGCCATAACCCCTAACATCGGTAAGCCGGTTCCCGCAAATACAATCTCTCCGTCATTTACTTCCCGAGCTGCCGCTACTACCATCAATGCATCCAGACTATAATCTCCGATTTTGGCATAGTTCGGTTTAGTCATTTTATCTCACCCCTCTTTTTACTGATGGGCTCCATTTAAGTACACTGTTCGCCCGTATTTTTAATAGTCTTGCAGCGCCTATTTTGTCAAGATACTCGGCGTGATCCCTGACACCATAGATCCACTCATCAGCCCATCTATCGAAGTCCTCCTGAGTTTTGCTCCCACGTTCAACGTATTCTTTGACGAAATCGCCATCCGTATCATAGCACCCGTAAACGCCGCCAGGATGGCCGCCGTACCGGCATTCTACAATTGCGTCAACTCTGAAACCCGGTAATACATTAGCTGCAGGATCCAGTCTAAGTTCACTTTCAGGAACGATCTCTTCTGCCATTACAATAAGTTTGTCCGCTGCCTGCATAGCCTCTACATCAGCAAAGCGCTGTCCATCAATACGAACAGTTCCTTCGTCGCCTACCTTCTGCACATGGGCAATACACACATTAGCCCGCGCAGCCGGGACAAGCACCATGTTGCCATCCCCATAAAAAGGGTCTTTAATTATTTTAAACTTCTCCCTTGGTATCATGGGATTGCTGCCGTCTCTAAGGCCGGCCTGTCCCAACATGTCATATTCAGGGTTGAGTAAATCCGTTCCAAGGCACGCAAAAGAGGGGAGAAACGGCAGTCCCATAGCGGCGGCCTGAAGGCGCAGCACCCCATGGTAATGACTATAGTCTTCGCAAATGATCGAGCCTTCCTTGACCGCCCGCGCAAAGTTATTGCCAATTTTACCGTACAGCTCCATACCTACATAGTTTGATTCCCATATTTTGACGCAGCCGCCGCCGACAAGAACATCGATATCAATGCCTGGATTAACTGTTGGCAAGTGCAAATCCCGTTTCTGCTGCCGCACCATTTCATAGACAATAGCCATGGGCTTCCGCCAAAAGCAAAACCCTGTAATAAGTACGGTATCACCATTTTTTATTTCGGCTGCCGCCTCCTGAATCGATATTTGTTTCTTTGACTTCATTTTTTGACCTCCTAGGTTCAAATTCTATATATACTGCAACAATTAATTAAATACAAAAGCCCCCGTCAACGCGCAGTACCTCCCCGGTAACATATTTGGCATCGTCAGACGCCAAATATACTACAGCGCGGGCGACATCGGAAGCATCTCCGAGTCTCCTCATCGGGATGGAAGGCATAACCTCTTCGTTAAGATATTTCCGAGGCATGCAAGCCATTAACCCTGCATCAATATAACCGGGAGCAATACAATTGACTGTGATTCCCCGGGCAGCCACTTCTCTGGCAACAGTTTTGGATAACCCGATCACCGCAGCTTTCGCTGCTGAATACGCAGCCGTACCTCTTGCTCCTGAAAGTCCAACCACTGAAGACATTGTTATTATCCTGCCGAAACTTCTTTCTCTCATATAAGGAAGTACTGCCTTCATACAGTAGAAAACGCCATTAAGATTTACTCCTATAACAGTCTGCCAGTCTTCCTGCGGGAAATCCCAGGAAACATGGTTTATTGAGACCCCGGCGGTATTTACCAGAATGTCTATTTTCCCATAATGAGCAATGATTTTTTGAACCATAGCCTGAACATCTTCTTCCGAGGATACGTCCCCGGCAAGACTGATATGATCACCGCCATACTTGTTTTTCAGCTCATTGATCAATTCCCGGGCATTTGGGGCAAAATCAGGTTTTTTTTGGTCACTCACGACGATATTTGCTCCTTCAGCAGCCAGTGCGTCAGCCTGTGCCCGTCCCAACCCTCCTGCTGCCCCGGTAACGAGAGCAACTTTGCCAGATAATTTCAGCATTTAAAAAACCTCTTTAAAAATCAGATCAATTCCTGTTGTGCCGCAGGCATTACATCATACAAAACTGAACAGCGGCCTGGCTGCTGCCACAGAATACTTATCGCCGGGGAACATTTTGGAACCGGCTTTGACCCTTTTCCCAATTATATTCATGTTGACTTTCTGCGGTTCAATATCGATCAGATTGCCCATGATCCATGGCCCTTCGTCAAGTCTGACCAGAACAATGGTTACCGGGTGTTCATTCTGACGGCCCTCCGCTCCGACATAGGATATGCTGAAGGTAACAATTTCCCCCATGCCGCTTAATTCCGTGACTTCATTATTTATACTGGCGCACTCTCTGCAAGCCATTGTCGGCGGGCAAGTAACTGTCCCGCAATCATTACATTTTAAACCCATTAGCTTACCTTTTTTTAAACTCTTGCTATATTCTTCAAAAGGTAATTTGTATTCCATTACGGTCCCTCCTCTCTACTCTGCTGACAAGATTATGTTAGCTACTACGCCGTCTGCGCCCATTGTATCCGTAAGTCCGTATTTTGCCCCTTCGACCTGGCGTCCCTGGTCAACCTTCCGGGACTGATAGATATTGACAAGTACCAGGACAAGTAGTAGCCTTCAACATAATCTGATTAAAAAGAGCAATAATGATCCGGCTCCGGAAAATCACACTGATACCTGGTTGAAAAGGAGGAAGATTTAATGAAAGTTACCGGTATTAACGGCAGTGCCCGGAAGGATGGGAATACAGCCATTCTTATCCGCAGAGTATTTGCCGAACTTGAAAAAGAAGGCATTGAAACCGAATTGATCCAACTGGCCGGCAAGAAGATAACAGGATGCATCGCCTGCGGCAAATGCCGGGAAAATAAAGACAAACGCTGTTCAGTCAACAATGATTCGTTTAATAAGACTTTTGAAAAGATGTTGGACGCAGATGGTATCATTTTGGGATCCCCCACCTATTTTGCCGATATGACTCCTGAAATGAAAGCCCTGATCGACCGGGCCGGTTATGTATCGAGGGGCAATGATGAGTTATTAAAAGGCAAGGTGGGTGCAGCAGTTTCAGCGGTACGAAGGGCCGGTGCCATCCACACCCTTGATTCCATCAACCATCTGTTCTTAATGAGCCAGATGATCATACCCGGCTCAAGTTACTGGAATATCGGCATCGGCCGGGAAAAAGGCGATGTTGAATCTGATACTGAAGGGATGCAGACCATGCAGGTATTGGGGCAGAATATGGCCTGGCTGCTGAAAAAGATCAATAGTTAGATATGCCCGTATAATATACAAATGGCTGATAACTCCGTACGGAAAATACAGCTCTTAAGCAATAACCCAAAAGCTCTCTCTTTAAAAGAGAGAGCTTTTTGAGTCTTAATCTTAAATTGACTGCTTCAGCAGCTTTTTAAGCGGAATTATAGCTACCGGCAAAGATGGTGCGGAGATTTATTTTTATGTCAGTAAAGCTTATTAAAACAATATAACGAAATAAATCAGCATAGTTACTAGGCCCAGGGGAACTCCCCACACCGCCCACTCCTTACTGCTGATCCTTAATTTGGATGCCGATACGATATTGGGAATATTACCCGGGATCAGCATGCCGCCGCTTATCAGCAGGCCCATTATGATCGCCGTGACCTGGGTATCAGTCATTTGCCGGCTGATCTCAGCAGCAGTTAAAGTGGCGTTATCCAATACGGCTGAAATCATATTGACCCAGTAGAGCAATTGGGGCGACAGACCCAGTACATATTTATCGATAAGCGGCTGAAATCCTTCCCCTAAGAAAACCAGGGCCATTACGAAAAGATATACCTTTAAAGCCCTGATTATTATGCCTTTCCAGGTTTCCTGCTCAACTTCCTCTTCCTGTACAGCAGCATCTGAAGTTTTGTCTTCCTGTTTACTGTTTTTGTTGGAGCGGGCAACATAAACCCCGCCCAGAATCCCGAAAGCGATCAAAGCCGGAAAAATGTATTTACCCAAAAGGTCCAGCAGATAAAAGAAGCTTTCATCCAATTTGGAGATAGCTATAGTGGCCAGCGGTTCGCCGATAGGTGTAAGGGCCGCACCAAGGCCAATGGAAAAACAGGCGATTATGCAGACGACTATCTTCTGCTTCCGCACCAGCGGCAGCAGGTAGATGATTTCCACCAGAACGATTGAGGCTATGATAGCTGTAATTACACTGGAAAGCATACCCAGCAGGGTGATAGTCAAAAATACAAAAACGGCCAGCGGGATTCTTTTAAGGATCAGATTTATGAAAGTCTGAAATTTATCATGCAGCAGGTAAAATAAAGCTCCGGCAATAAAAACCGCCGATGCAATCATAATTGGTTCCTCAAGTGCTTTAAGCGCCAAATCTTTACTCATTATTCCGGATATGATACTGGCTGCCAGCCCCATAATAAATAGGAAAGGTTCCAGATTTTCTTCAACAGTTCTGCTGATAAACGGTACGGCCAGAACCAGAAGCAATACGATGATCAAACCTGTTATAACCACTATTTCTACCTCCTTGGCAATGTTAGATATTATAAGTAACCAATAACTGATCAGAAGAAGTAAAATGTATCGGCAGGTGTCTCCCTTAAACGGTAATTTAGTGAGACACCTGCCTGTTTTATAAAAAGAGGAGAGAAACATAAAATAAATTAAGTTTATAAATCTTTTGTGACCGATAGATTTACTTCTCCTTATTGTTGTTATATAGCAATTCTCATGCCAAACTATTTTAAGCCAATAACAGCTGATCAATTCTGATGGTTCTCCGCGTTTTCACTGATCCTGAACTTAAAACACCAGCTTGATCAGTGCGCATCTGCACTATTATTGCGATGCGGCTTTGCACTTTTACCGCCAATGATATCTCCATAAATGCAAGAAAACATAAATTTGGCTGACATTAAGTTTATTGGCATGCATTTTGCATTAATGATTGACCAAATACGAAATCAATATTAACTATGATAGATATTTTAACAAAGGAGTGATAATTAATGGCTTTGAAGAAACCTCAGGAGTACATCGATGATCTGAGAAATATGAAGATCGAACTCTATATGTTTGGCGAAAAGGTGGAAAACTATGTCGATCATCCAATAATAAGACCGTCTGTCAATGCTATGGCTATGACTTATAAACTGGCGCTGGAGCCTGAATATGAAGACCTTATGACAGCTGTTTCCAGTTTGACCGGCAATAAGATCAATCGTTTCACTCATTTACATCAAAGCACTGACGAATTGATGAAAAAAGTTAAAATGCAAAGGCTGATGGGGCAGAAAACCGGCTGCTGCTTCCAGAGATGTGTAGGTATGGATGCTTTTAATGCCGTATTCAGTACTACTTATGAGATAGATGAAGCTAAAGGCACCGATTATCATCAACGCTTCATAAAATGGATGGAATTTGTACAGGATAATGACCTGGCAGTTGACGGCTGTATGACAGATGCACGCGGTGACCGCTCCAGGACTCCCGGCGGGCAGCCTGATCCGGATGCATATTTACACGTTGTGGAAAGAAGAGCAGACGGAGTCGTGATACGGGGCTGTAAACTGCATCAAACCGGAATGATCAATTCACATGAAATTTTGGTCATGCCGAACAATACTCTCAAAGACGATGAAAAAGACTGGGCAGTATGCTGTGCAGTTCCCCTGGACGCACCCGGCATGGTCTATGTTTATGGCCGGCAGGCGAGTGATACCCGCAAAATGGAAGGCGGCAACATTGATATCGGCAACCTCTATTTTGGCGGACAGGAAGTTATGACCATCTTTAACAACGTATTTGTACCAAATGAAAAAATCTTTATGAACGGTGAAACTGATTTTACCACCATGCTGGTAGAACGCTTTGCCGGATATCACCGCCAGAGTTACGGCGGCTGTAAAGTAGGCGTAGGTGACTGCCTGATTGGTGCTGCCAAAGCCATTGCCGATTATCAGGGCGCAGCCAAAGCTTCTCATGTTAAAGATAAGATCGTGGAAATGTGTCACCTGAATGAGACTCTGTATGCTTGCGGTATCGCATGTTCCGCCGAAGGAAGAAAAACTGCGGCCGGCAACTATCTGATCGATATCCTGCTGGCCAATATATGCAAACAGAATGTTACCCGCTTTCCATATGAGATTGCCAGACTGGCTCAGGATATCGCCGGCGGATTCTTTGCGACCATGCCGTCAGAAAAAGATTTTGCCCATCCGGAAATCGGACCGCTGGTTAAAAAATATGCGACAGCCAATCAGGATATCCCGGCAGAACATCGCCAGAGAATGTGCCGTCTTATTGAAAACCTGACCCAGGGAGCGGCAGCAGTTGGTTACCTTACCGAATCCATGCATGGTGCAGGTTCACCACAGGCACAAAGGATCATGATCGCCCGTCAGGTTGATCTTAATTACCGCAAAGAATGCGCAGAGAAGCTATGCGGTGTAAAAGAAAACCATGATGTGGACTGGAAATAATCAATAATTCAACCGGGCAGTGAAAATGCAGCAATATATAAAGCAACGAATAATAAGCGCAGTCAATGATCAACCAGTATTTAAAGCAAAATATAAATTTATCTGCAGAAACTCAAAGCAAATTATGCAGCAGGATATGAAATATAATCGCATCAATGATTTAAGCAAGGTTTATAAAAGGACCAGCAATAAAATATACAGTCTTCACTGCCCGGTTTTATTATAGCTTGCTTCATTAACACAGGAGTTCAAGTCCAGATAAACAGCTGTTTAAAATTAGAAATAATTTTAAATATACCACATTCCCCCCCCCTCTTAATAATCAGGCAAAGGTTTTTAGTAAACCTTTGCCCGATTTGTTTTTTACGATCTTCAAGCAGTACAGAATTGTGATAATGTGACATAGGGACAGCAGACTGTGCGACAAACCGGTCTGCTGTTTCTGCTTTGATCTTCGTTTTTCAGGAGCAAAGCTCTTATAAAACCAGATTACTATACTGGATTTCAGATATTTCCTGGATGCAGTGCTTACAAACTTTCTTACCTTTGTAAAACATCAGCTCTTCTGCGTTATCACACAAAACACAGCCTGGTGAATACTTTTTAAGCACAAAATTCCTGCCGTCGATAAAGACTTCGAGCCCGTCCTTGACCTTGATTCCCAATGTTTCTCTTAACTCGACCGGAAGCACAATACGTCCTAAATTATCCAACCTTCTTATAATCCCACATGAAATCACAATACCAAACTCCTCTTCATTATTTCCGATCGCCTGAGCGATATCAGGCCAACAGTATCAGAATATTTTTTAATCGGCGGGGTAAGGGGCTTTTAATGAGATAATTGCGCAAGTCAGGAACCGTCCCTACTTGCCTATGATCAGCCATGTTCACTGGAGGATGCAAAGGATGTAAAAGAAAGCAGCAATTGATCGCCGACATCAATTTTATGTTTTCTGACCTCGCCTGCACGTAGTTCCAGAACACAGCAAGCCTGACTTTCGGATGCCCACGAGCCGGGGTTCATCTTTTCCCTGATATTGATCACCCGGTTGTGGCGGTCCAAAAAAATCACATCAATAGGAAATCTCATGCCGAAACAATGAACGGATGAACAAGGCCGCAAGAGCAAACCGCAGCCGGCCGGCATATTTTTTCTCCCCAGCAAACCACGCAGCCGGGAGATAAAACTGACGGCTGCTTCGACACGGTAAGCGATCAAGGCTTTGTTTTTCGCTTTATAAACCCTGCAACAGACTTTGCCCATCATTACAATATCTCCATTATCTGTATGACTATTCCCGTATTAAGTACGTCACCGGATCAGCCCTTGCTGAAGCGGCCGGAAACCAACCGCCATGACTAAAATGCACCCATTAATTGAATTACGGCCGGAGCCAGGATGACTACAAAGATGGTCGGAAAAATGAATACTACCAGGGGTATTAACATTTTTACCGGTGCCTTCATGGCCTTCTCCTCCGCCCGCTGGCGGCGCAGCACCCGCATCTGGTCGGCCTGGCCCCGCAAAACATTACCCAGGCTGACTCCCAGCTTGTCGGCCTGGATGATCGCTTCGGTGAATTTGCTCAAATCATCTACCCCATTGCGTTCGCCCAGGTCTTTTAAAGCCTCGCGCCGGGTCTTCCCCATGCGCAGTTCCTGCAGGCTCTGGTTAAATTCTCCCGCCAGAGGCCCTTTTGATTTCATCGCCACTCGCTGTATCGAGGCATCAAACCCGAGGCCGGCCTCCATGCTGATGGTCAGCAGATCAAGGACATCCGGCAGTTCCTGACTGATAGCCGCCTGACGGTTGCTGATCTGGTTTTTCAAAATAATATCCACGATAAAATAGCCAAAAACGAATCCCAGTAATAAAGCCATAAAACCATTTGGCAAGCTGGTATAGAAAATAAATACACTGGCCAGCCCGGCTAAAATCCCCAGCCCGATCGCCATTGCATACTGTGCCGCAATAAAATCAGCAGCTTCCCAGCCGAAAGGGTGCCCGGCATAGTTCAGCTTTTGTTCTATGAAGCCGGTCTGCTTTACCGGGGTATACTTCTGAGTCAGCGCTGATATTTTGGCCAGCAGTGGCTTAAAGATACGCTCATTGATGTTCATTTGCAGTTCTTCCTGGAACCCGCCCTGGATCTGAACCGAAGTCAGCCGCTTGATGTCCTTAAGACGCCGTTTCTTGTCGAGCACCGGTGCCAGATAACGTTCTGATACTGCCAGGGTCAAACAGAATACACTTAAAAATACGCCCAGTAAAATGAACAGCATCGGCTCGCCTCCTTACAGCTTGATATCAGTGATTTTGTTTATGATAATAAAGCCTATTGTCTCAGACACGGCTGCTCCGCCGAGAATGTACCAGCCCTTTTCACTTGCAAAAATCACATTCATATAATCCGGATTAACGACCATTAATATGAGAGCCAGGGCTATAGGCAGGCCCCCTATGACCCATCCGGATATCCGGCCCTGCGCGGTCAGGGTCCTCACTTCCCCCCGCATGCGGATCCTCTGTCTGATGGTATCAGCAATGTTGTCAAATATTTCAGCCAGGTTCCCGCCGATTTGCCGTTGGATCAAAACTGCCCCGATCATCAGCTCCAGATCATCATCTCCGACCCGCTGGATCAGGTTCTGCAATGCCTGCTCGGTGGTAACGCCCAGATTGATCTCGCGCATGGTACGGCGGTATTCCGTCGCCAGCGGCCCGATGGTTTCCTTGCTGACCATATCCATGGCCTGCTGGAAGCTGTATCCGGTCCGCAGGGAATTGGACATGCCGGTCAGGGATTCCGCAATTTCGCTGTTTAATAACGCTGCCCGCTGCCGCTTTTTCCAATATAAATACACCCAGGGGCTGAACACCCCTAAAAGCACCATTATGAATACCAGTGAGCCAAATCCGAATATTAAGGAACCCAGGAAGCCGCCCAGGATCGTGGTCAAAATATTCAGACCGATAAATTCTTCACTGCGCATCAATATATCCGCTTTGGCCAATTCACCTTCGATCTTTCTGGTAAAAGACAGAGAGACGAAGTTCCTGCCCATGACGCTTAAAAGCGCTTTCGCCTCCAGCCTGGGCCTGACTATGTTATTTTCCGCAGCACCTTCCTTAAGTGCTGCAGTCATATTGTTCAGCCGTTTGTTGATATGTTCCTGTTTTTCGGCACTCAGTCGCTGCAATCCGATTATCAGCAAGGCTGTTGCCAGAAATATCAGCATACTGATCATGGTTTCCATAGATAATTTCCCCTCAGTTATCTTATATCGGGCTGAAATATTTCCTTGTCCAGTTTGACCCCCTCCGCTTCGATCCTGGACAGGATCTTGGGCGTTATACCGGTAGCATAGTGACTGCCGATGACTTTGCCGTCCTTATCCACGCCCTTCTGTTCAAAAAGAAATATATCCTGCAGCTGGATAATGTCGCCTTCCATACCCAGCAGTTCTGTAATATGAGTTATTACACGGCTGCCATCACGCATACGGCTCTGCTGGATCACCAGATCAATAGCTGATGATACCTGCTGGCGTATCGCTTTTATCGGCAGATCCATACCAGCCATCAATACCATGGTTTCCAGCCGGGCCAGCATATCCCGCGGTGAATTGGCGTGGCCGGTGGTAAGTGATCCGTCATGCCCGGTATTCATCGCCTGCAGCATATCCAGGGCTTCTCCGCCCCGCACCTCTCCCACTACGATCCGGTCAGGCCGCATACGCAGGCAGTTGCGCACCAGGTCGCGAATAGTGACCGCCCCTTTGCCTTCGATATTTTCCGCCCGTGATTCCAGGCTGACTACGTGCGCCTGGCTCAGCTTCAGTTCTGCCGCATCTTCCACGGTAACGATCCTCTCATTTTCAGGTATATAGCCGGTCAAAACATTTAAAAGGGTAGTTTTCCCGCTGCCGGTCCCCCCGGATATTATAATATTGAGCCGCGCTTTTACTGCTGCCTCCAATAATCTGGACATTTTCGGAGTTAAGGTGCCAAACCTGATCAGATCTTTGATTTTATAGGGGTTGCTGGAGAATTTACGGATGGTGATACTGGGCCCCTTCAGCGCCAAAGGCGGAATAATGGCATTGACACGGGAACCGTCCGGCAGGCGGGCATCCACCATCGGCTGGCCTTCATCGATTCTCCTGCCGATCGGAGAAACAATTTTATCGATTATGTGCATCACATGTTCGTCGTCACGGAATACCACCTCAGTCAAATAAAGCCGGCCGCCCCGTTCAACATATACCTGCCGGGGCCCGTTGACCATTATTTCTGTAACTTCATTATCTTTCAGCAGATTTTCGATCGGTCCCAGGCCCAAAACCTCGTCCATAACTTCAGCGGCAATTATCTGCCGTTCGGAAAAGGGCAGATTGACCGCGTCCCTTTCCAGCAAGCGAAGCACCACTTCTTTGGTTTTCCGGGTCAGCATCTCGCCCGTAAGGTCATTTTGTTTCAGGTCATGCTCGATTTTATCAATGACTTCCAAATGGATCCTGGCTTTTAAAGCAGCATATTTGTCACTCTTTTCTTCGGTTATGCTGGTTTCCTGCAGATCTGGCGGCAGATTTTCATTTATCACCGCAGCCTGGCTGCCTTGCAGACGTTGGGCCAGTGACATATGCTTCACTCCTATCTGAACAATTTACGTTTGAACAGGCTTTTAGTATCCTTCTCCTTACCGGTGCGCAGATCGCTCTGATAACCGCTGTCCTCCACCACCAGCCGGGCCACACCGGCCACCGCTTTGCTGACTGCCGACTGCGGATGGCTGCTCACAAAGGGTATGCCCTTATTGGCTGCATTGACTACCGTATTGCCGTCACTGGGTATTTCTGCCGCCGCCAGAAAGTCTATGGTTTTTTCAATATCACGAATATCGATCCCGAACTGCTTCGACCCGCGGTTTATAACCAGTTTGGTTTTGCCGCTGTGGTTTAAACCGCCCAGTAATTTCAGGCCCAGTTTGGCATTCTTGACTCCCGGAAGATCCATAGTCATAAGGAAAATGATCTGATTGGAGGTATCCAGGGCGGTCAGGAGTGCATCTGACATATAGGGAGAAGAATCGATAATTATGTAATCATAGGCTCCTCTCAGAATGGCAATTATCTTTTCCACGTGTTCGGAACTGACTAATTCGGCATCTTCCGGGCGCAGCGGCGCCGGCAGTATTTTGACCCCGGAACCGTGTTCGATCAAATAGCTGTTAAGCAGCTGAATATCCCATTGGGTGCGTTCCTGCACCAGCTCCGCTATGGTCCGCCGCGGTTTGGCATCCATATATACTGCCACATCGCCAAACTGCAGGTTAAGATCAATTATCACCACCCGGCGTTTTCTTTCCTGGGCAATGGCGGCCGCCATATTGACCGTCAAGGTCGTTTTTCCGGTTCCGCCTTTGGCCCCGTAAATCGTGACCACCTGCGGTGTCTTGAATTTCAGTTCTTTTTCATCGGTTTTTATAGTCTTGAAACTGGCTGAACGGGTTTTGCCCGCCTGAAATAACCGCCGCACCGATTGGGATATTTCATCCGCCTTTAACCCGTCCCAAAGTATAAAATCCCTGGCCCCGGCCAGCATTGCCTGTTTGACATTATTGCTGTCATCATGGTCATCCATCAGAATAACCCCCGTATTGGGATGAGCCAGAGTTATTGCCTCCGCAGCAGCTATCCCGTCCATAACCGGCAGTGACACATCCATTATTATGATATCCGGGAGAAGATGCCCGGCTTTCTTGACCGCATTAGGACCGTCCATGGCTTCCCCGATTATAATGAAGTCCTGCTCCTTTAAAAGGATATCAGCTAAATCTTTGCAGTGGCCCGGTAAACTGCTGGCGATCAATATTCTGATTTTGTCCATCGTTAATGTGCTCCCCTTTCAGGCAGAACTATATTTGCTAAAACGTAAAAATATACTGCTGACCTGCTTAAGCTATATTGCCGCAAATAAACTAAAATTGATTCAGGGCAAAGGGCACGGTCTCAGCTGTTGCTCTGTCCACCGGCGAACGCAGTACCAGACTGAAATTGGTAGTCTGCATGGCCAGTTTCAGTTTCAGTGCACTCTGGGGGTCAACCGCAACTGTAACGGTTTCCGGCGGAATAACTTTTTCTGTGTCTTTGGGCGGCGAGATTGACGTTGAAACCGCCAGCACCTCAATATTCTGCAAAACCGTCACCGCATAGGGGAAAGGATTTTCGCCGGCGGCCGGAACTACTGTCACAACATCGACCCGATCTCCTCTGGCGATCATATTGGCAACCCCGGTAACTTCGTTTACCGGTATCGACATGGCCCGCAAGCCATTCGGGATCACATAGGAAAGCTGATCCATACTTTCACCCGGATCGATCAGACGGCTCTCAAGCAATACTTCGCCTTTATTTATCGCAGAAGGAGAAATCTTTCCCACCGCTTCATCCACTTCCACGATCTCTTTGCCGTTTCTCAGTTCAGTCGGGAAGGGTTTGGTTTCCAGCATGACCCTGGTGACAGCAGTATTGGCAGGTATATCCTGAGCGGCGGTAACTACCTGGGAATATTGCTTTTTGGCAGCCGTTTCATTTACATTGTTTAAATAACCGTAAGCCAGGAATGCTGCCAGTAAGCCGAATATTATGGCTATTATAATAATCAATTTGTTGCGCATTATCTTCTCCCCTAAAGAGTTATTTAGTCAGCAGATAGCCGTAAGCATGATAGTCACTTTCTGTGCCGATGGCATTTACTTCGATTGCAGTTGCACAGTTGGTCACACCCTGAATATATGTAGCCCCAAGGGCCCAGCCGCTGTCATATTTAGCCGGCGGGTCCAGCAGGCACAGGGCAAAACCTAAAATACAAAGCTGCGTATTGCTGCCGCTGCCGCTTAAAATGTCCACCACCGGAACCAGTTTCAGACGGGGACAGTCCTCATCATACCCGCCCGCATAAGAACATAACGCATGATCACACTCGGACAGGCATTGATCACGGAGAGTGCCGATCACACTGTTGTCATTTAAATCTGCGGCCTTCAGACCGGGAATACCACCCACCGTTTCTCCCGCAGACAATTCTGTATCAACACCATTTAAAATCTGATCAGCTAAAAAGGAAGTCCCGATTTTGTCACTAAGCTGCAGATAGCCGAACCATCCGCTGGCCAGACTCTGCAGCTCCGCTTCGGTTGAGCTGCTATTGACCGGATTATTGGTTATCATATCCACCCGGTTGCCGTTTACATCCTGACCATCCAGAACTGAAAGAGGGACTGCATTAAATGCACTTACCACCACTCCGGCCTGAGCCTCGGCATGTGCAGTAACCACGTTGCTGGCTGGTCCAAAAATCCTGGCCAGGCCGAAATTTACTTCCTGGCCGGCATCCACCCTGATCCCGACCGGGATACCGTTGAACGGATTTGAAGGATCATTCAGATAAATGAAGTCTGCAGCTGTAAGGTTGTCAGGAGTTAATCCGTTTAATACCGCATAATCGTCTATCCGTGCCTCCGCCTGGGCCAGAGTGATCCCGCTCATGGCTGCCGCACCCTGCGTCTCCAGATCTACCATAGCATGCGCTATATCCTGGGCTTCTGCCAGAGCTGCCGCATCAGCAGCATTCTGCAGTTTTGATTTGGTTACATACTGCGAGCCGCTGTCGATCACCAGCGCCGCCATGCCAAGAGTCACAAACAAAACCAGGGTCACGATAACTATTACACTGCCTTTTTCCTCAGCAAGCAATTTAACCACAGGCCGCCCCTCCTCATTGAATCCGCATTGTAACGCTGGCGCTAAGAATGACCGGGTCTCCGGTAATCTGAGCTATAACCGGCGCATAGATCCTGACCGGCAAAGTGACAGTACTTACAACATTGGGCGGAGCAGAATTATCCCGGCTGATACTGGTGACTATAATGGCACCTACACTGCCGGTGCTGGGGACGGTTACCGAACCGTCAACCGCCGTACGGCTTTCACTGGTTTCAAGTATCAGATCCATCATACTGTTGGCAACGTCACCGTAATTTGCTGCTGAACTAACGGCAGCCGTCCGGGCACCCTGACGGGCAATACTGTTTATCTCCAGCTGGTACGTATATACCCGGCCAAATTCTATAATGCCGAATACTATTAAGAGTAAAATCGGTAATACAAGCGCCATCTCCACCAGAGCCTGGCCTTGCTGAGCTTTAATTTTCGTGTACCACATCTAAAATCACCTCATCCACCAAAAAGCACCTGCAGCGCCAGCGGCAATTGCCAGACCGTAGGGGATCGTGATATTTTTATTTATAAAATCGAATTCAATGATCTTAAATCCGCTGGTCAGCATCAGCCGCAAAGCCTGAAAAAACCTGACAGTATCACTGATGATCCGGGTTTTATAAATCAAAACCAAAAGGGCAATCATTCCCCCGGCCAGGGCCATTCCCATGGTGCTGTAAAATACAAACAGCGGGCCTTTAACCGCCCCGACAACTGCCAGCAGTTTAACATCGCCAGCCCCCATGCCACCTATTGCAAAGGGGATGATCAGAATGCCCAGGCCCAGCAGGAGTCCCAGCAGGGATTGCGTTAATCCCTGCCATCCCCCTGCCGTCAGATTATAAATAAAGCCGAAAAACATGCCCGGCAGGAGCACGGCATTATAAATTCTGCGTTCTTTTAAATCAGTGATCACACAGATCAATAGTATCAATAACAAAACCAGATCCTGCATAAATTGTCCTCCGGCCAGACAGACCCGCCTGTCAGGATGAATTTATCTGTATGCTTTGTTTAAAAAACGAAAAGACAACCGGTACAGCCTATATGGCAGCGGTGATCTCGCCGTATCTAAGTGCGATCGCGTCTCCCAGGGGACCCAGGGCAGCCATGATGATCATCGCGATCAGGGCCAGGATCAGTACATATTCGGCCATACCCTGACCGCTTTCTCCTCTGAGCAGACTTATCAGCAAATCCATTTCCAAACACTTCGCGCTCTTATAGTGCGGTGGTTATTTCACCGAATTTAAGCGCAATGGCATCTCCCATCGGCCCCAGAGCAATAATTACCACAACTGCTATCAGTGCCAGGATCAGTGCATATTCAGCCATACCCTGGCCTTCTTCTTCATTAAACAATCTCATCATTAAATTCATTTTCATTCCTTCTTTCCTAATAATTTTTCACTTCGTTTTGGATCGTGGTTTTCTGCTAAAACGCAAAAAACCACATGCGCAATTGACGAGTGGTTCACAGGATGAAGTATGATATTATAATATCCCTTCTCGGCAACTGGCTGGCATAGCGGCAATCATCCGCGTTAGCCCCTTTAGCTTTGCGTCACCCTTTTTCAAAGGTTTTGCCTTTATTCAGTTGGGCTTGATTGTACTAAGGTTTCGGTTGTTGCAAAATTATCTGTATGTCTTTTTAAGCTGGGCGGCACAGCAGATAATTCCACCTTAGCCCTTCAGCCTTGTATCACCCTCTTTCGACTTATTTGCCATTATTTAACTATTTTTGCCTTCAAAAACATTCTATTATAGGATTTTTCAGCTGTCAAGCATATTGTCGAAATTTATTTTTGCCGGTACTTGACCAATCATGGCAAAAGCATTTATGATAGTAATATATATATCTTGATAAAGGCAAACTCGTCGAAAGGCGGGGACGCAAAGCCAAGGGTCTAAGGCCGCAAGGTTATGACAGCCGGTTGCCGGGGTGATATAAACAGTATATCGACCTTTAGTGCAGCCTGCCTATGCAGGTTTTTTTATTTATATACGGTCTTGCTTCGACAGGGGCCGTACCGCTAAAAACACGCGGAATCAAAAGGGAGGACTGTATTATGGGCAAACCATTTTTCGGGGGTAACAAGGAAGCGAATCACAAGACGGAGCCGGCCAATAATGAATTCCAGCTCCAAATTGAAGCTTTACAGGCTGAAATCAAGCAGGCCCGGGAAAAATTGAAAGCTGCCGAAAGCAAGATGGTCGAACTGCAGAATAAATTGGATGAGTACCACAGCAGCGAAATTCAAATCGCAGAAGTAATGATAAATGCCCAGATCAGCGCCCAGAGGATAGAAGCCCAGGCCCGGGCCCAGGCCGAGATCCTGCAGCAACAGACGGATGAGGAACTGCGCCGCAGAAATCAGGAACTGGAACTGCTGCGGATCAAAGTGCAGCTGTTTAAACAGGATATCAGTGAACGTATCGATCATTACAAATCATCGCTGGAGAGAACCTTCGATCCTGATGAAGAAGCTGCCTTCACTCCCACTTTGGTACCCAAAGATAAAAAGACCGAGCAAAAGCTCATCGGCTAGCCCGTCTTTGTAAGTCAAAAAGGGGGGAAATCGCATGAACGATCCTGACAATTCACTCCATTCCGGTACTGATTTAATAACTTTGTCCGGTGAACTGAATGATATTCTGGCCGCATATGAATTGACCCTGCAGAAATCGACCGGCTTAACTGCAGAAATTACGGCCTGCGAAGCCCGGCAGGAATACATTGAAGCCTCTCTGGCAGAAGGACAGCGGATCGCTTCTGAAGTGCTGCGCAATGCAGAACTCAGAGTTGAAAATATAACTGCCGGTTCAAACCGGCTCATTATCCCGCAGCAAAAGCTCATCGCCCGCATCGAAAATGAAATAACCGAATTGACTGAACTACTGGCATCACTGACCGCAGCCGCCGAGCAGACCAATCCGGAAAAATCCGGAACAACAGCGGACAATACCGGGATTTCGGCTGATACACTGCATGGAAAACTTCCGGCCCGGGAGTACGTACCGGTTATGAGCACAGCTCCGGTGACTGACAGTGAACTGATGGCCAACCCACCGCAGACAGAGCTTCCGACCCGGGAGTCCGAACCGGTTATGAGCACAGTGCCGGTGACCGGCAGTCAACTGCCCATGGAAAAACCCCGGGTCCATCTTCCTGCTGCCATTGATCCGGCTGTCAGCAACCCTCAGACCAAGCCGGCAATCAGTACCAAGCCCCCGGCTGTCTTTGCTGGGGACAGGAATCCGGATAACGACAGTGCTGTTGCCGGATACTTGCCGGAGGAAGCAGACAAATCTTCACTTCATCTGGATGTAGATGTAAATTTCAAATGCTACCAGAATGCAGACAAGAACAGCGGATATCTGCATAACCATTACTGGAAGATAAAAATTGCGATCACGATCCCGGAAGATAATTATGAATTTGTGCGCTACGGCAAAGTCCCCCAAGCGATCAAATCGACTGTGCTGCGTTATGACAAAGCCATTTTAAACGACATTTTCCCATTCGATATCATTTCCCCCAATCTGAACAACATTGGCACATATTTTTTCAACTGCCTGGATGACAACGTTTCCTTTATGAACCTGAAACTTACAGAAGTGACCATATGGCAGAACGAAGCATTATTGATGCGGGTAAACAGACGCGATGCCGAGCTTGACAAGCTTTTGCAGGGCGGAGATGATATCCTGGGAAACCTGCGCGGAAAATTTTATAACCAGTAATGAACAAAATATACCCGGACCACTCATGACCTCGCTTCAAAAATCACATCAACACAATTTCATATATTAATGTTATTCTGTAAATACTTGACATATTATAGGAAAGCTATTAATATATTTACACACACATATATATCCGGATCAAGGCAGCCTCGTTAAAATGACCGGGACGCAAAGTCAGGGGTCCAGGGCTGCCAGGTTATGACAGCCAGTTGCCAGGGTGATGAGTTGAAATGAACTTTATTTGAAATAGTTTTATCGGCCTGTTAATGCAACATGCATAGGCAGGTTATTGTTTTTGTATACGGCTTCAATTTGACCCCGGCCCGACTTTTACAACACCTGGAATCAAAAAGGGAGGACTGTAATGGGCAACCCATTTTTCAGAAACAAAAAAACAGCACCTGAGAAGCAAGCTCAGGTCAATAAAGAAGCCCGGGGCAATAATGAGGCCCAGTTCAACAATGAGGCCCAGTCCAGACTCGAAGCTCTGCAGGCCGAGATCAGGCAGGCCCGGGAAAAACTGGAGGCTGCCGAAAACAGAATACTCAAGCTGCAGAACAAGCTGGATGGATATCAGCAAAAAGAGACCCAGATCGCAGAAGTAATGATAATTGCACAGATCAGCGCCCAAAAGATAGAAGCTGAAGCCCGGAGCCGGGCAGAACTCCTGCAGCAGAATACTGATGAGGAACTGCGCCGCAAGAACAAGGAACTGGAACTGCTGCGGATCAAAGTGCAGCTGTTTAAACAGGATATCAGCGAGCGTATCGATCAATACAAATCATCGCTGGAGAGATCATTCGATCCTGATGAAGAAACTGCTTTTACACCCACATTAGTAACCAATGACAAAAAGAGCAGCCAGAAGCTCATCGGCTGACCCTTCATAAGCTTAAAAAGAGAGAGAGCAGCATGAACAACTTTAACAATTCAATCGAGTCCGGCCTTACGGACAATAGTTATTTAAATACCTTATCCGGTGAACTCAACGATATCCTGGCCTCTTATGAATCAACTGCAAAAATGGAAGCAGACTTATCTGCCAAAATTACTGCATTCGAAGCCCGGCAGCAATACCTTGAAGCATCTCTGGCCGAAGGACAGCGGATCGCTTCTGAATTGCTGCGCAATGCACAACTCAGAGTTGAAAACATAATGGCCGTTTCCAACAAGAACGTCAAGCCGCAGCAGGATCTCATCGCCCGTATCGAAAATGAAATAACCGAACTGACCCGGATACTGGAATCAAAGCCCGCACCCGGCCGGGAGCAAGCACCTGTTATAAACGAAACCGCTGCAGCCGATATTACGTTTCCCACCGAGGAACTGCCGGAAATATTTTCTGCCGCAGGAACCGGGCCTGAGGAACTCGAAACTGCTGCAGTCAACTTTGAGGCATCCCCGGACAATCTTGCAGAAATACCTCCTGCTGCAGAACCAACGCACGTGGAAATTACAGCCGCTGCGAGCGATACCACGTTTCCCGCTGAGGAACTGCCGGGAATACTTCCTGCCGCAGGAACCGGGCTTGAAGAACTCGAAACCGCTGCAGCCGATTTTACGTTTCCCGCCGAGGAACTGCTGGAAATACTTCCTTCTGAAGTAATTCCAGCCGTCAGTCCGACTCATAAGAGTGAGTCGGTGATCAGGATGCAGATCCCGGAAATTATTTTCGAAGCCGGGAAATTGAAGACAGATGTTACGCAGCACTTTTCGATGGAATCAGGCAAATCCACACTGCGCCTGGATGCACCATTTAGTTATAAATGCTATGCAGACTCCAGCGGATACATGCATAGTCATTCCTGGGAGGTAAGGATCAAGGTTGCGGCCCCGGAAGACAAGCAGGAAGCATTAAATGACGGCCAGGCTCTCCAGGTGATCCAATCGACCCTGCTGCGTTATGACGGCACCATTATAAATGATGTTTATCCCTTTGATATAATTCCGCCCACCATGACCAACGTCTGCATGTATTTATTCAACTGCCTGGAGGATAACCTTGCTTTTACGGATCTGGATCTGACCGAAGTGACCATCTGGCTGAACCAGGCATTGCTAATGCGGGCCAAAGACCGGAATAGAAAATTTGACGAGCTCCTGCAGGGACGGGATGAATCCTGGCGGGACCTGCGCGGAAAATTCGATAACCAGTAACGCAGAGCGCAAGTGAAGCAATCGGGACGGTTCCTCACTTGCGCAATTTGTTTCATTTACCTATATTGTGCCCCCTGCATCATGCACGGCTTTCATTGCTTTTTGCATTGTTTCCATTTCCAACTAGTTGCCGCCAGGAAATTGATTGCCCCCATTTTTATCAAATTCGTCCTGAGCTCCTCCTTTGCCGCCATTCATTGATCCTAAATCGCTTATATTCAAGTCCCCTGCACTGATCAGTTTATCAGAGCTGGCTTTTTGTTCGGCAGTTGTACTGGGAACAGTACCTTCAATCTGTCCTTCTACACTTTCCGCACGAAGATTTCCCAGGGTTATAAATGACTCAACTGCTTTTTCGTATTCTTCATATGAACAGAAGGCCGTTGCATCATTTTTTACATAATCAGCAATCAGGGTATTCAATTCCTGAACTTTAGCTTCAAATTTTCCATCAGCAAAGTAGCTGTCGATAAGCTCCTGCATATACTGATGATATTTTTCCAGATATTCGCTGTTGGCAAACAGCTTTTCCAAAAGCGGACGGTCTGCCATTTCTACACCACTGACAGGTGTATCGATCGGGAAGTTAATAACTGAAGAGGCATCACTATTTTGAAAACCGCCCCAGGCTAAGTTATAGTCCCACGGCAAAATGGTAATCTTTCCATCTTTCTCGTAAATATAGTAGTTTTGCGCCATAGATGATGAATAGCTGTCCAGATTTACTACGATGGTATGGGCTGCAAGGTATCTTAAAATAGCGTCTACATCATAATACTTTTCGAGGTCGGTACCGGTTGATAAAGCTTTTAGTGCCGTTATTACGCGCTGATAATCAGATTCCTCACTCTTGCCAACGGCGTTTTCGAAAATAGCACTATAGCTGGACGAATTATCATCTGTATATTGCAATGAACCGCCGGAATCACTTGCACCCATGTTACCGCCTTTGCCTTGAGCAGGTTCTCCATTATCAGCCATGTCAGGGATGGTACTTTGGGTATTGTCATTTTGTTTATTTTGACTGTCTGGTGCCTGCGGCATATTCTGATTATTGCCGGCAGGTCCGCCTGCATTGTCCATACTCATTTTTACATTATAGAGCATACCGGAGGTATCATCATAAACTCTTTCTTCATAGCTATCATTATATAATTCAACCGCAAGGTATAAGCCCCATGGTTCGCCGTTTACAGTGATATCGGAGTATCCGAAGCAGGGGCAGTCAACACCAATTGTTTTCATAAGGTCATAAGAAATATACTCCTTCATATAGGTGTTGTCTCCCAGCATGTTGTTGACAACAAAGCTGTCCAGACCAAAGCAGGTTTGACCTTCCACATATTCGTCAAATTTCAAACGGAAGCTGTAACGGTCACTATCTGTGGAAGCAACCTGTGTCAAACTTGAGTTTCCCTTGGGACGAATACCAACATCCTCAAACTTCGTGCCGTTAACAACAACATCCACCTTGATATACTCTTCCTCTGCAGCATTATCGAGCATCGTTTGCCACTCGGTATCATCAGCAATAATTTCAAGGGAGATGATATCATCTCCAAATATTTTTTCAGTATATTCCGAGGTGTCACCGGTGCTTTGGGCTGTACTTGATTTAGTAGTGCTACAGCCTGCCAGTCCTCCTAAACTGATAGATAAACAAAGAATAATTACCAGTACCATAAGGTGCTTTCTCTTTTTACCAGGTTCAATACTATTCATATAAAAAATTACACTTCCCCTCGCTTGCATTTTGATAATTACAAGTATTCTTATAATGATGATATGACTTCAAGCTTAAATCAATCTTAAATAGATTAAAGGGGGAACTGCCGTGTGGGACAATCTACATCACCGGGGACGGTTCTTGACTTGCGCATTTTGTTTCATTTACACTATCTTTAATTGGGAAAAATAATCAGCACCCCTTTTAAGCTTTGGTTTAACCAAGCTTATACTTGTTTACAGATAATGGTAATGAGCCTTGCGCCTATTCCTCAATGCTTGATTCAGCCTTCTTTTCCCGCAGTTTCAATACATTAATCATAGGCAGCCGAACGGG
>DAOPZM010000014.1:0-65808 GCA_035353375.1 Syntrophomonadaceae bacterium
CTTTTTCCACAATGTTATTCCACTTTTCAAAGCTTTCCATATGGGTGATAAGTCCTGTAAAAGTACCCACCAGTACAATGGGAATTCCTCTTCCCAGTGCATAAACGAACAAGAGAGTGGCACCATATATCCATTGCCCGCTGGTCATAGCCAGTGATAATATAACCAGCAGAATAAGGGTGCCACATTGTGAACCCACCAGGCCCAGCAGATAACTGCCGCCCATTCCGTGAGCTCCCTTGATGCGGTCAGGAAGATTAACGCCAAAGTTGATATTGAATTTAATAACGCACAGGAGATTAAGACCCATGGCGATACATACTGATGCCACCAGATAATAGGCAATTTCGCCAGTACTATCAACAAATTTTCTTATTATTAAAAAATTAATGCTATTGACTAATACATAATAATATAATTATATATTAATTATAATTATTTAATGACATATACTTATTGATGAGCAAAATACAGTTAAGAAGGGCATATAGAAATGAAAGCAAGTAGAATTCAACAGCTAGTGGAGAAAAATATGACTTATATCATTGCCAGCTCAATTATTTTGGGCACTCTTTTCGGCTTATATTTTCCCTCCTTAACTCCGGCTCTTAAACAATGGATACCGGTAACATTATTCCTTATGCTCTATCCAATGATGGTGGGTATTCAGGTAGAGCAACTGGCAAAGGCAGCTAAAAATAGAAAAACTATTTCCTGGTCGCTATCCTGGTTTTTTACTTTATCCAATTTACGTTTAGTATTTGGCTGGTACGTAGGACAGGTATAAGCAATGCAGACGGGATAGCACTGGTTTATACTGTAGTGGGAAAAGCCGTTGGTCTGGCAGCACAATTTTTCTCACTCTTACTCCAGCACAAATCAAAAATGAATACCAGAATGTAAAACAGGAACTGCTTAAAAAATATGGAGATCAACAGATTGATATTGAGCTTATTGATACAGGCGGGGTAAAATTATCTGATTACCCGGAAGTTGAAAGGGTAATTCGGGCAGGATATTCTTTTCCCATTACCGTAATCAATGGTTCACCGTATTTGGCAGGAGCAATTTCTGCAGATTCAATTATTGATGTTATCAGTGAACTACAAAAACCTGATGTAATATAAATAATTATTTATATTATAGTAGCACCTAAAAAAGGAGACGAGAAATATGTTTCAATTTATTTTTAAGGCGTTGGGTGAGCCAACGCGGTTGAAAATCGTCAAATTGCTGGCTGAAAGGGAGCTATGTGTTTGCGACCTGGAGGAAATTATGAAAATCAGCCAACCACGAATATCTCAGCACCTGAAGGTTTTAAAGTATGCGGGTCTGGTTAACGAGCGTAAAGATGGACAGCGCACCATCTGCAGTTTAAACAGGAGTTTGTTAAGCAATACATTAGAGCAATTTGAGCAGTACCTCGATCAACCATTGGAGACTATACCAGAAATGACAGAGGAATTTTCTCGTATGCCTGCAGATATTGGAGAAGCGTGTATGAAAAAGACCTGTTCAAAAGTATGTTAATGAAATTGAGGGAGGATTAATTATGAGTCTGGGATGGTATCCTATTGTTAACAATGAACTTTGTACAGGTTGCGGGGTATGCTATGATTTTTGCCCTCACAGTGTGTATGAATGGGATGAGCAGGAGAAATGCCCGGTAGTCATTCAGTCTCATGCATGTATCAAGGGCTGCCATGGCTGTGAAAATAAGTGCCCTGCCCGAGCTATCAGATATCATGGTGATTTGCCTGGCCGGATATCAAGCGGGGCTTATCGGTTGGATTTTTAAACGAAATTATTATTTAGGAGGTAAGCAAATGAAAATCGAAGTATTAGGCACGGGATGTTCAAGATGCAAACAATTGGAAAAAGATGTTTACAATGCACTGGCTGAGTTAAACATCGCTGCGGATGTGGCCAAGGTGGAAGATATCAAGACCATTATGGGCTATAAAGTTATGGCAACGCCGGCTCTGGTCATTGATGGGCAGGTAAAGGTCTCCGGGAGACTACCTCGCAAAGACGAACTGCATTCACTACTTAAATCTGCCGGTCAATAATAACAGCTTAAGATAGTTGGAAGAATAAATTACATCATTTAGAAAACACGAGGTGTACCGGCAATGATCATTTTCGAGTGGCTCAATAACCAATTACTTAAAATGGAGTGGCTTTACAATGCCGTAAGGCTGCTGGTGGAAAACGGATTTAATTTAGACATGAGTACCCGTCTGGGGGGCAGTATTCATTTCTTTATCTATGATGTGATCAAAATCTTTATCTTATTGTCCATTTTGATCTTTACTATTTCATACATCCAAAGTTTTTTCCCACCAGAAAGGACTCGTGCCATCATCGGCAAATACAAGGGGGTATGGGCCAATACCTTAGGCGCATTGTTCGGCACCATAACTCCGTTTTGTTCCTGCTCGTCGATCCCTTTGTTTATCGGATTTACCAGTGCGGGTCTTCCGTTAGGCGTTACTTTTTCCTTTTTAATATCCTCTCCCCTGGTGGATCTGGCTTCGGTGATCTTGCTGGCCAGTATTTTCAATTGGAAGATCGCAATCGCTTATGTGATCGCCGGACTGATCCTGGCCGTTATTGCAGGGACCATCATCAGCAAATCCAATCTGGAAGGCTATGTTGAATCCTTTGTTTTTGGTGATGAAAACCCGGAATATGAGCCGGATGTGTTGAGTAGGCGGGAAAGGATCAATTATGCCCAGGCGCAGGTCAGGGAAATCGTTGGCCGGGTTTGGATGTATATCCTGATCGGGGTCGGCATCGGCGCCCTGATCCATAACTGGATCCCCCAGAATATTATTTCTGCCGTACTCGGGCAGGATAAATGGTATTCCGTATTAGTGGCAACCATTGTGGGTATACCGATGTATGCAGATATTTTCGGGACCCTGCCCATTGCTGAAGCGCTGGTGTTAAGAGGCGTAGGGGTCGGCACGGTCTTAGCCTTTATGATGGGTGTAACGGCCTTATCACTCCCCTCCCTGATCATGCTGTCACAGGTGATCAAGCCCCGGCTGCTGGCCATATTCTTTAGCCTGGTCGCAGTTGGCATCGTTATAATTGGCTATACTTTCAATGCCCTGGGCCATTTCTTCATTTGAGCCAGCCATAATGAAAACTTTACAGATAAGCTGCTGATTTTAACATCAGCAGCTTAAATATTTAACTTCCATTGATTACAAGTCAATCTCCCCTTTTTATTTCATCAAAAGAATGCGAGCTCCTACCGCCAGCAAGACGATCCCCAGGATATCCAGGTATTGAAAGCCGATCTTCTTCACCCCGAAAATCCCCAGGCAATCAATAAGAACTGCAGTAGAAATCTGGGCCACGATGATGGCTGTCGTGGCATTTCCTACGCCGATCAACGGGATCACTCTTACCACTGCATAAATGATGACCACATTAAGTACCCCGCCTAAAAGCGCATAATATGGGGCACTGCCGATCTTGTCAAAACTGCCGAAGCCGCAGCCGATGATTAGCATAATGATCAAAACAGTTACCGTTCCGATCACATGCACAGCCAGAGTGGACTGCCAGATTCCCAGCACTTTGCCCAGTGCAGCATTCCAGCTCCCCTGCACCGCCATCGCGCTGCCTGCCAAGGCAGCCAACAAAAGATAGATCCAATTCATAATGTTGGAATTCCCTTCGCTTTTAGCCCTATTTTCCGAAATCTGCTGCCTTTTTATACTAAAATTATATAAAAGTAGCGGCAATTATAATTATCATACCGGCTAAAAACCCCAGCCATCTTATTTTAGGCCCTTTCCGGCCAGCTTGCGGCCATAATTGAAACGCGACCAGGTAAATCATGATCCCGGAAGCAAAACCTAATAAAAATGGCATGATGTCCGGAACATTATCGACTGCCAATCGTCCCAGCAAAGTACCGGCAGGCGTTACCAGCGCAATCAAAAGTATTTTCAGCAAAATCTTACTCCGGCGCATGCCTCCCATAATTAATGGCGCAGCAATAGCCATTCCTTCGGGGATATTATGGATAGCTATCCCTATGGCTATTACGGCACCGGTCCTGGCTTTCAATTCATTTCCCAGCGCGATAGCCATCCCTTCCGGCAAGTCATGCAAGGCAATTCCCAACATAATCAAATAACCCAGGCCAATTAATGATCGGTTGTTACCGGTCATATTGGAAAACAATATATTGTCAGCCAGCAATAGAAGTCCGGTCCCCAACATGATCCCGGCCCAGACATTCAAACTTCGATAATACAAAAACGCTGACGGCAGCATATCAAAAAGTACCACAGCTGTCATTACTCCTGAAGCAAGGCCTAAAAAAACCGCCAGGCTCCTGTTGCTCCAATTGCTTTTTATAAAAAGCAATATTGCTCCAACTGCCGTACACAATCCAGCCAGGAGGCTGACAAGAATTAAATCAGACATCCGGTAACCACCTAATTACAAGAATCTGTCTAATTCTATGAAAGGTAACTTTATTTTATTAATTATTTTAGTATTTTCTTCCACGATGAATTGTAGATATTGGAATATTTTTAATGAAAATAAAATATAAAATATTATTAGAATATTCTGCCATCAACATATTTTATATGTTAGAATATTTTTAATGTTTTTAAAATATTTACAAAATATTGGGGGGATATTTAGTGGAGTACAAAAATTTCCTGTATACCAAAGAGAATGGCATCGGCATTATGACCATGAACCGCCCGGATGTATTGAATGCGTTCAGTTATGAAAGCTTTGGGGAAACTGCCCAGTGCTTTACCGAAATCGCTGCTGACCCGGAAGTAAAAGTTTTTGTTATCAGAGGAACTAATAATGTCTTTGCCGCCGGAGCAGATATCCGTAACCTTATCGAGTACAATCCACTGCAAGCTGCAAAATTTCTTGAACGTGCCCAGGCCTCGATGTTGAGTATCGCCAATATGAACAAGCCTACAATTGCTTCCATCGGTGGGTTCTGTTTGGGGGGCGGCCTGGAATTGGCTTTAGCTTGTGATTTTCGTATTGCCGGCGATAATGCAGTTTTTGGACTTCCGGAAATCAATCTGGGTATATTGCCTGCCGGCGGAGGTACCCAAAGACTAACCAAGTTCATAGGCTGCGGACGTGCCAAGGAAATAATGTTTTTGGGAGAAATGTTTAATGCTCAGAAAGCCTTGGATTTAGGCCTTTTGTACCAGATGGTGCCAATAGCTGAATTAGAGGAAAAGACCATGAAACTGGCCAAGAAACTTAGTTTCAAACCGCCTCTGGCAATTAGAGCCTTAAAAGAATTGACTCAGGTCAGTTTGGATGTTGATATATTCACCGGTTTAATGATGGAAAAAGAAAAATTCGCCAACCTGTTTTCATCCAAAGACCAGGTAGAAGGAATGACCGCATTTGCAGAAAACAGAAAGGCAAATTTCATTGGGGAATAGAAGGTGCGGGGGGCTCCCCGAAAGGGGAGTTACCCTGTATTAATCAGCCTTTCTGACGTTTCAGGGCAAACAGATGTATTCAGTCTGTTTGCCTTATTTTATTTGCAGATCAGTCTGGCATTCAAGACTTTCAACGGTTAATTTCATCTTGAGCGTATTTCCCGGCTGAAATCTTATATTCATAAAATCCTGGGGGTCGGTTGAAATAATATTAACTATCTGCATTTCATAATTACCGGAAGGTTTTGCCAGAATGAAACCGCCGGATGGCAGTTTGACGGTAATAAAATTGGTCGGTTCCTGTTCGCTGAGTAATTGCAGCGGATCCGGGTCATAGAATATCATTGCAGCACCCCCGCAGTTCGACTTTTTAGTTCATTTAGTTTTTGAATAGCGTCTTTAAGGCCGCCAACCTGATCGATCAATCCGCATTTAACTGCATCTTCACCCACCAGGACTGTACCTATATCCCGTGCCAGATCACCGGTTTTAAACATCAAGTCGCGGAAAGTTGCCTCTTTGATATTTGAGTGTCCAATAATGAATTTAACCACTCTGTCCTGCATTTTATCCAGATATTCATAAGTCTGCGGTACTCCTATCACCAGGCCCGTCAAGCGGATCGGGTGGATCGTCATGGTGGCCGAAGGAGCAATAAATGAATAATCAGCACTAACTGCTATGCTGGAGCCAATTGAGTGTCCTCCTCCTAAAACTATTGAAACTGACGGTTTTGACAGACTGGCGATCATTTCTGCCAAAGCCAGCCCTGCTTCCACATCGCCGCCCACGGTATTTAAAACTACTAACAGCCCTTTTATATTGGGATTTTCCTCTACTGCCACCAACTGCGGAATAACATGCTCGTATTTGGTAGTTTTGTTCTGAGGAGCTAGGACCATATGTCCCTCTACCTGCCCGTTAATGGTCAAACAATGAATTTCACTCTTATAACCGGGGATTTCCATTTGGCCAAGTTCTTTGATATTCTCAAGTTTTTCTTCCTGATTGGCTTCCGAGGTATTGGTATCTGCGCCCAAAATATTAACTCCTTTCATACGAAAGACTTTTGTTATGTTTATATAGTTTCCCGCCTAAATGAAATCATGCAAACAATGCTTAAAAACCAAAAAGACAGATCGTTTTGGTGATCTGTCTTAGAGTATTATAAAGTCATATCCTATCAGAGCGATCAAAAAAGGTTAAGAGCAACGCAACCGGAAGGGACGTGATTGAGGCGCACATTAGGTACGACGATTAAACGGGCCTTCCGAGTTAACGCAGCTTTTTAGCCGTTTTTGACGCTCTGGTTAGATTTCCATAATGATCGGCAAAATCATCGGCCTTCTGCCGGTTCTTTCAAACAAGTATTTACCCAGTTTATCTTTTACCTGCGATTTGATTACTGCCCATTCAGTAATATGTTTTTTGGAGCAAATATCTAATGCTTCCCGAACTTTTTCTTTGGCATCCTCGATCAATTCCTCTGATTCCCTTACATAAACAAAACCTCTGGTCACAATATCGGGACCGGATATTACTTCCGCCTTTTCCCGGTCGATCGTAACTACTACGATCATTATTCCATCTTTTGATAATTGTTTGCGGTCCCGCAAAACAATATTCCCAACATCACCGACGCCCAAACCGTCAATTAGTACTTTTCCGGCCGTAACTTTTCCGGCAAAATTTCCCTGGTCCTGTCCCAGTTCAATAACCTGGCCATTTTCGGCCACAAATATTCTGGATTTACTGATTCCAAGGCTGACAGCCAGTTTGGCATGTTTCATCTGATGACGGTATTCCCCGTGCACCGGAATAAAAAATTTGGGGCGAATCAGGTTTATAAGTATTTTTAATTCTTCTTCTGCAGCATGTCCTGACACATGGACTCCCTTGCTTTTGTCGTAAATGACTTCTGCTCCCTGCTTGAATAGTAAATCAACTGTTTTGGCAACCAATTTTTCATTTCCGGGTATAGGAGTGGCGGAAATTATTACTGTGTCGCCAGGTTGGATCGAAACCCAACGGTGATCTCCGGTCGCCATACGGGTCAGAGCTGACATCGGCTCACCTTGAGATCCGGTAGTAACTATCACAATTTGGTTGTTGGCATATTTGCTGATATCCTCAATTTCGATCAGAATGTTTGCGGGTATGTCCATATAGCCTAATTCACTGGCAATTTTAACATTATTAACCATACTGCGGCCTACTACAGCAACTTTTCGGCCATATTTTTCCGCGGTTGTAATTACCTGCTGAATTCTATGAACGTTGGAGGCAAATGTAGTAGCAATAATTCTTCCTTCGCATTTAGCGAAAAGCTCCATAAATGTATTGCCAACTATTTTTTCCGACATTGTATAACCTGAGCGTTCGGCATTGGTACTGTCGCCCAGCATAACCAATACGCCTTTTTCCCCCAGTTCCGCCAGTTTCCTGAAATCTACCAACTCCCCATCAACCGGGGTCTGATCCAGTTTTATATCACCGGTATGCAATATAATGCCGATCGGTGTGTGTATGGCTATGCCCATAGAGTCAGGTATGCTGTGGCTCACCCGGAAAAATTCAATTTCCATATTGTCAATTTTTATCATTTCCCGGGGTTTTACTACATGGTATTGAATATTATCCATGTTATTATCTTTAAGCTTGGCTTCTACCAGGCCTAAAGTAAGTTTGCTGCCGTAAATAGGCACATTCAGCTCTTTCAAGACATAGGGCAACGCCCCCACATGGTCTTCATGCCCGTGGGTCAGCAGAATAGCCTTAACTTTTTCTTTATTTTCGATCAAATAAGTTATATCGGGGATAACGATGTCAATTCCCAAAAGTTCTTCTTCCGGGAACATTAAACCGGCGTCAATGACAACAATAGTGTCCTGGCATCTGATTGCTAGCATATTCTTCCCTATTTCCCCCATACCGCCCAAAGGAATTAGGTGTATGCGTAGATCATCCTCAGACATCCAAACACCTCCTTTATATATTCAGTTTTTTATGTAAATCCGCTCAAATTGTCTTTTAATATTATAAGCGATATAAAAATATCTTACAACTTATTAAGCCTGTCCTGGTATGTATACCAAGAAATCAGGCATCCCAACTTTTTGTTATACTATATTGTTCTTCAATGTCTATTTTAATAAACCCATATCTGAGATTAATTTTTTAATAAATTGTTTTTCTTCTTCATTGGCACTTACCAAAGGCAATCTTAATCCTCCGGCGGGAAGTCCCATCATGTTCAGCGCTGCTTTTAAAGGAATAGGATTGCTGGTAACAAACAATCCTCTGAATAAAGGGAATAGCCTTTGATGTATGGCTCTGGCTTTTTCAACCTCACCGGCGCAAAAACTTTCCATCATTTGCCGAATATCGTTCCCAATCAGATGGGATGCTACACTTACTACTCCCTGAGCACCCAATGACATCATCGGTAGGGTCAGTGAATCATCCCCGCAATAAACGGCCATTCTTTCCGGGATCAATGAGATTAATAATGAGACCTGATCCATATTGCCGGACGCTTCTTTAACCGCAGTAATATTTTCTACTGCGGATAATTTTTTAATGGTATCGGGCAACAGGTTACAAGATGTCCGGCCCGGAACATTATACAACATTACCGGTAATGATATACTGTCGGCAATTTTTTTAAAATGTTCATAGAGCCCTTGCTGGTTGGGTTTATTATAGTAAGGAGTAACCAGCATGATACCATGAACACCGCATTTCTCAGCTTTTTTCGCTAGTTCGGCGGAAAATTCCGTATGGTTTGTACCGGTACCGGCCCACACTTCAGCTTTATGCCCAACTTTATTCTGTATGACCGTATAGAGTCCAAGCCGTTCTTCAACCGAAAGGACCGGGGCTTCTCCGGTAGTCCCGCACACTACTATCCCGTCACTGCCGTTGTCGATCAAGTACTCAGCCAGTTGTGCTGCCCCGTCAAAATCAACTTCCAGATTATCTTTAAATGGAGTTATCATTGCTGTATAAAGTCTTGGAAATACCAATTGTTTCACCGCCATTCCTGATTCTTTAACAGCCTAATTCAAATTTGTCATGCAGTGCTTTTACTGCTTTATACATATTGTCTTTTTTTACCAGACACCATATATTAGTATATGAATCACCTGACTGTAATATTTCAATATCATTTTCCACCATAGCTTCTGCCACTTTGGCCATAACACCTGGTATTCCTGTCATTGCGGCTCCAACTATCGCAACTTTTGCACAATTCAATTCTATCGCCGGTTTTAGGCTAATGTCTTCTAGAACTTCTTCGGTTTGGGCAGCCTGATTATTCATAACTGTAAACATGATGATATTGGGCTGTACATTGATAAAATCAACGCTGATCCCGGCTGCGGCCATAGCTTTAAATACAGTCAGTTCAATGCCTTTTTTGTTTTCCAGATCGCTTATGTCAATTTTGACCTGGGCCAGGTTGGAAGTGTGCGTAATTCCGGTTATAAGATTATCCCTGATCATGTGTATGTTGTTTTTCATATCAATATTCTGGTTGGTAACCAATGTTCCTTCGGAACTATTCAAAGTTGACCTGACCCGAATAGGAATATTATACTGCATCGCTATTTCGACCGCCCGGGGATGAATTACTTTCGCCCCATCGCGAGCCAGCTGGCATATTTCGTTATAGGTAATGGACTGCAGAACCCGGGCATTTTCAACAATACGAGGGTCTGCCGTCATCACTCCGTCCACATCGGTAAATATATCAATTATTTCCGCATTTAAAGCCACACCCAGGGCACTGGCAGTAGTATCACTGCCGCCTCTTCCCAGGGTGGTTATGCAGCCTTTTTCATCTGCTCCCTGAAACCCGGCTACTACCGGTACTATATCATTTTCAAGACATTCAATGATCCTTTGCGGCTTAACATATAGGATATGTGCATTGCCGAAGCTGCTGTCAGTCACTATTCCAGCCTGTTCACCGCTTAAATAGCAGGCTTTGATTCCGTTGGCAGTAAGATAATTGGCCAGGATCACTCCGGATATCAGTTCCCCACAGGACATTATCAGGTCAAGTTCCTCCAATGACGGCCTGGCATTTACCTGTTTAATTAAATTAATCAGGGTGTCGGTCGCATAAGGGTCATTTTCCCTTCCCATGGCTGATACCACCGTAACAACGGCATAACCTTCCTTTTTGGTTTCATCGATTATTTCCCTGATACGGTTCTTCAGTTCCGGAGTCGCAACAGATGATCCCCCAAACTTTTGTACAATTACTTTCAATTCCCGCACCTTCTTAATAAAGACTATGACTTACAACATATTCGGCTATTTGAATAGCATTGGTGGCAGCGCCTTTTCTGATCTGGTCTGCAGCTACCCATAATACTATCCCGTTATCGGCAGAAATATCTTTTCTGATCCTGCCTACATAAACTTCGTCAGTATCGGCAGCAAATAAAGGCATAGGATAAATATTATCATCCGGTTTATCCTGGATGATTACCCCGGGGGCAACAGCTAAAATATTTCGCACCTGTTCTGCAGTTATGTTAATTTTGGTCTCTATATTAATGGCCTCGGAATGACTGCGATAAACTGGTACTCTTACTGCAGTAGCAGCAATATTTATCTCACTGTCATGCAAAATCTTTCTGGTTTCAAAGACCATTTTCATTTCTTCCCGGGTATAATCATTTTCTTCGAAAATATCAATATGAGGAATAACATTAAAAGCAATGGGATGTTTAAATACTTTCGGTTCCAGTTTCATTTTGCTCTGATAAGCTGCCACACTGTCAGTCAATTCAATTATTCCGGCCGCACCTGCTCCTGATACTGCCTGATATGTCGATACTACTATTCTTTTTATACCGGCAGCTTTATGGATCGGGTTAATGGCTACCACCATAATTATGGTAGAACAGTTGGGATTGGCAATCAACCCCTGGTGTAAACTTATATCTTCGGGATTTACTTCCGGGACTACCAGTGGCACTTTATCATCAAGCCTGAAAGCATTGCTGTTATCAATAACCAGACATTTATTTTTGACCGCCATAGGGGCAAGAATTTTACTGATACTTGAGTCGACCGCAAACAGTGCTGCATCTGCCTGAGCAAATATTTCCGGACTGGCTGCCTGTACGATAAGATCATTATCTTTATATTTAACTGTTTTCCCTGCTTCTTTTGGGTCAGCAAGCAGTATTAAATCCTTCAGCGGGAAATTTCTTTCGGCCAATACTTTTAACATTTCCTGCCCCACTGCACCCGTTGCTCCAACTATTGCCAAATTAATTCCGCCAGCCACAATAAAAACCTCCTGCAATAAATATCTATGCAGTATTGTAGCACAATAAAAGCGTTATTCTCAAGAAATTATGCGGGCCCCAGTAAAACAGGCTGAATTTGTTTCCCTTGCAGGGCTAAACATATGGTATCTGTAATTTTCTCCATATCGAATAATATCGAATTGGCTTTCACTTCAGGATTATCCTGCCTGAAAGGTATAAAGTATATATTTTTCATATTTAATAATAACCCAATATTTTTGGCATTGAGGCTTAAAGCATCATTGGTCGATATTCCGATCACAACCGGTTTTTGATTTCTCAGCTGGGCTTTGATTGCCATTAAAGCAGGTGTATCAATAATTCCATTGGCCAGTTTGGCAATGGTATTTCCAGTTGCTGGTATTACCGCAACTATATCAAGATAATTGACTGGCCCGATAGGCTCCGCTCCGGTTATAGTGTTGATGATTGGTTCATCAGTAATGGCATTGATTTCATTTTTAAGATCTTCTGCCTTATAAAAGCGATTATCGGTATTATCGACTGAATAAGACATGATCGGAAATATCTTGGCACCTTCATCTTTCAGCCGCTTGATATGTGGTATTACATCAGCTATGGTACAGTGAGAACCAGTCAAAACGATTCCTGCTTTAACTCCTCTTAATCTGTTCCTGTACAGTTTTTTCACCTCCTGCCCCTAATTCAAACCGAAAAGCAAATTTTTATCTGATTTTGACAACTCCTCAATGATCAAATCGGGAATAATTTCAGCCAGAATCTGACCGGCAGAAATCGGCGCAACCTTTCCCGGCAAACCAGGCGCCAGAATGGCTTTTAATCCGTAACGGTTGGCGGCTTCAAAATCTGTCCCTCCCGGCTGACTGGCCAGATCAATGATTATTAATCCCGGGTTGGCATGTTTCAGTAATTCTTTATTTAATATCATGGCCGGTACTGTATTGAAAACAAAATCTACTTCATTCAGGATGCCTGGCAATTCACTGTAGCCTGCTTTTATACAGCCTAATTCAACGGCCCTCGCCAGTTGCCCCCGTTTTCTTGCTACTACGAAAACATTGGCGCCTAAAGCTTTCAAGGTGCGGGCCAGGGTGATGGCAATTCTGCCAAAACCGATAATACAGGCCTTGCTGCCATGCAATGTGATTTTGCTGTTTTCCATGGCAATTTGTATTGCTCCTTCAGCTGTAGGAATAGAGTTGAGAATAGCTATCTCATCCAGTTCGACTGTTTCTACCAGATTAAACTTATATAATTGAGCCCAATCTTTAAGATACTGGCGGGCAGAGCCGATCAATACCAGTGCATTTTCCGCAATACTGGCTATTGCCTTTTCAGTCAGTATCAGGCTTTCTTCTGCATATACCGCTCTTATTCTTCCTTCCGCATCTGTTCCCGGTAATGGCAATATGATCACTTCTGCATCTTTACAGGCAGTTTCAACTGAATTTACCGCAAAAGCACCCTGTACCATTTTTTCCCTGGGGAAACCAGCTACTGCTATGGTTGCTCCCATTTTTACCAGCTCACTGATCAGAATCAGTTCACGGTCGTCTCCGCCTAATACCGCTATCTTGACCCCAGACAGAACCGAGCTCAAATCAAATCCCCCCATTGAAAAATTTACTGCCCATAATTAATAGCATTATATGTATATCGGTCTATTGCGGTGCTTGTCTTGTTACCACAGCTTTTTTATCAGAAAACAAAAAGCGGGAGTTTCCTCCCGTCAGAATATCGAAAATGGCTTAACGCAACCTCAACAGCAGCTCTTTTGCTGAATCAGTTGCGGCATTGAGTGCTGCGTTACCTGTATCGCCCATTAAATTATTTAATTAAGTTTACATCAACTTGTCCATGCCATGGATCAACCCTTTATAATTAAGAATCTTTTTGGTTACCATAACAACTCCCGGCATAAAACAGGCCCGGTCAATAGTATCATGCCTGATCGTCATAGTCTGGCCTGCACCTCCGAAAATTACTTCCTGATGGGCAACCAGCCCGGGCAAACGGACACTGTGGATCCTTACTCCATCAACATCTCCCCCGCGGGCTCCGGCTATTTTTTCATACTCTTTTAAATTTTTCGGCGCGGTCAGACTCCTTGAGTCATTTATCATTTCCGCAGTTTTGATAGCGGTTCCTGAAGGTGCGTCCAGTTTTTGATCATGATGCAGTTCTATTATCTCAACATCATTAAAATAGCGGGCTGCTTCCCGGGCAAATTTCATCATCAAGACAGCGCCGATCGCAAAATTAGGTATAATAGCAACTCCTGCGCCTTTATCAATTGCCATTTTCTCCAACTGTTCAATTTCAATATCGTTTAAGCCCGTTGTTCCCAAAACACAACTTATACCGTTTAACAATGCAGTTTTAGCATTGCTGAATACTGATTGGGGATTGGTAAAATCGATCAATACATCCGGTTTGGTGCGATCAATTACTTCAATCAGGTCGTTATCTATTGGGGGCAGGTTTTTTATTGCCGCAGCAGTAAAAATATTAGTATCACCTGGTTTTTTGACATCAACCAGCGCCACTAATTGCAATTCTTCGTCATTCAAAATGGCATTGACCGTTTCCTGTCCCATTTTCCCCAGCGCACCCGCAATTACTACTTTGATCTTATCAGCCATCATTTACCTCCCATATCTCTTAACAATTAGTGTTATCCATTTCTGAGCAGCAGTCAAGCAAACCAAATGATACGCAATTTAAATTAAATAAGTCTTATTATACTATAAATTACAGCTCCTGAATCTTGTTTGTATTACTTGGCTCATAATGATATATTCATTCATATACCGAAGGAGGAATGGCTTGTGCCTTTTGATGGCTTAACTATACGGGCGGTCACTGACGAATTGAAACCGACACTTTTCAATGCCCGTATCGATAAAATATTTCAACCGGAAAAAGATGAGTTGGTTTTCCTGATCAGACAGGCAGGCACCGGCAATCATTTACGCTTATTAATTTCCGCCAATGTCAACTGGGCCAGGATCCATCTGGATAACAACAAAAAACCTAACCCGGTAACTCCCGCCGGTTTTTGCATGCTCTTGCGCAAATACCTGGAGGGCGGTAAAATCAAGGCTATTGAACAGATTGATTTTGAACGCGTTGTTCATATTACTATAGAGGCCCTGGATGATTTCCGCGAGTGGAAAGAAAAATTATTGATATGTGAATTCATGGGGCGGCATTCCAATATTATTCTCATCGATCCGGCCAATAATATCATTCTGGACGCCATTAAAAGGTTCGACAGTGATGTAAATTCATACCGCGAAGTTATGCCGGGGAAAATATATGTGACTCCACCCGAACAAGGTAAACTTGATCCCCTGATTACCTCGGCGGAAGAATTCAGCGCCCGGGTCTGGTCCTTAGAGAAAGACAGTAAGCTGGGAACAGCCTTATTCGATATATTTTCCGGCATTAGTCCGGTGGCATCAAAAGATATTTGTTACGCTGCCGGTCTGGATCCTTCATTGCCCGCTGAACAATGCGGTATCTATGAACTGGATACTCTATTTATGTTCTTGCAGAAATGCCTGAACAATTTAACTGCAGGGTTAACAGAACCAACATTTATATATAAAAAGGACCAGCTGGCGGATTACTCCCCTTTTGATCTTCTGCAGCAACGAACTGCTGATGAACCTTTGACCATGAATCAGGTCTGCGATATTTTTTATAGCACTAAATGGCAGATTTTGCATCTGGAATCATTTCGGAGCAATTATCAGCGCCGCATAAAAGAATTGCTTGATAAAGCCAATAAAAAAAGGTTTTTTCAGGAAGGCGACCTTGCCAATGCTCTGAAAAATGAAAAATACAGAGTCTGGGGTGAGTTGCTGACTTCCTATGCCCATACTGTCACTAAAGGAGAAACCGAAGTTACACTCAACGATTTCTATACCGATATGCCGGAAAAAATCGATCTGGATGTTCGATATACACCTATTCAAAATGCGCAAAGATATTTTAAAATTTATAATAAGAGCCGCCGGGCAATACTAAAGCTGGAAACGCTTCTGCAGCAAAATGCGCTGGAGATCGAATATCTTGAATCGGTCAGCCTGGCCTTATCCCAGGCCGAATCAATGCTGGAACTGGAAGAAATCGTTGAGGAACTGGTAAAGGAAGGCTACCTTAAAAGTAAAACCGTCAAAACGGCGCTCAAAGAAAAAAGTACTCCCCGCCGATATATTTCCAGTGATGGTCTGGAGATATTGGTGGGCAGGAATAATCACCAGAATGATTTGCTGACCTTAAAGCAGTCCGACCGGAACGACCTGTGGCTGCATACCAAAAATATTCCCGGTTCCCATGTAATTGTGCGCCTGAACAATAAAATCAATTCGATCAATGATGTACCTGACAAAACTATTGAGGAAGCGGCTGCCCTGGCTGCCTATTTCAGTAAAGCCCGGCTGTCGAATAAAGTACCGGTTGATTATACGTTCCGTTTAAATGTTAAAAAACCGGGCGGAGCCAAACCCGGGATGGTTATTTATGATAATTATTGGACGATAATGGCCGATCCTCAGGATCAATCTGTTATAGGAGAGATGTTGCATGTATGAACCAGAGAATTTCAATAATAAAATCATTGATCTTAAAAAATTCATATCTCTTATTAAACCCGGGAACAGGATCTTCTTCAGCAGTGGCCCGGCAATACCTGCACTAGCGGCCAAAGCTATCACAACATCAGATAAATTGAAGGGTTTTGATCTTGAAATTATCCAGGTCTTCTCTTCAGGTTTCTATTTTAAACATGAGTCATCTGACTATCATAACTACCGTTATAAGACTTTTAGAAGCGGAGAAACTGCTGTTGAAGATATATCGGACGGAAAAATCGATTATTTCCCCGCCAATCTTTTGGAAATCCCTTATATCTTTGCAACAAAAGCCATCGAGATCGATGTGGCAGTAGTATCTGCATCCCCGCCTGACAAACGAGGTTTTATGAGCCTTGGTGTTGCCATCGACACAGCAGATACGGTCATAAAAAACGCCGCCATTGTAATTGCGGAAGTAAATCCGAATATACCTGTTACTTACGGTGAAACTTTAATTCATATCGATCAGGTAGATCATGTGATCCTGAGCAGCGAACCTATCATAGAGCGGGAACGAAAGCCGTATGACAGTGTTCAGGCCAAGATCGGCTGGCATATAAGCAATCTTATTGAGGACGGCTCAACTGTTGTTCTGCATGCGGGGAGAATCTTTGACGCGATCGCATTTCATCTGCGCGAGAAGAAAAATCTTGGTATTTTCACCAATGTAGTATCCGACTGGATAATTGACCTTGTTGAGGCCGGCGCTGTTTCAATCGACCGGAAGCGAGAATATGGCGGACAGATATCTACCAGTTACTGTTACGGCACCAAAGAGCTTTATGAATTTGTTAACAATAATCAACTTTTTGGATTTTATCCGATTTCGAGACTGGCCAATCCGCTTGAAATAAGGAGCATTTCAAAACTTATCAGCATAATGAATGTTGAGAAAATCGATATTACTGCTGCCAGGGTACTGGTGTTTGCCGGCGACGATCTTCTGTCCGGATATGAAAGTAAATTCAATTTTGCTGTCGGGACCGCCTATTCCGGAAGCGGCAAGGTAATTTTCGCTTTAAAGTCTGTTGGCCAGAATGGTGAGAGCAACATAGTAATATCCCATGACAAGGATCCTGACCGGGTCAGGTCAACATTCAGCATTGCCAGATATGTTGTAACCGAATACGGCGTTGCTTCTCTCTTCGGCAAGTCAATCAGAGAAAGGGCTCTCTCCCTTATTGAGGTCGCTCATCCCGATCACCGGGAAGCTCTTTTCAAACAGGCGAAAGAAGCAGGTTATCTTTATCCTGACCAGATATACCGGTCAATAGCGGCCAACTATCCGACCCAAATCGAAACAGTTAAAACTTTTAAATTCGGACTGGAGCTTAAAATCAGGCCGATAAGGGCATCCGATGAAGACATGATGAGACGGCTTTTTTATAAGTTCTCGGACCGTTCCAAGTATTACCGGTATTTTACCCCGGTCAGGGTAATGCCGCATGAAAACATGCAGAAATATCTCAGCGTTGATTATGAAAAAATTATGTCCATAGTAGCAGTCCTGCAGCACGGAAACATTGAGAGAATCGTAGCGGAAGCCAGATACGCAGCTTATCCCAAAGGAGACAATTATGAGATGGCTTTCCTGGTTGATGAGGAATTTCAGGGTCGGGGGATTGCAACATTTATGGCAGAATTCCTTATCATGTTTGCCCGGGGAAGAGGGATCAAAAAGCTCAGCGCCCTGGTTTTGACCCAGAATACAAAAATGCTGGCGGTTTTTGATAAACTCTCTGTCAAACCCCGGAAGCATTATGATGGAGCTACCGTTGATCTGGAATTCAATCTGTAATTATTTTAAATATTAAATCTGTTAATTGAGTTTAAAACATAATAAATGATTTTTAAAACCAGGAGCGTTCTGCTCCTGGTTTTTTTGGCAAAGGCACTTTACCTTTGCGAATTAACAATAAGGTTATAAGATTTTACTGTCATCAGGTAATAAATATAATAGAAAACCGTAAACACAAAGATGGTTATGATCGTTGATGTTACCAGATCGGTTACCAGCAGGTCAGCCAACGCCATCAAGGCTGCCCAGCTGTGGGCGATACCAATCATCAGCGGGAAAAGGAACACATAAAGCAGCTGTTTTCTAATGGCGGTGTGTATTTCACTTCTGCTAAGTCCTATATTGCGCAGGATCTGATAGTTCAGCTTTTCTTTCTGGGCTTCATTTAACTGCCGGAAATAGATGATACTTCCGGTCGCCAGCAGAAATACCAGCCCCAGGAAGCCGCCGATGAACATGAGCATGCCCCGCTGCTCCATGTTGCGCATGTATTCGGAGTAGAAAGCATTCCAGGTATAAGCAGGAAGAATCTTTTCCAGTTCCGCCGTTAAGGCCTGGCTGTTTTTTTGATCGGCCACCATCAATACTCGCAGAGAATCGGGCTCCTGTGTTTTGGTAAGCTGTGCAAAAGCTGCCTCGCTTAACACCATAGATGTCCAGGTATTGGTATTATTGGTCAGCTTACAGGGGCGGCGGTCTGTGATATAGAAATCCTGTTTACTTTGTGTATCCAATGCCAATGACACCGTTTTATTCACGTAATCTTCCCGGGTATCATAGTCGGAATGGACGATTACTGCATCTTGCTGCCGGGTGATATCCACCTCTTCCCAACCTTTTATCCGCGCCAGTTCATTATAATTACTTTCCGGAACTAAAGCCAAATGCATATTATCAATACCGGGCATACTTGCCTGAGCCGAAATCAAGCTGATCTCGGCCGAATGGAGCAGAGGATTTTGCGGGTATCTGGCCAGCACCCGGTCAACTGCCTGATCCCGACTGTCATTGCTCCAATACACATAACTGAAAGGATTATGGTAGTCGACAGCCTTGTTGATATCCTGATATATCCCATAACTCATCCCCATAGCCGTCAGCGTTGTGGCATTAAGTATGGCGATGGTCGCCAGGAGTGTGGCATTGCTCTTGATGCGGTACAGTAAATTGGAAATGCTGATCAGATTCAGGCCCCGGTAGTATCGGTGTGAATTCTGCCGGGCCCTTCTGATGACAAAAACGATAAAAGAGTGGAACAGGCCATAGCTTCCTAAGATTACCAAGGCCAGAACCATAGGGGCATAAAGATTGAAGTTATTAAATAAATGAAATGCCATAACATAACCTGCCCCAATGGCTGCGATCGACACCAGGGCCAGAAGAGGTGATGCCTTAGGTTCGCTTTCTCCGCTCTGTTCGGCATAGAATAAATCCACCAGTTTGAAACGATATATAAGACTGTAAGCATACAGGGAAATCACCGTAAAAATCAATAAAAAAACCGCCGCTGTTGTGAGTATGGCTTGTGGGGAAATAGCGAAATAGACCTGCACAAAATGGCCCATCAGCCGGAAGAAAAGCATCACAAAAAGTTTCGAAAACAAACTCCCCACGATAATGCCCACCCCAAGTGCCACAACCCCCATGACCAGATTTTCATAGAAAAGCATCCGGGCTACTTGTTTTTTTTGCAGCCCCAGTAATGAATAGAGTCCGATTTCCTTTTTTCTTTTGCGGGTAAAAAAAGCATTGGAATAGCCCATAAAGATGGCTGAAAAAACAGCGACACATATGGCACCCAACTTCAGCATAGTTTTGGTGGTTTCCCCTATTGTCTGAGCTACCTGCTGGTTGTATTGAATGGAGACGAAAATGTAGAAAACCACGATACTGAAAACCATGGAAACAAAGTAGAGAGAATAGTTCTGCATGTTTTTCCTGATATTCCTGGTGGTGAGACTAAATAATGTCACGATTGTCACCTCCCATAACGGCCAGGACATCCAGTATCTTTTGGAAGAACTCCTTGCGGGAGCCTGCTTTATTCAATTCAGTAAACAGCCTGCCGTCTTTGATAAAAATGATCCGCTTACAGTAACTGGCGGCAAAGGCGTCATGGGTCACCAGCATGATACTGGCACCCTGCTTTTCATTTAAGTAGCTCAAACACTGCAGCAGTTCAGCTGATGATTTGGAATCCAGGGCCCCGGTCGGTTCGTCAGCTAAAATCAGGCTGGGTTTGTGGATAATGGCACGGGCGGCGGCTGCACGTTGTTTCTGCCCTCCGGAAACTTCATATGGGTACTTGTTTAAAATGTCATCGATCCCCAGCATCAGGGCAGTTTCATGTCCCCGCCTTTCGATTTCAGCAGCGTTTACCTTGGCCAGGGTCAGGGGGAGGATTATGTTCTCCTTGATGGTCAGGGTATCTAAAAGATTAAAATCCTGAAAGATAAAACCCAGTTTATTGCGCCGAAATGAAGCCAGCTGCTCTTCGTTCATTTTATTAAGGTCGGTGCCATCGATATATATGCTTCCCCCGGTGGGCCGGTCAATGGTGGCGGCCAGATTAAGCAAGGTAGTCTTCCCTGCCCCCGAAGGCCCCATGATACCAAAAAACTCACCGGCCTCTATATCCAGATCGATATTATCCAGAGCCGGATAAAGAGCGCCCCGCGATCCGTATACCTTTTTCAGATTCCTTACCTGTAAGACTTCATTCATTTATTATTCCTCCTCTGCCATTGGCCGTACTATTCTTGGTCTCGTAAATTATCTCTGCATTACGCTTCAAACTTCCAAATATTTTAATGTTATACTTCACGGTAATGATCTTTTTACTTCTCTGCTATTATCTTGCCACATCCAGGGGACCCGATACCATTTGTCACCATGACAAAACGACCTTTATCCTTACATTTTTGTAACCCAGCAGATCAAAGGGCCCTTCTTTCCGATCATCAGGGCTTTTCCCGTATTCATGCAAATCGTCATAATCTTCGCAGCAAGGCAAAAGTAATGATACAATAAAAAAGAACCGGCAGGACTAGAGTCTTTGTAAGCTGTCAGGAACGGGGGATGGCCTTGTTTAAGATCATGATCGTAGAAGATGATCCGAAGATGAGTGAGATCGTTTTGGAAAATATAAATAAATGGGGTTTTGAAGGATTTGCCATAACTGATTTTACCGCAGTTCTCAGTGAGTTCATAAAGTTTGAACCTCATCTGCTGTTACTGGATATCAATCTTCCTGCTTTTGACGGCTTTTATTGGTGCAGCAAAATCCGGGAAATATCCAGAGTCCCCATCATTTTTATATCTTCCCGGGAAAGCAACATGGATATCATCATGGCCATGAATATGGGTGGGGACGATTATCTGCCCAAGCCCTTTTCCCTGGAGGTGTTAATGGCCAAGATCAATGCTCTGCTGCGCAGGACCTATTCCTATACAGAGCATGAAGCCAGCGCCGTGGAACATAACGGAGTGATCCTGAACCTGAATGATGCCCACCTGCAATATGATAACCATAAAGCAGAGCTTACCAAAAATGAATACCGGATCGCCTATATCCTGATGAAAAAAGCCGGCCAGATCGTGAGCCGGGATGAAATCATGCGGGGTCTGTGGGAAGACGAAAGCTTTGTTGACGATAATACTTTGACTGTCAACATCAACCGCCTGCGCCGCAAACTGGGAGATATCGGCCTGAATGAATTTATTCAGACCAGAAAAGGACAGGGGTATATCATACCATGAAACTGAAAGAATATCTGTCCGACCAACTGAGCCTGATCCTGTTTTTTGCTTTACTGATGACCTTCATTACATGGGTCATCTTACTGGATCCGTCCTTTCAGGTGTGGAAACATAACATCGTATATATCAACCTCATCGCCTTCTTCCTGTTTGCCCTCTACTTGATGATCATCTATCTGCTGAAAAATCAGTATTATATCCAATTACAAAAGGCCATCGCTGAGGAAAAAGCCAGCCCGGCATCCTTGCCGGCACCTCGCAGTAATGAACAGAGACTGTTTCACAAGCTCTTAACTCAAACTCAGGATCAGCAAAACGCCAGGATCGAACAGATCTATGGGGAGAAAAAGGACAACTTCGAATTTATTTCTGCCTGGGTCCATGAAATAAAAATCCCCATCGCCGTCATCAACCTTTTGATCGAAAACAACCCGGGCAAAGACAAGGCTGAACTCTTGTCAAGCATCGGGCAGGAAACCGACCGCATCGACAGATTGGTGGAACAGGTCCTCTATTATTCCAAGATCGATGACTTTTCCAAGGATTATTTTGTGCAGGAACTGGAGCTGAAAGCTCTGGTTAACCAGGTGATCAAAAAACACGCCCCCACTTTTATTCACAAAGCGGTAAGAATAGAAACCCGTTCCATGGATCTGCAGATCACTTCGGATAAGAAGTGGCTGCTGTTTATCCTGGACCAGATCATATCCAATGCGCTCAAATACACGAACCAGGGCGGTAGAATAGAGATCCATGGTGAAGAGGATGAGCGGGAGAAACGGCTGATCATTACTGATAATGGGATCGGTATCCGGCCGGAGGATCTAAGCCGGGTCTTCGACCGCGGTTTTACAGGGTACAATGGCCGGGAGTTCACCAAATCCACCGGTATGGGACTATACCTGGCCAAAAGACTGGCCCACAAGCTGGGCCATGACCTTTCCATCGATTCTGTTTACGGAAAATACACCCGGTTCACCATTCATTTCCCCAGGCTGGGCGATTATTACAGGATGACAAAGGATTAAATTCAGGAACCAAGGAAGCAGAATATCCAAACCTTATTAAAATCCGAAACGCATTCACCTTAGGTAGAAATAATGTGGAGATTTTCTAAAGTCACTAAGATTACTAAACAGAATAATAATAACATTAAAATCTTTTGTAGCCACGATATTAAGGAAAAGCTAATCAATACACAAATTGGCTTTCCGGTAATCAAGGAAATAATAATTTTGATAATATAGAAAACGGCCAATATTACAGCATTAACTCCATATATCATTGGATATGGAAGAATTAGCGAGGGAAAAATTGTATAAATATATAAGAAAACGAGTATTATACCTACACAAACGCCGATGAGTACTTTTTCGGGTAATGAAGTGGCTATTTTCGGTAATTCATATCTCTTTTTTTCATTTATTGAGTGAAAAGCAACAGATGACCCCATAAGAAAAGGCATTAAAAACAGCCAGAGGAAAATTGCAAATCCCGTAAACACGCTGTACCTCCATACTATTACAAAATCCATATCATTTTGGATCAAAAATCCTTATTGTTCTATAATTCCATATCATCCCAGCTTTTCCTTGCCAGATGATAAATAATATTTATAAAAGAAGAAAGTGCCCAATCATTATGTTTGATTGAGCACTTTGTCGTTTAAACTACATTACAGAGTCTGACTTTTAAGGAACATCCCCAGGTGTCACAGGATCTCTATGCTGCCGTCATCATTGGTCTTATATTTAGTATCCGCTTCCAGGATATATACTTGTTTATTCTTTATATCGACAGCTACTTCCCGGTTAATGATCGTGGCGATTTCTTCCGGGGTGACCAGGGTCCTGATCTGCACTCCGTTATCATAGATCTGCAGATAAAGTTCCCCATGTTCGCGTTTTATTTTTTCGGAAGCGTGTTTTTCATAGGGTTTTACAAAAACATATTTATAGCCGCCGTCGACAAACGGCATTTGTTTGCCGTTTAAAAATACCCGCAATGTAATCCTCCTAGCTTCTGCTGCCTGGTTTGATCGCTTCGGTGTTTCCTTCTTTACACAAGGGGCAGTCTTCCGGTTCCCAGGAGGTTATATCCAGGGTAAGCACTGCCGTTTGTTTGACCCCGAAGGTAACCTTGCCCGCGCTCCTGTCCACCAGCACTGCAACTCCGGCCACAACTCCGCCGCTTTTTTCAACTACTTCTATTACTTCCCTAACTGAACCTCCGGTAGTAATAACATCTTCAACCACTAAAACACGTTTTCCGGGATCAATTTTAAATCCCCGCCGGAGTTTCATTTCACCGTTTTCCCTTTCGGTAAAAATACCCGGTTTACCCATTTGCCTGGCTACTTCATAAGCTACGATGATTCCTCCCATGGCGGGGCCGATTACTATATCAATATTATCGTCCTTAAAATTCTGAACAATGTTTTCTGCAACTTTTTCCGTCAAATCAGGGTACTGCAGCAGCTGGGCGCACTGCATATACTGGTTGCTGTGGCGTCCGGAAGTAAGTTTAAAATGCCCTTCCATCAAGGCTCCGGAATTAATAAATATTTCCAATGCTTGCTGGTTGTTTAACATAAATCTCAACTCTCCAATTCTTCGATTATTTTTAAGGCAGCTTGCTTGGGATTTTCCGCTTTGGTGATCGGCCTTCCGATCACCATGTAATCGGTTCCCTTTTCCAAAGCCTGTTTGGGGGTGGTTATCCTTTTCTGGTCCCCTGCTTCCGACCAGGCCGGCCTTATCCCCGGGGTTACAATTTTAAAACCAGGCCCGCAGGCTGAGCGTATCAGCTCAATTTCCCTTGGAGAACTTACGACCCCGTCCATACCAGCTTTTTGTGCCAATAAAGCCCATTTTACCACTAAATCAGCGACCGACAAATCCTTTACCATCATTTCTTCCTGCAATTGCTGCTGGGCGATACTGGTCAAAACAGTTACGGCCAGCAGTAAAGGCGGCGTAATTCCCAGTTTCGCAGCTTCATCAGCCGATTCAGTTTTAGTTTTCTGCATCATTTCAAAACCGCCGGCAGCATGAACATTGAACATGGCACAGTTGAGCCTGGTAAGAGCTCTGCCGGCTCCGCCTGCGGTGTTGGGAATGTCATGCAGTTTCAAATCGACAAAGACCTTGCCGCCCAGGTCATTGATACGTTTGACGATATCCGGCCCGGTACTGTAATATAGCTCCATTCCGACTTTAAACATGCCGACATGATCTTTCAGTTCCCTGACTAAATCTAATGCTTTTTCTAAATTGTCAACATCCAGAGCGAGAATAATTTTTTCTTTTGCCTGCAATTTGCTGCCTCCTTTAACTATTAAATCACTGCCGCCCCTTTTATTTCTTCCAGGCTGGCAATGCTGTTTTCCGCCATATAATCATATAAACCGTCTATAATCGCCTGCGGCAGGCGCGGATTTACAAAAAGGCCGGTGCCCACTGAAATGGCTGACGCCCCGGCCATGATAAATTCCAGGGCATCCTCAGTGTTCATTATGCCTCCCCCGCCCAGGATCGGTATATCAACCGCCTTATACACCTGGTAGATCATACGCAGCGCTACCGGCTTGATGGCCGGGCCGGACAGTCCGCCAAAAACATTGCCTAATACCGGCCGGCGCTTTTTAATATCAATTGCCATCCCCATCAGGGTATTGATCATTGAAACCGCGTCAGCTCCACCGGCTTTTGCTGCCTGGGCTATTTGCACTATATCTGTAACATTGGGTGAAAGTTTGGGAATGATCGGGATCGCTGTTTGGTTTTTAACAGCTCTTACCACCTGTTCGACCGTATCCGGATCAGTGCCAAACTGCAGCCCTCCTCTGGCGACATTGGGACAGGAAATATTGAGCTCAATGGCCAGGATATCTTCGTGCCCCTCAGCCAGAGAGCATATTTTTGCATATTCATCAATCGTATTACCGGCAATATTAAGAATGATATTTACATGGTTCTCCCGCAGCCGGGGAAGATGCTGCTTTAAAAAAACTTCTATGCCCGGGTTTTCCAGGCCGATTGCGTTGAGCATCCCGGATGCAGTTTCAATTATACGCGGTGGAGGATTCCCGGCTCTTTTCCCCAGTGTAGTGCCCTTGACGATGACTGCCCCCAGCTTATTTATATTAAGATAATCCTGGTATTCCGTACCATAACCAAAGGTTCCCGAGGCTGCCGTAATGGGATTATTTAGTTTAACCGGCCCCAGAGTTACTGATAAATCAGGTTTAACTGACATTTTTTCATCTTTTTTCATCCGGGCACCCCCTGTATTTTTGAAATTCCACTTCGTTTATATCAAATACCGGCCCGTCTTTGCATATTTTAACATAGTTTTCATCACTGCTTTTCAGTTTGCGGGCGCAGCCCAGGCAGGCTCCTACCCCGCATGCCATATGCTCTTCCAGCGAAACCTGCCCCGGTATTCTATTTGCTGTAGCATATTCTGCTGCTGCCGCCATCATCGCTTCGGGTCCGCAGGCATATATATAATCAACTTGCCGGGGATTTATTTTTTTTATCAGCAAATCGGTCACAAATCCTTTAAAGCCTGCACTGCCATCGTCAGTGGCCGCTAAGAATTCTGCACCGATTTCCTGCAGTTTTTCAGCAGCGACCAGGTTCCGGCGGCTGTCCGCGCCGTGCAATACTTTTATCTGGTAGTTTTTTTCTTTTAATACCCGGGCCAGATATACAAGCGGTGCAATGCCGACCCCCCCGCCGATCAAAACAATTCGCCTGCCGGAGGGTTTTGTATTAAACCCTTGCCCAAGCGGCCCCATAACATCAAGATATTCTTTGCTGCGAATCCTGGTAAGTAATTCTGTGCCCTGACCGACAACTTTATACAGCAAGATTATGCTGCCCAATTTTTTGTCAACATCGTAAATACTCAGCGGTCTCCTGAGTAACGGAGCATTTAATGTATTTACCTTTACATGGATAAACTGCCCAGGTTTGCACCTGGCAGCCATTTCCGGACTGATAAATTCCATCTGGTACATGTCACTGCCTATTTGATTATTTACAATTACTCTGCACTTTTCCAAAGGCATTTAAAGCCCTCCTGACATTATCTGTTTATCATGGCGGTGCTGAATTAAACCTTACTGCAGCTTTATTGTCTGCGTTTATGAGTCGGCCGGAAATATCCTGCTGTTTTCTAAAATCAGTTACCCTTGAGCTTTTTTCACTCCTCGATCATCCTGCCATCTTCAGCTATAATTTTACCATTCACGATGGTCATATAGGGCCAACCCTTCAATTTTTTTCCGGCGAATGGTGTGTTTTTGCCTTTGGAGTAAAACCTGTTGGGATCTACGGTTTTGATTTTCTCCGGATCCAGTATGGTCAGGTCCGCAGTATCACCAATACCCATACTGCCTTTATCCAGGCATAAAACTCCCGCCGGCCCGGCCGTAAACAAATGAATCATTTTATTGACCGTAAATTTCTTGTTTACAAGACTCATTGCCAAAGGCACTGCCGTCTCCAGGCCTGAAATACCAAATGCGGCAAAATTATATTCACAATCTTTACTTTCCAGTGCATGGGGGGCGTGGTCAGTGGCTATACAATCAATGGTTCCGTCCACGATCCCTTCCATTAAAGCTTTTATATGCTCCTGAGACCTTAACGGGGGATTTACTTTGGTATTGGCATCATAAGTACCTGTCGCTTTATCAGTCAAAGTCAGATGGTGGGGAGTAACTTCGCAGGTGATATTGACCCCTTCGGCCTTGGCTTTTCTGATCATATCGACCGTACCCCGGCTGGAAACATGACATATGTGTATATGTCCGCCGGTCAATTTAGCCAAAATGATATCCCGGGCGGCCATAATCTCTTCAGCGGCTGCCGGTATGCCTTTATAACCATAATAAGTTGAATAAAAGCCTTCATGTATCTGACCGTCCTTTGACAGACTGGTATCTTCGCAATGGGATAAAACCGGCAAATCAAACATTTTGGCATATTCCAAAGCATTACGCATAATTTCCGCCTTTTCGACCGGTTTGCCGTCATCAGACACCGCAATACAACCGGCAGCGATCAGATCCGCCATCTCTGTAATTTCTTCACCTTTTTGATTTCTGGTAATTGCACCGATCGGCAAAACATTTACTACGCCGCTTTTGGCTGCTATCTGGCGAACATAAGCGGCAACTGCAGCATTATCTATGACCGGTTTGGTATTGGGCATACAGCAGATCGTGGTAAAACCCCCTGCTGCAGCTGCCCTGGTGCCGGAAGCAATTTCTTCTTTATACAGATAGCCGGGATCACGCAGATGAACATGCATATCTATAAAACCCGGGCAGATAATTTTCCTGCCGGCATCAATGATCCGCTCATTTTTGCCCGCCGCCAGATTTTTTCCGATTTCCGCAATCAGGCCGTTATTTATCAAAACGTCCAGTTGTTCATCGATCCCGTTCATGGGATCGATCACCCGGCCGTTTTTAATTAGTAATTTCATCGCGCGTTCCTCCCATCATCAGGAATAATAATGCCATGCGTACTGCCACTCCGTTGGTAACCTGTTCATTTATCAGCGATTGGGCACCATCAGCAATTTCACTGGCAATCTCTACTCCCCGGTTCATTGGCCCCGGGTGGAGCACCAGTACATCTTCCCTGGCCCTTTTAAGTTTGTCCTTGTTTACCATATACAAATTGGCGTATTCATCAAGAGTGGGAAACAAGCCGGTATGCTGCCTTTCTTTCTGGATCCTGAGAATATTGACAACATCCGCTCCAGCCAAAGCTTTTTCCAGGTCGTAGTAGCATTTGACCCCTAATTTTTCTATTTCCGGTGCCATCAAAGTCGACGGCCCGACTACTCTGATCTCACAGCCGAATTTACTGAGGCCGTAAATATTGGAACGGGCCACGCGGCTGTGCAGGATATCGCCTACTATAGTTACCGTAAGCCCTTCCAGTGTCCCCTTTTTCTCCTTAATAGTATATAAATCCAATAAAGCCTGGGTCGGATGTTCATTGGCACCATCCCCGGCATTGATTACCCGCATGTCAGTATTGCGGGCTACATAATGAGGGGTCCCGCTCATTGAGTGTCTCATTACTATTAAATCGAAGCCCATCACTTCAATGGTTTTGATGGTATCCTTCAAACTTTCACCTTTTTGCACGCTGCTGGTAGCAACGGCTAAATTGACCGTATCGGCACTCAGGTATTTGCCGGCAATTTCAAAAGATGTTCTGGTTCTGGTGCTGGGCTCATAAAAAACCGTTACCATGGCTTTCCCTCTTAGTGTTGGAACCTTTTTAATATCTCTTTTGATAATGTCTTTCATAGGTACGGCCGTTTCCAGAATCAATTCGATTTCTTCTTTGCTCATGTCTTTCAGTCCCAGCAAATCCTTCTTTTGGGCTAAATTCATTTTTGTCTGCGTCCCCCTTTCAATATTTTATATACCAAAAGCCTTCCTTTTTATCGTGCAAGGAAGGCTTTCATCCAGTCGTTTACTCCCTTGCCAGCCTCCCGGACCAGTTTAAAGGGCTTTTATTGATCTATTATCTCCTGTATGATCACAGCATCTTTATTATCAAATTCCTTAACCAGTACTGCTACAATTTCCTGTTTGGCGGTAGGGACATTTTTACCTACATAATCCGCCTTAATAGGCAGTTCCCGGTGCCCCCGGTCAACCAGCACTGCCAATTGAATGCATTGTGGCCTGCCGATGTCGATCAGCGCGTCCATAGCAGCTCTTACAGTCCTTCCGGTATATAATACATCATCTACTAAAATAATAATTTTATTGTTGATATCGAAATTGACTTCAGTGCGGCGTACCAATGGTTGGGATGCCATAGTCGTGAGATCGTCACGATAGAGTGTGATGTCTAAAATACCAACAGGAACTTTTAATCCTTCAATAGCTTCGATACGTTCTGCCAGGCGATATGCCAGGGGACCGCCCCGCCGTCTGATACCTATTACCGCTACATCCTCCACGCCTTTGTTTTTTTCGATAATTTCGTGGGTTATGCGGGTCAGGGCTCTTTTAATATCCATCTCATCCATCAGGACATGTTTTTCTCGCAGTTCCAATTTTCAACCTCCTTACTGCATGACATAAAAAAACCTACCAATTGAGCAAGGCAAAGGCAGGTCACAGAATTATATGCTTTTTGCCTTGCTAACCTCACAGGGCCAACTTAAAGGAACTTTACTGATACTGATTCTAAACAATGGTAATTTGTATGTCAATTTATTTTTCCAGATTATTAATGATATTTTGCATATAGGGCGGAATGTCTGAATGAAATTCCATGTACTCTCCGGTAGATGGATGAACAAAACCTAAAACACCAGCATGCAGCGCCTGCCCGTTAATATCAAAATGTTTTCTGGCCGGACCGTAAAGAGGATCGCCGACAACCGGGTGGTTGATATACGCAAAATGGACCCTGATCTGATGAGTGCGGCCGGTCAATAATTTTACTTTGACCAGCGAATAGTTTTTAAATCTGTCCAGTACCTGATATTCACTGATTGCCATTTTGCCGTCTTTATCAATCGCCATTTTTTTTCGGTCAATTTTGCTGCGTCCGATAGGCGCTTCAATTCTGCCCAGTTTTTCGCTTATTATCCCATGTACCAGGGCAATATATTGCCGGTTAAAAGTATGGTCTTTGATCTGTACCGCCAGATGGCGATGGGCTATGTCATTTTTTGCCACCGCCAGTAAACCCGAAGTATCTTTATCCAAACGATGTACTATGCCTGGTCGTAATTCTCCGTTTATGCCTGATAAGTCCTTTACATGAAATAACAAGGCATTGACCAGTGTATTGTCCCAGTTGCCTTGAGCCGGGTGCACCACCATCCCCTGAGGTTTGTCGATGATAACCAGATCACTGTCCTGATAAACAATCTGCAAGGGAATATCCTGCGCCACTATTTCCACTGCTTTTGGCTCAGGAATATTGACTGTAATTTCTTCCCCTTCTTTGATCCGATAACTGGCTTTGTGTTTTTGTCCATTTATTGTGATCTGCCCATCGTCCAGCAAGGTTTTAACCATGGAACGGGACAAATATTCCAGATGCTCGGCCACAAAAGCATCCAGCCTTTCCCCTTCCATTTCTTCATTGACTATCAATAACTCTTGTTTAGTCATTTAATTTTTCATTCTCCTCATATTTATAGGTATATATGATCAACAGTATACCTCCGCAAACTAATGCCATATCAGCAATATTGAAAACCGGCCACCAGCCGAGATCAAAAAAATCGATAACATACTGATGGAAGAAGCGGTCGATGAAGTTTCCGCTTGCTCCCCCGGTAATAAGCCCCAGGATGATTTGCATACTGCCGGGCAACGGGTGCCTGAAATTATATATACTAATGGCTGCCACTACTACAATGGCACATATAATAAACAGCCAGATGCTTCCATCAAAAAGGCCAAAAGCAGCACCCCGGTTTTGCACGTATGTAAGGTCAATGATTCCTTGTATAAGCGGCAGGCTTTGGCCTGGTTCCATATTGCTTACTACCAGCCATTTAGAGAGCTGGTCAAATAATATTATAATAATCATAGTAAAACAGAATCGCACGGTTGATTTCCTCTTCATATCTTTATACTTTCATCTTTTTTATTACCTGCTGATGAGCAAACCATTCAATATCATCATTAAGCTGTTTTTCCAGTGTTAATCCTTTACGGGCGGCTATGGTTTTTATAAAATAATCGGCTATATGAGGATTCTTGGGTAAAAGCGGCCCATGCAGGTAGGTGCCGATCAAATTTTTGTACCATAAGCCTTCACTGCCGTCCTTCCCATTATTGCCAAACCCTTTTATTACTGTGCCGAATGGATGCAGATCATTATCATTGAGCCAGGTTCTGCCCCCGTGGTTTTCGAATCCAACCACACTATACTTTTCCCCGCTTATCGCGCTTTCAATCAGGATATTTCCAATTAAGCGATTTTTCTGCCCTTCTGTATAAAGGTCAAAAAAGCCCAATCCTTTCATGATGCTCCCGTCAAATGATTTATAATATTTGCCCAATAACTGGTAAGCCCCGCAGATACATAGAGCCGGCAATCCATGTTCTATTTCCTCCTTTAACCGTTCCGCTTTGATCAGCAGGTCATTATAGACCAGCCCTTGCTCGCGGTCGGAACCGCCACCCATAAAGAGCATATCGACCTTCTTGAAATCAATTTTTTCTTTGAGATAAACAGGGCGTATTTCACAATGGCAGCCGTAATCATTGAGGCGTTTTTTCAAACAGATCAAATTGCCCCGGTCACCATAAAGGTCCATTAAATCAGGATACATATGTGCTATAATAATTTTCTCCACTAAATTCCCCTTCTAAAATTCGTTCTCCGGTCAACTGTCACGGCCCAATTTCTGATCAATAGTTCCTGGCTCCGCTGCGTCGATACTCCGGTACTGCATCCGAATCATGCTGCATTTTGATTAAAATTTTGCGGCATTCAAATAATGCTGTGTAGGTACAAAGAATATAGGCTGTTTCACTTTCAATTTCCAAAGTTTGCTCTATCCCTGCCTGTAATCCGGATATGATCCTTATATATTCAGGAGCGAATCCGGCGTACTTGATTCTAAGTGCCATATCTCCGCTGCGCTGTCCTGCGCATACTACTTCCGCAACTCCTGCTTCAGTACGAGCGATGATCTCTGCCTCTGTATCCCAGATCCAGGAAATATCCCGGCCATCTGCAGCATTATCGTTTAAGGCAATAAACAGACCTTTACGGGCAGGATCCTGCGTCATCATATTAAGTATCTGGTTAAAGCCGGCGGGATTTTTCACCAGCACCAGCAAACATGGTTTGCCGTTTATGAAAAATTTCTCCATTCTGCCGGCCCGGGGACGGTAATTCATGATCGCTCTTTGTATAACTTCATCATCTATGCTCAGTCGTTTACCCATGCTGACTGCCGCCAATATATTATAGGCATTGTAAAAACCCTGATAGGGGCTGGTTATTTCCATTTCATTTATTTTAAAACTTATTTCAGGTGTCATCTTAATGTCATGCCCCGTAAAATCACGGTCAGGATTATGATTATCACAGGCAGGGCAATGATATTTTCCTAGTTGGGCATAATGATAACGCTCATAATCAAGTTCATGTCCGCATAATACACAGTAACGGCCTTCGCGGGTGTTGTTGCCGGCAAACTCATCATATGCCGTATCATCAAAACCATAATACCATGACTTCAAGCCGCTGTACCGTTCAAAATCTGCCAGAAGCGGATCATCAGCATTTAAAACCAGTTCCAGATCTTTCTTTCCTTTTATTGCATCTCTGATCAGTCTGATGGTATTGTCCAGTTCTCCATACCTGTCCAATTGATCGCGAAAAAAATTGGTTACGAGCAGGGCTTGAGGCTGAATTTCTTGCAGCAGCAACGGAACATTGGCTTCATCAGTTTCCAGCAGCGCATAGTCACATGAGCAGCGGCCAAAAAGGCTGGCGGAGGAAATAAACGCGGTAGTTATACCGGTGAGCAAGTTGGCCCCTTCCGTATTATGTACCAGTGAACAGCCGTTTTCCCGAATAATTTCAGCGATCATATTGCTGGTGGTAGTTTTGCCGTTGGTGCCGGTTATAATGATTATTTCACGCTTGATATCCCCGGCTGATTCAGACAGGATTGGCGGATAAATTTTACGAGCTATACGCCCGGGAAAATCAGTACCTTGATTCCCGGCAATACGACTTAGAACGATTGCTGCTTTACCGGTTATAACAGCAATAAACTTAAGAAATTTCATGCTATAATTCCCTCTCCTTAAGCCCAGCGTCAGTGATTTTTCCCATATCAAAACTGGAGTATGCCAGGCACCCCCAGTTTAAATAATACTTTAGCATTAATTATATATAACAGAAGCTAATTGCTAAACCAGGAACTGACATCCATGAAACGATGCGGCCGGTAGAATTTTTTTGACAACAGGTTTTCATATACTGCTTCCTGTTTCAGAGCCATGTTCTGTGATGACAAAGCCTGGGCTTTCAGCAAAGCATTGGTTTTAAAATAATTATAAAGGTTTTCATCGTCCATAACTTTACATATAGCTTCGGTCAGCTGATTAATATCCAACTCAGTTAAAATTCCATCGACACCATCATCTACCATTTCCTGTACCCCGCTGGCCCGGACTGCAACTACCGGCAGCCCCGCCGCCATTGCTTCGATCAGAACCAGCCCCTGGGTTTCGGTCAGTGATGAAAAGACAAACAAATCAGCCGCATAATAGACCTGTATCAACGTATCATAAGGAACTGCTCCGGAAAATATAATATCCTGCTCCAGATTTAATCCTAGTTTTAATGCTATTTTTTTCAGATGTGATTCCAGCGGCCCCTGAGCAGTAATGACCAATGTAGTATGCGGCCGTTTTTCATGCACTTCTTTAAAAGCATTGATCAAAAATTCCAGATTCTTTTCCTTGGTAAGCCGGCCAACAAATAACAGTATTTTATTTTCGGCCGGGATAGGGAAATTGTCCCGCAGCCAGTTCCCCTCTTTCTTAACATACTTGTGCAGCGGAACACCGGTAGGTATGACTGATATTGGAGTAATAATATCATACGTACTGAGCAACTCGAGTGTTTCATGGGCAGGTACTATGACATGATCACAATCATTGCAGAATTTGCTGCTGAATTTTACGGTCATATCTTTGGCGAATACCTGGGCCACAGGTAGATAATGGGTATATTGCTCATATAAAGTATGATATGTAAAAACGATCGGCAAACGAAACAGCCTGGCATAGTGCATGCCGACTCTGCCCATAATAGCCGGTGAGTGGACATGAATTATATCAAGGTTAAGCCTTTTTATCTGCTGCCTCATTCCAGGTAAAACCGGAATTGCCAGTGTGTAATCCGGGTTAGTCGGTGCCGGTACAGAGTGGTATCTGAAGACGTCCGGCTCTTCTTCATGATAGTTGTGATAACTGGGAGCAAAAATATAAACCTTATGTCCTAGCTTTTCCAACTCAGCTTTAAAAGTACAGATCGAAGTTACTACCCCACTGGTATATGGCTTGTAGCTGTCAGTAAATATTCCAATGCGCATCGCGACTTTCCTCCCTGGTATTTGTGTGTAATAACAATTATTAGGTTTACGGTCAAAAGAATAAAAAACATTATCCTCATAATTGATCATTTTATACTTCTATCTTTCTAATAGACCTTCTGTAAATATTCCTTGCATATCATATTATTAATTATTCTTCATAAAATTCATAACCGGCGGTTTGAAAAGTTTTGCCGAATTCCATTGCCTCCGGTGAGTCATTATAATTATACTGATATATGCCCGGACTGTTTTCTTTACTTTGTCGGGCGCAGGCTATACAGAGCGCAGTGCCCGGCAAGCGTTCGAGACGGCCTGATTCTATCGCTTTTCCGCAATCAGCGCAAATCCCGTAAAGTCCTTGTTCAATTCTTTCCAGGGCCTGCTCAGTTTTTTTAAGTTCGAATTCCAGCAATTCCAGATAGGCAAAATCTTTTTCACGTTCATATAATTCCGAACCGCTGTCAGACGGATGTTGATCATACATCGAAAGTTCATCAGTCATTTCTGCCATGGGGACTCGAAATGCCTCCCGCTTTTTTTGTATGATCGCTTCAAGTTCAGTTTTTCTGGTTAAAAGTTTTTCCCTGTAGTCCACAGCTGCACCTCTATTTATATTAAAAATATGTAATAATCGCTCCTATTCTCAGCTGCATCTGTACTATTTCCACCAAATCAGCAATGAATTCTCCTATTACCGGCACATTGATCAGAATTATTCTCTGCATTATATAAACGACGATGGCAGCCAGTATGGTAAATCCGATTGCAGTGCCAAATCCGCGTGATATTCCCTGCAGGAAATTTATATACAGCAGCCGGCGCGGATTATTTAACATATCAACATATTCTGCCAACTTCATTTTTTCCATATTTATTGCCAGTTCATCAATTTTTTCTGTTAACAGATCAAGCTTGCTCTTTTCCTCATTTTTCGATACTATTTTATACTTCAATCTACTCCCCTCCTGTTAACTAATAGTTATTATTGCCATGATGGATATATAACATTCATTTCACTTTAAGCTTACCAGTTTGGGATTGATACTGCAGATAAAAATTGCTCCTTAAAAGAATTAATTATTTAAAGCATGAATAGGAGCAGGGATCCTTCCCTGTCTTTTAATAAATGCCTCTGACGAAAAATTGCTTACTGCCATGACCGGTGCTCTGCCCAACAGGCCGCCATATTCCACCCAGTCGCCGACTTTCTTGCCGGGAGCCGGAATAAGACGGACAGCTGTAGTCTTGCGGTTTATCATGCCAATTGCTGCTTCATCAGCTATAATTCCGGAAATTGTTGCAGCAGATGTATCGCCAGGTATAGCTATCATATCAAGACCTACTGAACAAACTGAAGTCATGGCCTCCAGTTTATCGATATTTAAAGCCCCGGCAACTACTGAATCCATCATTCCTGCATCTTCACTCACCGGTATAAAGGCTCCCGACAGACCTCCTACATTAGAGGAAGCCATGGCCCCGCCTTTCTTTACTGCATCATTCAGCAATGCCAAAGCAGCAGTACTTCCGTGAGCCCCGACCATCTCCAGGCCCATTGCCTTAAGTATTTCTGCAACGCTGTCACCTATAGCCGGGGTAGGTGCCAATGAAACATCTACGATCCCAAACGGGACTCCCAGTCGTTCTGAGGCTGCTCTGCCCACCAACTCTCCCATGCGGGTAATTTTAAAGGCAGTATTCTTGATGATATTGGCCAGGTCGCCAAAACTGATATCCGGATGCTTTTTAACTACATTCAGTATAACCCCCGGCCCGCTGATACCAATATTAATTGTTGATTCGGGTTCACCGATGCCATGAAAAGCGCCGGCCATGAAAGGATTATCTTCTACTGCATTGCAAAATACCACTAATTTTGCACAACCCAGACCATTTCTGTCCCCGGTCAGCTCTGCAGTTGCTTTAATTATATGTCCCATCTGATAAACAGCATCCATGTTGATTCCTGCTTTAGTGGTGCCGAGATTTACTGAAGCACAAACTCTTTCAGTAACTGCCAATGTTTCAGGTATTGCTTCAATCAAAGCTCTGTCACCATTACTGAAACCTTTATGGACCAGAGCAGTAAAGCCGCCGATAAAATTCACTCCTACATCCTGGGCAGCCTGGTCCATATAACGGCCGATCGTAACCATTTCCTCCCGGGAAAGTCCATTCCCGACAATAGATACCGGCGAAACTGCTATTCTCTTGTTTATAACCGGTATTCCATAGATCTTTTCTATATCATCTCCGACTTGAACCAGGTTTTTGGCATAATCAGCTATTTTTGCATATACTTTTTTGCCGGTTTTAATCCCATCAATATCACGGCAATCCTGAATATTGATTCCCATTGTTATAGTGCGTATATCAAGCTTTTCGGTCTGCAGCATTTTAACCGTTTCAAGTATTTCATCTTTACTGATACTAAAAGGCATTTTCCCACCTCTTTATACGTAATCAGGGGAAGAAATCTTCCCCCTTGCTTTAAATCCGATGCATAAATTTAAATATATCTTCATGCTGGACAGCTATCTCAAGATTCATCGCTGTGCCCTGTTCCTGCAACAGCTTTTTCAAATCTCCGACATCCAGCTTGCTGCCGGCTATATCTGCTACCATTACCATAGTAAAGAATCCCTGCAAAATCGTTTGACTGATATCGAGTATATTAATATCATTTTGCGCCAATATAGCTGAGATTTTCGCTATTATTCCTACCTGATCATGGCCCAGCACGGTAATTATTATTTTTTCTGTTTCTCCCAAGGCATTACCCCCTATCTGCTTTTCAGTATGTCAACTACCTCAGAACACCTTTTGCATAAACATGTCCCGCTGTCGGCAGTTATTTTCTCAATGATCCAGCAGCGTTCACATTTCTCCCCTTCGGCAGCTTCAACCTTGACCCCAATGCCACTTACATGTTCCAATTTTACAACATCAGCAACTGGTGCCTGGGCTCCGGTAATTTTTACTGCTGAGACTATAAAGAACTTCTCCGGATCAGTGGTATTTTCAAGCAGATCGAGCCAATTTTCCCCGGCATAGACAGTTACGCTGGCTCCCAGGGAATGGCCGATAACTTTGGCTACCCGTGCTTCTTCCAATGCCTTGGTCACCACTTCGCGGACCTGCAGTAATCTGTCGATCCTGAGTTCCAGTTCATCATTGAGATACTTGTCATCAGGCTGCGGCCATTCCATGAGCTGTACACTGTCAGGCTGATCATCCCGCCTTATATGACTCCATATCTCTTCCGTGGTAAAAGCCAGTACCGGTGTTAATATCAGCACCAGCGTATTGATCAATTCATACAACACCGTCTGGGCAGCTTTTCTTTCCGGATCATCCGGCAGTGAACAATATAGTTTGTCTTTTAAAATATCAAAATATATATTGCTCATGTCAACCGTACAAAAATTGTGCACGGAATGAAAAGCCACATGGAACTCATGTTGTTCATATGCCTGGGTCACTTTGCGCAGTAGTTTATCCTTTTTAAGCAGAGCCCATTTATCCAGATCAGTCAGCTTTTCATAAGGGACGGTATCTGTTTCCGGGTTAAAATCAAACAAATTGCTCAGCATAAAGCGGCAGGTATTACGGATTTTCCGGTAGGCTTCCGCACTTTGTTTAATAATATTATCCGATACTGATACATCATTACGATAGTCAGCCGAAGAAACCCACAGCCTTAAAATATCTGCACCCATCTGCTCGATCATTTTCAAGGGGTCAACTACATTACCTAATGATTTGGACATTTTCCTACCTTGTTCATCTACAGTAAACCCATGGGTCAACACTTTTCTGTATGGCGCAGTTCCCTTGATGGCGACCGCAGTAGATAATGATGAATTAAACCATCCCCGGTGCTGGTCACTGCCTTCCAGATACATGTCAGCCGGCCAGCTCAATTCTTTATATGTTTCCAGTACCGCCATATGACTGGAACCGGAATCAAACCATACATCCATAATGTCAGTTTCCTTGCGGAAGCTCTTACCGCCGCAGGATGGACATTCGAGCCCTTCCGGTATTAATTCCTCAGCCGTTCTGGCAAACCATACATCCGAGCCGTACTCTTTGAATAAATTACTGATATGATCGACAGTCTGCTGATTAATGACCGGTTCCTGGCATTTTTCACAATAAAAGATCGGTATTGGCACCCCCCAGGTACGCTGCCGGGAAATACACCAGTCACCGCGGTCTCTGACCATGTTATAAATACGATCTCTGCCCCAGAACGGGATCCATTCCACATTATCTATAGCTTCCAAAGCTGCCTGACGGAAGGAATCGATTGAGGCAAACCATTGTTCAGTAGCCCGATAAATTATGGGATGCTTGCAGCGCCAGCAATATGGGTATTGGTGTTCGACCCGGGCGGTTTTCAGCAGCATTCCTTTTGCTTCAAGTAACTCTATTACATCTTTATTGGCGTCATTGACCAGCTTGCCCGTAAATGGAGCAGCCTGTTCAGTAAATCTGCCGCTGTTGTCGACCGGCGAAATAACTTCCAGGCCGTATTCTTTGCCGACATAAAAGTCATCTTCCCCGTGACCGGGAGCAGTGTGAACACAGCCGGTACCGGCCTCCAGTGTAACATGGTCTCCCAAGACTATCAAAGAATCCCGGTCATAGAATGGATGGCGGCATACTCCTCTTTCCAGTTCGGAACCTTTAAATTCCTTTAAAATCTTATAGCTGCTCCAACCCAGTTCTTCAGCGACCCTGGTGAGCAATCCTTTGGCTGCTACATACTGGTTTTCATCAACTGATACCAGGACATAATCCAATTTGGCATTTAAAGCAATACCAGCATTGGCAGGAATCGTCCAGGGAGTAGTAGTCCAGATTATTACAAAAGCAGTCTCCGGAATGATCCCTTTACCGTCCTTTACCGGGAATCTGACATAAATTGAAGGTGAAGTTTTATCATTATATTCAACTTCCGCTTCAGCCAAAGCCGTTTCACAGTCATAACACCAATAAACCGGCTTTAGGCCTTTGTATATATAGCCCTTGAGCGCCATTTCGCCGAATACTTTTATCTGAATAGCTTCAAATTCCTGGTTCAGGGTCAAATATGGATGATCCCAGTCGCCCCTTACGCCCAGGCGTTTAAAACCTTCTCTTTGGATATCTACATACTTTAAGGCATAATCCCGGCAATGCTGCCTGAATTTCACTATATCAGTTTTATTGCGGTCCAGCCCCAGTGCTTTTATAGCCTGTTGTTCGATGGGCAAACCGTGGGTATCCCAACCGGGAATATAGGGAGTATCAAACCCGGTCATGGAATGATATTTAATAATTATGTCCTTTAAAACTTTATTTAAAGTGTGGCCTAAATGAATGCTTCCGTTGGCATACGGAGGCCCGTCATGTAAAATAAATTTTGGCCGTCCATTATTTTTCTCCTGTACCCGTGCATAAATATCAGTTGTTTCCCAGTTTTTAAGTATTTCCGGTTCCCGGGCCGGAAGATTAGCCCGCATGGGAAAGTCTGTTTTGGGTAAATTTAAAGTATCATCATATTTGCCCTTGCCCATTAATATTTCACCTCATTACTCGATTTTGTTATTAAAAAACAAAAACACCTTCATCCCTAGGGACGAAAGGTATTCTTCCGCGGTACCACCCTTATAACATCATTGCTGATGCCTCTTTAAGCTCTTAACGCGAGCGACGTTCAAACCTAAATAATTTCGGAATGAAAGCTCCCGGGTGATTTTCAGCGAAACTGCATCAATCTGGCTTCCACCATTCCAGACTCGCTTAATATTTGCCTTCATCGCATACTGTCCCGATCTCTGCTTATCACATGTTCACTTTTCTATAAAAATCTTATTCATTTTAGCATACCGCACCCTTGTAAACAACTATTTATCTGCTATCATAAAAAACTCACTCTTAACTTTATGAGCCTTTTAATATATCTTTTAATTTAATATTTTCCTGCATTCTTCATTTATTATACATTCCTGGCAATCAGGCTTGCGTGCCGTACAGATTTGGCGGCCATGCGCAATGAAAATATGATGGGCTTCTCCCCACAGCTCTTCCGGTATCAGCTCTTTTAAAGCCTGCTCAGTTTTTTCAGGATTTTTGGCCGACACCAGACCTATCCGGTTAACCACCCGGTGCACATGGGTATCGACCCCTAGTCCAGGTTTGTTAAATCCAACCGCCAGAATCACATTGGCAGATTTTCTTCCTACTCCGGGCAGTTTTAGCAATTCGGCAAATTCATCAGGTATTGACCCCCGGAAATTCTCTATTAAATACTGAGCCAGTTTTTTTATGTTGCGGGCTTTGGTCCTGTATAAACCTACTCCATAGATAAGCTTCTCCAGTTCAGCAGTATCCATCGCCGCGATTTTTTCCGGAGCATTGTAGTCTTGAAATAATTTTTCAGTCACAGTGTTGACCTGGTTATCTGTAGATTGAGCAGATAAGACTACTGCAACTGTTAGCTCAAAAAGGCTGTTATATTTTAAGCTGGTTTTAGCATCGGGATATTTCTCTTTAAGTTTGGATAATATTTTTAAGGCATGATCCTGTTTTATACTTAAACACTCCAAATCTTTATTTCTGTCTTTCCCTTTTAAATATTTAAGACCGTGGCCGCTGAGCAAGTAACAGGACTTATTTAAGAGCCGGAAAGATCATCTTATAATACTTTACTTAAAAATGCCTTGGTTCTTGGGTTTTGAGGATTATCAAATAATGGGCCGGGCAGTCCTTCCTCAACAATAAGTCCTTCGTCCATAAACAATACCCGGTCACCGACTTCTCGCGCAAATCCCATTTCATGAGTAACAACTACCATAGTCATCCCTTCCAAAGCCAAATCTTTCATTACTGCCAGCACTTCTCCCACCATTTCCGGATCCAGGCTGGAGGTTGGTTCATCAAATAACATGGCTTTGGGCTGCATGGCCAGCGCCCGGGCAATCGCTACCCTTTGCTTCTGCCCGCCTGAAAGTTGAGCCGGATAAACTGAGGCTTTATCGACTAATCCAACTTTACGCAGCAATTCCATGGCCATGTCCTCGGCTTTACGCTTATTCATGCCTTTAATATGGATAGGCGCCATAGTAATATTCTGCAGAGTCGTGCGATGCGGAAACAGATTAAACAGCTGAAAAACCATGCCCACCTGCTGCCTGATTTTATTAATATCAGTCCTGGGATTAGTCAATTCCTGTCCGTCAATAAATATTTGTCCGGAATCCACCTGTTCCAATTGATTTACGCATCTTAAGAAAGTGCTTTTACCGGAACCGCTGGGACCAATTACACACACAACTTCACGGGGTGCAATCCTGCAGCTGATCCCTTTTATAACTTTCAGGTGACCGAAGCTTTTGTGCAGATCTCTTACTTCAATCATTCAGTTGCCAATCTCCTTTCTGCATAGTCACCCAATATTGACAAAACTTTGGTCATTATCAGATAAATGACGGCAACACCGCCCCATACCCATACTGCTTCATAATAGGTTGAATAAACCAGTCTGCCTCGCTGAGTAAGTTCTTCGGCCGCTATAGTTGAAACCAGGGAGGTATCTTTTAAGAGCATGATGAATTCGTTGATCAAAGGAGGAATTACGATCTTATAGGCTTGCGGCAGTATAACCATCCACATGGCCTGTACCTGATTCATCCCCAGAGAGCGCGCAGCTTCCATCTGGCCTTTGTCGACCGCCTGTATGCCTGCTCTGACAATTTCGGCTATATATGCTCCGCTGTTAAGTGAACAGGTAATAACTGCTGCTTCAATGGGAGACGGTTTATCCATTATCAATGGCAATACGCCAAAATACATAAGCAATATTTGTACAAATAATGGGGTGCCGCGAAAAAAATCAATATAGATAGCTGCGATAAAACGCAGCATACGGCTCCCGGACATTTTGAACAAACCGAAAATTAATCCCAGCAGCATGCCAAAGGCGACTGACAAAGCGGTAATTTTCAGAGTCAGCAGGGCGCCTTCCAATAAATAGCCTAAATGCGATGTGAGAATCACGAATCCTCTGATATCCATTAAATATTCGTAAATACTCATGCCGGTTATTACATTCAGTACAGCAGCATGCATAAATGGTATCCTTCCGATATAAAAATTAAAGCGCGGGTTTGCCCGCGCTTATTTTAGTCAGGCTGAATTAAACTATTTAAACCATTTGGTATAAATTTCGTCATATGTTCCGTCAGCTTTTATTTTTTCCAAACCATCATTAAGTTTGTTAAGTAATTCTGTATTGCCTTTCTTTACAGCGATCCCGTAGTTATCCTCAGCAGCAAATACTTCCCCGACAGTTTTAACTTTATCCTTGCCTTCGGTGTTAACATAATACATAGTAACCGGATGATCATTGATGACGGCATCAACCACACCATTTACCAGCGCCATATAGGCCTCACCGGTACTGTTGAAGATGCTTACTTCGGTCGCAGCATTCTTTTCTTTCACGCCATTGCAGGCGTCGGCTCCGGTAGTCCCAATCTGGGCCGCGATCTTTTTACCTTCCAGATCTTCCAAACCCTTGATATCATTATTATCAACTTTTACAGCCACAATGAGGCCGGCCTGGAAATATGGTTCGGTAAAGTCAACTGATTCTTTGCGTTCATCAGTTATGGACATTGCCGCAATGGAACAATCGATTTGACCGGTTTGAATTGCCGGTATCAAGGCATCGAATCCGAGACTGCTGATTTCAACTTCCATATTCTCAGCTTCAGCAATAGCTCTGATCAAATCCATATCAAAGCCGACATATTCTCCGCCCTCCATAAACTCCATGGGCGGGAAAGTAGTTTCAGAACCTACTACCAGCTTGGTTTTTTCCTGTTCCTGGGGTTGCGCTTTTTGATCTGCCGGTTCATTATTGCCACAGCCAACTACGGCGAATACTAATCCCAAAATAATCAGCCCAGACAAAATCAATCTCATTTTTTTACTCATTAAACCTATCACTCCTTTACTTTCTTCAAATTCTATTTCCGCAATACATTATATCGATATTATAACGAGTTATAAAATAATCGACAATGTTAAATTCAAATATAAGTATTTAATTACCAGTTTATATTCTAATGCATTACTTTTCAGAAATCCGTAAACCTGTTGATCAAATGCGTCATTATTTATGGGGAAAGGTAATTTTTAATTGAATAGTTTCGCTTTTGGAATTATGTTAAACTATGTCGGTTAATATATGAGAAAAGAGGTCTGTTAATTGTCAAACTTCAGCCCAAGAGCCCAGGCAGAATTGGCCATATTATTAGTAGCTGTTATTTGGGGAGCTACCTTTGTAGTTGTCAAAGAAGCTTTGATTGATATAGGACCTTTTTTGTTTTTAGGTATTCGTTTCATTATCGCCTTTTTTGTTTTGGTTCTTCTCTCATTTCATGATATCAGGCAGATCAAGCCTGCTACCCTATCGGCAGGATGTCTGTTAGGCTTCTTTCTTTTCATCGGTTATATCTTTCAAACGGTAGGACTGAAGTATACCACCGCCTCCAATGCGGGTTTTATTACCGGGGTCAGCGTGGTACTGGTTCCTGTCATTTATGCAATTATCAATTTCAGATGGCCTGACTTTAAAACAATACTTACAGGATTAATTGCGGTAATAGGCCTATTCTTAATGTCCATCCAGTCTGGTACTTTTACGCTGGCACACGGTGATATCCTGGTGCTCATATGTGCCTTTGGTTTTGCTCTGCATGTTGTTTTTGTGGCCCGGCTGTCCCATCGCCATAATCCGGTGGCCGTAACCGGAGTACAAATTCTTTTTGTCGGTTTAGTGTGTTTAGTCATCGGTATTTTCGTTGAACCCATCCCCGATCGTTTATCTGCAAATACCATAATTGCAATATTTATTACTGCTGTTTTTGCCACAGCTCTGGCCTTTTTGATCCAAAATGCCCTGCAAAAACATAGTACCCCTTCCAGATTTGCTATTGTATTGGCTTCGGAACCGATTTTTGCCGCTCTGGCAGGTTACCTTTGGGCTGATGAAACTTTTTCAACCCGTACTTTGACCGGAGCAGGGCTAATATTACTGGCCATGCTGATCTCCATACTGGTACGCAGACCCAGGAATCTGGTGGGACCAACTCACTAAATAACCAGGCTGGGATTTTCATTATCGTGTGGATTAAAAGAAAGGGTAGCCATTAACTCATTTTATATCAGCTTAAAAACTTTTTGAGTGCTTGAAGTTCCAGTAACTGAAGTGCTCAATTAAAGAACAGCTTTATTGCGGAAGCTTATTGATGAATTCTTCACGGGTAATTCCCTGCAGCTCAATCAGTTTATGGGTTGAAGAATCACCTTTTATAATGGTTATACTTTTTTTCGGCAGTTGAAAATAATGGGCTAAAAATTCGATCAGCATCTTGTTGGCTTCCCCTTCAACGGGAGGCGCAGTTATTTTCAATTTAAGCTTGCCGGCTTGTTCTCCAACTATCATATTCTTTGCAGAGCGAGGCTGAACTTTGATTTCCAGGCGGATACCACCTGAAGTATCTGTTATCTCCAACATATTTATTTGCCCTTTGACTCAACTTTCTCAAGGTTTTCCAATACTTCTTTGATATCTTTGCCAAAAAAGAAGTCGGTCATTTCTTCAACTTTTTTCTGATTCTTTTCCAGCATTTCCAGTTGCCCTGCTACCTGGCCCTTCAATTCAAGGTTAAACATATTCAATCGTTTTATGATATCCTGATATAATAAAAATATTTCTGTAATCTTTCTTTTAGCATCATCAATAAGCTTTTCAGCATCCTGCTGGGCATTGGTCCTAATATTATCAGCAGTCTGCTGCGCTATTATCAGGCTGCTGTTCATCGTTTCTTCCATCTTTCTGAATTTCACCAATTCATATTCAAGCCGCTGGATTGCTTCCCTAAGTTGTGCGTTTTCAACATATAGAGCTTCATAATCCCCGGAAATGACAGCTATAAAGTCTTTTACTTCTTCCTGATCAAAACCACGCATGGATTTTTTGAACTGATGGTTGTTTATTTCCATCGATGTAATCAAATGAATGCCTCCTGTCTTTATATTATTTTTCAATAAATAAAGGTAATGAAGTTAACCCTGAGGGAAATAAATCGATCAAGTTATTATAGTCATCCGGCACCCATGGTTCACCATTATTAATCCTGTCTATAGCTTGTCTGTAAATAGCAGTGACCTTGCCGGTAAGACTGCTTTCATAAAACTGGCCATCGATGCGTACATATTGTAAACCACTTTTGCCGAGATAAATCAAGTAGTTATAGAGACATAAGTCAAACGGGTGGAATATATAATTCCTGCAGTTATAGTCGGTTTTGATCTGATAAGATTGTCCCTTTAGATCCAGCAATTTATAAGGATTATCCCGGCATTTGACCCCGCAGTTGCTGCCATTATTATCAGGTGCTGCCAGACAGTAATCTGTAATGATTCCGCAAATAGGCCCATGCACTGTCAACTCAACCTTAAGGTCTGCTTTAAGCAGTGATGCCAGGATGTCTATATCAAGTTCCGGCGAGGCAGTGATCCTTTGCAGACCTTGACTGGTTCCCAGTATAGCTGCGGCCTGATTAATTATATTTAATCCTGCTCCCCCTAAAACCTGGCAGCCTTTATCTTTAAACAGTTTTAAACTTCCATAATCATTGACCATCACCCCGTCAATATCCTGAAGCGTAATTATATCAGTAATGGAACTGAGGTGATCAACATCCTTTTGTGTTACTATACGAGGCGTTTCCAGCCATACCGGCACTGATTCATGACGGCCCAGTTTTAAGATTTCGGTAATATTATAATTATCCCTTTTAACATCAGTCTGCCTGAACTTTTCCAAACCGACAATTAAATTATCAGCTCCGTTCTTGATAGCCTGGACTGCACTTTCCAAACTGTTTACTTTCACAGTAAGTTCTTTAATATTTATTTCAGCCCTTAAACCTTCAGTCTGGATAATTACCGGCTTATCTGTAAAAGTCAGCGGCTCTAAATCAACTGTTTTACTGGGGGGAAAAGGTTCTCTGCCGCCGGTCGTATCAACATAGTCATGGTATGGCTTTCCCAATAGATTTCCTGCAGTAAAATTCCTTATTTTCCGCTTTTCCAGATTTTTAACTTCATCATTATCAATCGTATAACTTTCCGGATCATTAATGATCCGATCCAGTGCCCGGCGATAAATCTTAACCAGGTGACTGATGTATTCCTTATCCCTCATCCTGCCTTCAATTTTAAAAGACATTACCCCGGCTTTGATCAATTCAGGCAGGTATTGATAAAGGCATAAGTCGTTGCTGGCCAGCAAATACCGGTAATTGACATCATTATCATCAGAATACAAGCTGTACTGCCAGCGGCAAGGTTTGATACATCTCCCCCGGTTTGAACTTTCTGAAGTCAAAAAGCTGCTTAAATGACATTGGCCGGTATGAGATATACACAAGTCACCATGGACAAAAAATTCGATTTTTAAATCAGTCTTTTGATAAATAGCAGATATTTCTTCAATACTCAGGTTTTTTGACAGGATAGCCCGGCTGAAACCCAGATCTTCCAAATATTTCGCTGCCGGCAAATTAGCTATGCCCATTTGTACACTGGCATGCAGCGGAACAGAAAGTTTTAATTCTTTATATAACTGAACGATCCCCATGTCCTGGACAATAAAACCGTCAACCCCGGAATCTGCCAAGAAGAGCAAATAATCTTTTATTTGATCAAGTTCCCGGTCGTTATAAAGATTATTAACTGTTATATATAGCTTTCTGGCTTTTTCATGAGCCAAAGCGATTGCCGCTATTATTTCCTGCTCGGAAAAGTTGAAATCAGGCCTAAGCATGCGCATATTGAAGCCTTTCCCGCCTAAATATACTGCATCTGCACCTGAAGCAATTACCTGCTCTAATACGTCCCATCTGCCTGCCGGCGCTAAAAGCTCAAGTTCGTGATGATCCATTATTTAAAACCCCGTTAGCAACATGTATAATATCTCGTGTAAAAGTCTCTGGGCTATTGTCAAAGCAAAAATAACAATAATCGGGGAAAAATCAATACCTCCTACCACAGGGACTAATTTGTAAAATGGTTTCATTACCGGTTCGGTAACATCATAGATAAATTTGATGATCGGATTATACGGGTCATGCCGTATCCAGGACAGCAGAACTCTGATAATAACCAGCCATATAAGAACCTGAAAAGCTATATCAACAATCTTAACGATCTGCAAAGCTACATATGTCGCCAAACTGCTTCCTCTCCCTATATTTTATTCACCTAATTCTTTAGCCCGTTGCCAGGCTTTCTGCACAGCCTCAAAATATGCCGACCGGATCCCCCGGCTTTCCAATTGAGAAATAGCGGCGATAGTAGTCCCCCCGGGAGAAGAAACCTTATCCCGCAAAACCGCCGGATGTTCTCCGGTTTTTTCCAAAAGTTCAATGCTTCCTTTTAAAGTCTCGATGACTAAAAAGTTGGCCAATTGATGGTTAAGGCCGATGCTTACAGCAGCATTGACCAGTGCTTCGACAGTAAGATATAAATACGCCGGACCGCTTCCGGAAATAGCTGTAATAGCATTTAAATAATTTTCTTCGATGATTATGCATTTGGCAATATTAATAAATATTTGTTCAGCCAGATCAATATGTTTTTCTTGTGCAAAACTTCCGCCTGAAATAGCAACAACTCCCATACCTGCCAGGCAGGGAGTATTAGGCATGGTTCTCACTACCGGAACTGGTCCGGTTTTTTCTTCTAAAAACTTTATGGTTATACCTGCGGCTACAGATATCAGCAGCTTGTTTTGGTTCCAGTATGGTTCAGAATTCTCAAGCACTTCTTTTACCTGCTGGGGTTTTACTGCCAATAATACAATATCACTGTCTTTGATCAAATCAGGAACTGGCTGAAATTTTGCATTAAATTCCTTTTCAAACAATCCGATTCTTTCCTGGCTTATATCATTTATGATTATATCCTGTAAATCGATACTGCGGTTTTGGGTAAGCCCCTTAATAATAGCGTAAGCTATTTGCCCGCATCCGATAATACCCAGCGAATAGGGCACTATTTGCCACCCCCGTATGTATTGAAAAGATTACTTTTCCTCATCAGGCGGTGATCTTTGGAGATTTCTACATTACTGGGAGTAAAAATAAATATTGTTTTACCTAATTGCTGGCTGTTGCCTTCCAAAGCGTAAGTAGTTCCGCTTATAAAATCCACTATCCTTTGGCAAGCATCAGGAGGAGTGTTTTCCAGGTTTAAAATTACCTGCCTTCTGCTTTTAAGATGGTCTGCCAATGCCTGGGCTTCATCAAAACTGTCCGGTTCGCATACAACTACTTTCATGTTCTTGTTGGTATGTATGCTGACGACATTAGGTACGCCCCGGGAGCTGCCCTCATTGTTTTCAGAGATTTCGAGCACTTCGTTACCTGATTCATTGTTATCTACGCCAAACCATGCCCAAAACTTGTCAATTAAAGACATAAATCAAACCTCCTCATATATAATACAAATTTCTATTTGAAACCTGACTTTCAGGTATTGAAAAGGGAACTGCCGATCCTTACAATATTTGCCCCTTCTTCAATAGCAACTTCAAAATCCTGGGACATACCCATGGATAAATATTTTAAATCACAATGTTCAAAAGCCTGTTTCAGCATCTCCTGCCTTATGTTCCGCAGTTCCCTGAATATATTTCTGGCTTCCCCCGGCTTTGCATCAAGAGGCGCCATAGTCATGAACCCTTTGATTTTTACCATCTCAAGCTGCCCAACCGCGGCAAGAAAACTTCTGACCTCATCAGGTGCCAGGCCATACTTCTGCTCTTCACCGGAAATATTGACCTGCAATAATACATCAGTTTCTATATTCATTGCCAGTCCTGTTTTATTGATTTCTTCAGCTAGTTTCCAGCGATCCAGAGAATGGATCAGGTAGGTTTTGCCAAACACATCTTTGATTTTATTGGTCTGCAGATGACCGATTAAATGCCACCGTGCCTCAGGTAAACTGCTCTGCTTAATGTTTAACTGCTGAGTCCGGTTTTCGCCGAAATCATTGATGCCTAATTGATAAGCCTGCAAAACAGTCTCTGGATCTACTGTCTTGCTCACTGCCAAAAGCTTTATATCGGCAGGATTCCTTCCGCTCCTCAAAGCAGCCTGTTTGATACGCTGATTTATTTCGACGAAATTTTGTCTTAACTTTTCCATAATTTCACCTAAAAATCTCCCATATATAATATTACCATAGTTTTGGGATTTTATATAATGAAATCTACCTTTTTTATGGATTTATATCCATAAAAATGTAATATATTATAAAGAAATCGATTATTTTCATGCCAAACCTATTACAGCCGCCATTCTGCCGGTATCTCCCGCCTCACCGCGATAAGAAAAAAATATGTCGGTATGACATTTTGTGCAAAGCTCACAAACAGCAATATTATTCGCTTGGAGTCCCGCCCTTCTGAGTAAAAGATAATTGGTTCCGGTCAAATCCCAGAAGTTTCTGTCGTTGTTCACGTGCATAATGTTGTCAAAGCCAGCAAACTCATTACTTACCCTGTCGGCCAGTTCCTGATTTATCTCAAAACAGCATTTGGCTATACCAGGTCCTATTAATGCCTGTATGTTTTTCGGTTCCGCCCTGTATTGGCTATTCATCTTATCGACCGCCTGCAGGACTATTTTCCCCATAGTGCCTTTCCAGCCACTGTGAACCAAAGCTATAACTTTATTTACCGGATCAAAAAGAAACACCGGCAGGCAGTCAGCAAAAAACAATGCCAGGTAAAGGCCGGGTGTATTTGTAATCATGCCGTCATGACCAGGCATGGAATCATTATGTTTCAATGCTCCCCGGCCACGCACAGAATCGTCAACAACCGCTACTTTGTTTCCATGTATTTGTTCACAGCAAATCAGATCATTAATGCTTCTGCCCCAGATACTCATAATCTTTTGGCGGTTTTTGATTACCTTGTCTGCTTCATCTCCCACATGCAGGCCCAGATTCAGGGAATCATAAGGAGCAATACTGTATCCCTGGTGACGAGCGGTAAACATCATATCGGCACCTTGTTTTCCCCATTCAGGCACAGTGATATATTTAATTCCGTCAGAATCCTCCCATTTCCAGTTCAGCATTTGTCCTGTCTCCCTTTTTATCTTACAATTATTCTATGGAGGTGCATTAATATGGATTGTCCCAACTGTAAAATTCCTTTAAACAGTGATTATCATTGTTCTTCATGCGACTTTAATTTAAACAATATCAATTGGGTAATTATTAAAAAAGTCTATACCCCTAATGAAATGATTGTCAAAAGTGTTTTAGAGTCTTACGGAATCCCGGCCAGAATCATTAGTAAAGAAGTCGCACAGATGCCGGTTTCAATCGGCCCATTAGCCGAAGTCAAAATTGCCGTGCCAGAAACCGAAGCAGATGCCGCTTTAAAACTTTTGGAAGAATTGACTGTTGAGGAATAGTCAGCATATTAAAATTGATCAGTAATTCCACCGCTAACTATAGATAAAACCGTGTCAAAAAGCAATATTTCAAATCAGAAAATGTTGAAAGAAATGTCCCTTTTGCTCACTGGGAACATTCTAATCAATACACTGATTAGCTTTCTGATAATCAAGGAAACTATGCTGCCTTCCTTGCTGTCCTTTGAAATAATTCTGATTGTTGCTGCAGGCATTTTGTGCGGTTTTAACGATGTGATTATTCTTGTTTTTTGAGTTGTTCAATGGTATTGATAAAACTGTTTAAGTCGGTAAACTGCCGGTAAACAGAAGCAAAACGGACATAGGCTACTTCATCCAGTTTTTGCAGCTTGTCCATAATTTTTTCTCCTATTTCCCTGCTGCTTACTTCGCGGTCAAAATTATCGCGCAGTTCTTTTTCCAGATCCGACACCAATAATTCAATCTGATCCATGCTTACCGGTCTTTTTTCACAAGCCCTGGTCAGACCTTTAATAATTTTATCACGGTTGAACTGTTCCCGGTTGCCGCCTTTTTTGACCACTAACAAAGGACGTTCTTCTATTCTCTCGTAGGTTGTGAATCTTCTTTTGCAGGCAACGCATTCCCGTCTTCTTCTGGTGATGGAATTGTCTTCGTTGGAACGGGAATCTATCACCCGGCTGTCATCTTCGTTACAATAAGGACAACGCACCTGCAGCTCACCTCATTTGTTATAAAATATTAGCTTGTCTGCCCTAATTATGTCTAAAAGCCTTCCCATTTGCAACTTTTATACTTAATATTGCTCATCATCACTGATGTAATCGCGTCGGTAAGCATCAATTTCGCTGGCGACCGGGACTTCTACTAAAATCACATCCCTTCCGATCCTGATGATCTTGTTCCAGGGAACCGTCATTTCTTCTCTTTTGGAGAAAATAAATCCTTTTGACCTCCCTGGCAGTACCAATCCCAGCACTCTGCCATTATCCAGATCCAGGTCAATATCAATGATGTTGCCTAATTTTTTCCCGTCAAGGACATTGATCACGTCCCGGGCCTGTAAGTCAGATATTTTTATCATGTTCTCACCTCTTTGCTAATAATGTGTCCAATTTTAATATATGAAAAGCAAAGAGGAATATTGCCTGAAGTATTAATTTTCCTGTTAAAAGATATTTAATTTTTTATTCTGCCGCTGCCAGTAATGTCGAAAATAGGGCCTGCCTTTTATGATCGCCTTGATCCCGCTGCCGGATCTAATCGTGTTTTCGACCAATTCCTGTTCTCTTTTCACCGCATAAAGCATAATTTCCAGCAGCTTGTGTTCGGATACGTTTTGTCCTTCTATGGCTTCTGCTTTTTGCAACAGCTCGCCCTGCAAAAGGTCTCTTTCCCGGTAGTATTTATCCAGATCAGGGATTTGATTCATCAAGACCATGCGGTGAAGAGCCTCCCTTTGCATCCAGTACTGGATGGCATTGATTTCTTCATCTTCATTGAATGTGACCGGTTCTCCATCGATCAGCCACAAAGGTTTGTAAACTGCAAGACACGGAGTCGAACAGCCAGTCACCCAATACAAACAACGGCTTTCACTTAATGATGCAATGTAGCTGCCGGTGGTATGATCTCCAATGAGCCCCCCGCCATGCATGCAGACGCTCTTAAGACTTGCCCGGTTAAATTGCTTTCCTTCTGTTTCCGTGTCATGTGAGCGTAAAATACTCATCATATTTTCCACCGTAACCAAAGGTTTCTTATTTCCCAAACAGTTGATGGTTTCCTGGCCCCGGTTTTTTGAACCGCTGAAATAGGTGTAAAGCGGATCACTGAATGAGCGGGAAAAATTGAAATTCTCGCCTGCTTTACACCAGCCTTTGGCAGTGGCATGTTCATACAACTCTGGATGTGCGTTATCAAAAGTTTCACCGATGGTCAAACCATTTGAAATACTGCGAACCTCAGTGACTTTTTCCGCAGCCCAGTATTTCCCTGCTGTTTCCAACACCCAGGCTGAATGCAGATCTGCTATCAAGAAGGAATTATGATAGGTAAAAGGCTTTTCAAAGCCGCAGTTTCCTCCCTGCCCATACCTTTCCAACAGCGCTACGATCAATTCCAGGGCTTCTTGGCTGGTTGAGCAGCGCTCCAGAGCCAGCCGCACCATATCCATGCCGGTAAGGCTTTCCGGTCCGTATTTTTCCCGTGTGAAAACCGCTTCATTGCCGATATTCAAGCCGAATTCATTACAGCCCATTTCACATCCCCAGATCCAGGACGGTTTTAGCATCAGCACCTCATTGGTCTCTTCCGCCTGGTCGATCTCAATATAGGTCAACTTCACTCTGCTTCCCTTTTTATATGTTTTGCGCGGCACGCGGATCATAATGTGGGGTTCATTGGGCTGGCGGTCACTGTTCTTGCCGAATATCACTGCGCCATCCCTGGTTGAATTTCCTAATGCCACCATGGTGTCACACATTAAATGTCCCCCTCTGCTATGCTTGCATCAAAATCACTCCTCTTTATAATACCTAAAATAGCTTGCTGATTATATCTATACAAAAAATTATTTTAAATTTTTTCTTACCCCAATTTCAAAACTTACGTCTTTAAATTTGGAATATTTATGTATCGAAGCGAAAATATTGTATAATAAAGAAAAATCTAAAGGGGGCATGCTTGATGGATTATAAGCAAATTTTAGAAATGGCTATTGAAAATGAAGTCGAAGCTTATGAGTTTTATTCCTCAGTAGCTGCAAAAGATCTGGAACCTTCTTTGAAAAAATTGTTCACTGAATTGGCCCAGGAAGAAGCGAATCACCAAAAAATATTGGAAGCATTTTTTAAGAACCCTGATAAACCTCTTCAATTTAAGCAGACTGATGATTACAAAGTTGCGGAAACCGTTGACAGACCTGCTTTAAGTACCGCCATGAAGCCGGTAGATGCCCTGGCTTTAGCCATGAAGAGGGAACAAGAAGCCATGGAACTGTACAATGTTTTCGCCCAGGCAAGTGACACGGATGAACAAAAAGCAACTTTTCTTGAATTAGCCAAAATGGAACAAGGTCATAAGACCCACCTGGAAACCTTATATACCAACGCCGCTTTCCCGGAATCCTGGTAAATCAAACTCGTATCAAGCCTGCCGACCTTATGTCAGCAGGCTTTTTTTTGGATGCTTCGAGCTGATCCTAAAGTTCCAAAATTTTTCCGTCCAGATAAATAATTTTTTCCAGAACATTTGTTTGCATTTAATATTTTTGTTATACTGATAATCAAGAAAGCAGGGATCATCATGAGAACCGGAACTGCCGATCTTCCTTTGCATGGGGGAAAATGTCCGGCCTGGCTGTTTATTCATATGAAGGCCTTATGTGCTGCTATTACGGAAGTGATTATTGAAGACCAGGGCGCAGACGAAGTTTTGAAACGTTTAAGTGATCCTTACTGGTTTCAGGCCCTTGGCTGTGTGGCTGGCTTTGACTGGCATTCCTCAGGAGTCACCACCACTGTCTGCGGTGCCTTGAAAGAAGGCCTGGCAGAGATTGGCCCCCGGGCGGGATTATTTATAACCGGCGGAAAAGGCAAAGTCGCGCGCGGCACCCCGCAGGAAATCATGCGGCAGGCGGACAAATTCCCTTTGGCAGTGGATGCTGATCGATTGGTATACGCCAGCAAAATGTCTGCGAAAGTGGATAGTGCTGCGGTTCAGGATGGCTATCAAATTTATCACCATTGTTTTGTTTTTACTGATAAAGGCCGATGGGCAGTGATCCAGCAGGGAATGAACGAAGATAATCTGCAGGCCCGCCGTTATCATTGGCTGAGCTCCGCTATGACTGATTTTACGGTTGAGCCTCAGAATGCCATTTGCTGCAACGGGACTGGGGAAACTTTAAATCTGGTGTCCAAGTCCAATCAACTGCTGAATCAAACCAGCTGCGAGATGGCAATGATAAATCCGGACAAGCTGATAAGGGAAATTGTTAAAATCCAGAGCCAGCGGTTACAATTGCCACGATGCCATGAAATACCCAGAACCGCTTATTTAAATAAATCCCTTTATGCGGCTTATGATAAACAGCCGCAGAATTTTGAACAGCTTTTGCAGATTCCCGGAATTGGTCCTGGGACACTAAGAGCTCTATGTTTGGCAGCAGAAGTTGCCTTTGGAGTGGAGGCCAGTTATACAGACCCGGTTCGTTATTCCTTTGCCCACGGCGGCAAAGATGGTTTCCCTTTCCCAGTTAACGAAGCAGACATTGAAAACAGTTACCAGGTATTAAACCGGGCTCTGCGCCGTTCCCGGGCTGGTCACGGTGAGCAGCTGCAAGCTCTGAAGAATCTGGCCAAATGGCATATTGAAACCCTTAATGCCAGCCGCCTTAACTGTACCCCGCAAGCTAACTCCCCGGCGGCCATAGCAAGCCCCACAGAAAGAAAATATCCATCTGCCTCCAAAGCTTCTCCGGGAGAAGCAATGATCCAGCCCAGTTTGTTTTGACAAGAGCTTTATTACAGAAATGCTCAATGCAGGTTTTCCCACAAATATTCTGCTACATCCATCACCGGAACATTTTCATCCTTTGAGACTTTTACCCCGTCGGTAAGCATGGTCAAACAATAGGGACAGTTGCTGATAATTAGTTCCGGGCCTGTTTCCAGCAGCTGGTCGACTCTGGTTTCATTGATTCGCTTATACCCCTTAGCCGCCTCTTCCTCCAGAAACATGCGGCCCCCTCCCGCGCCGCAGCAGAATCCAAACTGTTTGGATTTCTCTACTTCTGTTAGCATTCCGCCTGATTTACTCACAATGTCCCGGGGCGGTTGATAGATTCCGTTATGTCTGCCCAAAAAACAGGAATCATGGTAACTGACTTTTCTTTTGTGGTCAACTGTGACTTCTAATTTACCCTGGCCGACTAAATCTGCTAAAACTTCTGTATAATGGAATACTTCGTAATGGCCGTCAAGAGCAGGATATTCATTTTTTATGGTGTTTAATCCGTGTGGACATAAGCAGATAATTTTCTTTACTTCGTAGTTATTAAAAGTTTCAATGTTTTGTTTTGACAGCGTCTGAAATAAATATTCATTGCCCAATCGCCGGGCCGGATCCCCGCAGCATACTTCCTCTGTTCCCAGATAGCCAAACTTTATGCCCGCTTTGTTTAATATTCTGACCACGGTTTCCCCTACTTTTTTATAACGGTCGTCGAATGCTACTGCACAACCTCCATATAATAAATATTCAAATTCACCTTTATCTTCACCCAGCAGATTGACCTGATCTCTTATCTTTCTTTCTGTAAGCCACTGCGACCGGGAAGCCCAGCCAACTCCCCAGGGGTTATAGTTGCGCTCAAGATTGGTAAAAGCCATCTGGGCTTGCGATGGAATATCCCCCTGCCACATCACCAGATTTCTCCTCATTTCAGTGATTTTGCTGATGTGCTCGATCTTCATCGGACAGTGGACCACACACGCACGGCAATTGGTACAAGCCCACAATACCTCGGGGCTGACAATATCATACAGCATATTTTGATCCCAGGGCTCCTTCTGATCGAAAGCCTGGTCTACATCATCTACCTCATCCACGGTCATGGCTAAAGTGCCCGTGTCCTCTGGTTCGCCCTTCTTTTCCAATAAATATGGAGCCTTTTCGTCCAGATGTTTTTTCATGGTCTGGATCACTGTGATTTTGGGATTCAGCTTTTTACCGGTATTGTATGCCGGACATGCTTCCTGGCAGCGGCCGCACCTGATACAGGCATCCAGATCCAAAAGATCTTTCCAATGCAGGTCCTCGACCTGTTCCACTCCGAATTTTTCTGCTTCTTCAATGTTTTCCATGAAATTGATATCCGTGGGTTCCAGATTGCTGAAAAAGTATGAAGTCATGCCGGTAAATATATGCCAGAGCTTGGTGTAAGCAACAATGCTAATAAACAAAAAGGAAATCGCCATGTGAAACCACCAGCCGAAGCGGTGCCAGGCTAAAATACTATCAAGATCCATCGGGGCAAACAGCCCGGCAAAAAGCCATCCCATCGGTGAGGCAATTCTTTCATAAGCGATCTGTTCGATCAGGGGAGATAATACGATCTGTCCGGCGATCCTTAATCCTTCCACAAGGTAACCAGTAAGTAAGATGGCAGCGATCAAAAACAGGATCCAGCCGTCTAATGGTTTGGTATCATTCAGGCGGCCGGGGCGCTGTACATATCTGATGATGGCCAGTATGATGACCGCTGCCAAAGCCAGGGCGCCCATAATATCAATGAAAGCTGAAAAGTAAACATAAAAATCACCCACCAGGGGAGGAAATCCGGTCTTATCCCAGGCAGCAAAACTGGCGGTAGCGATGAGCAATACGACAAAACCCCAAAACAAAAAAAAGTGCGATATGCCCGCCACTGGTTTCCTCAAAATTAGTCTTTGCGTAAATGTATTATAAATAAAATCTCCCAACCTTTTTCCGGTTTTATCTCCTCGGGAAGTTTCCCCTTGTGCCAGCAGCCACACTCTGATCCTTTTTAAAGCTCCATATATAAAAAACCCGATCGGTATCAGCATGATGATATAGATCAACCATTCATAAGGAATATTGGCCCCTACCACCCGCATGGGCACCTCGTATCCCCCCTCCAGGGGTCTGAAAGCATAAATCATGAATAACCTCCTCAATTATTTGGTTTAGTTTTCCTGATAAGTGATAAGTATATTCTCCTCAGAGCAGCCATTTTGTTAAATCATAAATCACTGCTCAATATTTTATATTTGCCTTGAGCCTAACGATCTTGAATTTTGTAAAGTTAGCTTGACATCATATTCATTTACATTTAAACTTAATGTAAAGCTAGCTTTACTAATAGGTGGTGAATAAAATGGGAAATCGCCTGAAAGAATTAAGGGAAAAAGCTTCTATGACCCAGGAGGATTTAGCCATTCGGGCACAAGTATCGAGACAAACCATCATATCCCTGGAAAAAGGTAAATATAACCCTTCAATCACATTGGCATATAAGTTATCGCGAATTTTTGGGGTAAGTATTGAAGAGTTGTTTCGTTTAAAAGAAATGGAGGAGAAAATAAATGAGTAAACCAATGACATTTATCAAGTATTTCATTTTAGCCTTGATCGGTGTAATAGCGATTTGGCAGATCATCGACGGCAGTTCCGCTTTTGGGGTCGGTTTGCTGGCAGGTATCGTTTTCTCAGCTGTTGCTTTGGGGATAAAATCCCGGCAATTGAATCATATGGTTGAAAAAGGTATAGAACCTTATGATGAACGAGTCTGGATGATTGCCGGGAAAGCATCCTACGCATCGATGAAGATTTTTGCCATCATTATTGCACTTATTGTTCTGTTCGGTTCGATCTGGGGGCCCCAGACCTTAGTGAATCCCTATAATCTGCTCGGCATCTGCCTGGCCTGCCTGATGCTGCTGTACGTCGGCTTTTATTACTACTACAGCAGGATCATGTAAACAATAAAAGCAGGGCATAATGCCTTGCTTTTGTTGCAAGCCGCAGTATTATTTTGGTATTGAAAACCAACCAGCCTCGGCATGCTATAATTAAATAACAAACTTCTATTTGTCGTCTTTTAACAGTAAGCTTCCTTAAAAGATTCATTATTTAGCAAGCAGGTGTTTAGTTTGGGTTCTGAGCTTATACGCATCAAAGGATTTATGCAGCAACTTGTTCAATCAGTATCTACCCTGATCAAATTGGAGATTCAGGTCTTTGACCCTGAACGAAACATTGTAGCCGGCACCAATAATGCTAATGACCAGTTGGGCCTTCAATATAAAGGCAGGTTGACCTTCCAGACGGTAGAGACTGGAAATACTATCGTTGCCCGCTCACCAGGCCATTGCGCGGAATGTTTAACCTGTAAAAAATTTCGTGACTGCATTTATTATTTTGTCATTGCCTCTCCCCTCATAAATCACAATGGAATTCTAGGCAGTTTTTGTTTATCGGCCATAACCGAACAACAAAAGCAAGCGATTCTAAATAACGAACAAAGCCTTGTTTATTTTTTAGATCGAATGAGTGCGCTGATTGTCAATGCCATCAATGAAAAACAAGCTGAAAAGGAATACTACACCCTTTTAAAAAGATATTATAATATCGCCAATAGTGTTCAAGAAGGACTCATTACGACTGATACTTTAGGTAAAATTATTGATATCAACTTATCAGCCGCCAATTTGTTAGATATAAAAGCGGAACAGATTACCAGCAAAAGCTTTATTTCCCTGTTTCCTGATTTTAAAATGTCTCTGGCTGAGGAGATCCCCCCAAATACAAAACTTTCTTACAGGACCAGAAGCGGTAATAAAAATCTCATAACTGCCGTAGTTCCGATTTATAATCCAAACTTGCATGATAGCCCGAATTTTATCATTTCTCTTAAGAACTCTGGCCAGGTCAAGTCTTATACCCCTAAGCAAGCGGAGTATACCAGTAAATATACTTTTGAAGATATTAAGAGCGAAAGCCCTGCTATTTTCCAGCTCAAAGAGAAGCTTAAGAAAGCATCACTGACAGATTCAAATATTCTTATCTGCGGCGAGAGCGGAGCCGGTAAAGAAATGTTTGCCCATGCAGTTCATTCGGCGAGCAAAAGAGCGAATAACAATTTCATTACTGTCAATTGCAGTACGATCCCTGAAAATCTGCTGGAAAGCGAGCTGTTCGGTTATGAGGAAGGTGCATTCACCGGGGCAATGAAAGGCGGTAAACCAGGAAAATTCGAATTGGCCGAGGGAGGAACTATTTTTCTGGATGAAATAGGTGAAATTCCTCTCTGGCAGCAAAGCAAATTGCTCAGGGTATTGGAAAACCGGGAAATTGAAAGAGTCGGAGGTATTGAACCTATTGCGGTTGATGTTCGGATAATCGCCGCTACAAACAAGCCCTTGGAGCAAATGGTAGAAAGCCAGGAATTCCGGCGCGATCTTTTTTATCGTCTGAATGTGATCCCTGCGTTCATACCTCCTCTCAGGGAAAGAGCGGAAGATATTGATTTACTGACCAGCTACTTTCTAAATAAGTACACTACTCAGTTTGGCCGCCCAGCGCAATCATTGGATAGCTGTACCAAAGAATTGTTAAATGATTACTCATGGCCCGGCAATATTCGGGAACTGCAAAATACCATCGAATATGCAATTAATATAAGCGAACCCGGGCAAATAATTACTTCGGATTATCTTCCCCAACGTATCCATTTCAATTTCATGGAAGAGAATAAAGAAACCCCGCCTAACGAAACATTGAAAGATAAGAAAGACCAAGCTATTCTTGAAGCGATTGCCCGTTTTGGAAATACGACCAAAGGTAAAAAAAGAGCGGCGGCTTATTTGGGAATAAGCCTTTCCACAATAAAACGACACTTAAAAAATATAAGACAACTTCAGTAGCTATTGTCTACTGGCCCGTACATTGTTAAAGGTATGAGGCGCTGCTTCTTCATGTTTTAATTCTTTCAAAGTGGATGAGTTCTCCTCACTGTTTGCTTCAACCTTAGTTCTGCTCCTTCAAATAGTAAATCTCCGGGCCGGATATAATATCCGGCCCGGAGGCTACACTTAAGCTATCGCTTTGCTTATTGCTTTTTTGGCAAATACTTTTACCATATCTTTTTTATATTCGACCGATGCCCGATAACTTTTCCTCGCGTTAGTCTCATCAGCAGCTGCTTGAACGCATTTGTCAATTAAGGCTTCATCAATTTTATTACCTCTTAGTATGCTTTCAGCATTATGTGCCCTCATAGGTGTCGGGGCCACATTGCCCAGAGCTATTTTAATATCCTGACAAATCTCCTTTTGGGAATCCAAGGTTATTACTACAGCAACTCCAACGATAGCGAGGTCACCTTCACCCCTCTTTGAAAACTTATAATAAATTCCTCTGGTATTTTCCGTCTGTTCAGGGACCTGAATCTCTACCAGTAACTCATCTTTTTGCAAAGCTGATTTCTTCGATTTCACAAAAAATTCTTCCAGAGGAATTACTTTCTCACCTTCGACACCAGCAATTTTCACTTTAGCTCCAAGTGCAATTAATCCTGGTGCCATATCAGATGAAGGTACCGCCGCGCACAAATTACCACCCAAAGTAGCTACATTGCGTATAGCGATATTGGCAAACTCAAGGGTAGCCTGTTGAATGATGGAGTACTTTTGAATAATTACATCGGATTTTTGTAATGCCGCAATAGTTGTCAATGCACCAATTTTTAATCCTTGCCCCGGTTGATATTCAATATAATCCAGGTTAGGGATGTTTTTAATATCAATGATATATCTAGGGTTTTCGTTTTTTTTGTTCATATCGACAACCAAATCAGTTCCACCGGCAACTATTTTTGCGCCTTCAAACTTTGCCAGTAATGAACTTGTTTCTTTCACACTGGTTGGTTCAAAATAATCAAGTACTCTCATATTCTTTTGCCCTCCTTTTCCTTTAGTGCCAGCAAGACTTTTTCCTTGGACATTGGTGTCGATGTGATTCTTACTCCTACAGCATCATAAATAGCATTTGATATTGCCGGTACAATGGATCCTATTCCAGGCGATTCGCCTCCGCCTTTACATCCGTATGCAAACACCGGTTCTATAGATTCAACAAAAATTCTCTGAATAGGAGGTACGTTATGAGCAAGCGGTACCTTATAATCAGTGTAATTGGGGTTAGCTATTTGACCTTTGTCATCCCATATTATTTCTTCAAATAACGCAGCCCCAATGCCCTGCACAGTTGCCCCATCAACTTGTCCCTCGAGCTGCCTCCTATCAATCACCTTGCCGCAATCATCAGCAACTACTACATTTAGTAAATGTACCTCACCGGTTTCGGTATCTACTTCAACTTCAACAGTAACGGTATCATAATAAGTTGAGTCAACCCCACGTCCGTAATGGGTTGGATGGGTTATCTTTAATATCAACTCCGTATCCCAGCGTTCGTCTACCCCTTCACCAATTATCATCGACCCCCCGCGCTTACGAATGGCATATTCGGCAACTTCAGCTAAAGATATTGATTTATCCGGTGAACTGATGACATAGATTTTCCCTCTTTTAAACTCTAACTCTTCCGGCTTAACTTTTAGCATGTCTGATGCGGCATTAATGACTTTTTTTATAACATCCTGACAGGCTAAATATGTGGCATTTACTCCCTGAGCCATTACCCTGCTGCCTGTAGCCCCCTGGCCCCAGGGGACCCTATCAGTATCATGTGCTACGACATCAATCATGTCCGCGGGTATACCAAGCTCTTCCGAGATAACCATGGCAAAGGCATTATAAGCACCATTTCCATATTCAGCTTCACCTGCTAGCAACTGGGCTCCGCCGTCTTCCAACAGTTTAATTAAGCTTACAGAACCTCCAAAACCCTCAGTTGAACGATCATCGGTTTCATGGCAGGTACAAGCAATTCCTACTCCCCGTTTGAATCGCTTGTTTTTTCTCTTTTCATCCCAATTAATGGCTTCCGTGGCTTTATTAATACACTCGGTAAGGCCGCAGCTTTTTATATGCCAGCCATTTACAGTTACATCACCTGTTTGCATGGCATTTTTTAATCTGATTTCGGCAGGATCCATGTTTATCTTCTCGGCCAGCATATCAATTAATATCTCGCGCGCCCAGGCCATCTGAGCATCTCCAAAACTTCTATAACAACCGGTAGTGTTTTTATTGGTGTAAACGTTCTTTATATCATGTCTTACATTTTTAAAACGATAAGTAGCGTCACTTCTTTCCAACTGGTGAAGTGATCTGCGTCTGCCTAAAAATTGGTAGGCGCCGTTATCCATTAAAATTTTGGTTTGTTCTGCAGTTATGGTACCGTCTTTTTTAACGCCAAGTTTCATCCATAACTTCATGTCGCCCCGTGAACGTACAAGCTCGAAATCCTCAGTTCGTGTGCGGATAAGTTTTACTGGCTTTCCGGTCTTCATAGAAAGCAATGCACTAATATGATGCAACTGGTTAGCCATGAATTTAGAACCAAAGGCTCCACCGGCAGCATTTTGAATAACTCTTACTTTGTTCTGGGGAAATCCCAGGTTCCGCATTATATTATCTTTGATATTTGCAGGCCATTGAGTGGTTACATACAAAGTAATCTTTTCCTCTCCGGCATGATAATCAGCAACACACCCATCAGGTTCCATGTAGGCGGCAACTACATGCTTATAAAAGAATTCTTGTTCAACAATTGCATCAGCTTCGCTGAAACCTTGGTCAGGATCGCCGCGATCATAAGCTGCATGGTAGGCTATATTATTTTTAACTTTGCCCGGCACTAATTCGCCATCGGGCCACCCTTCATATGTTAATATTCCATCATGAATCTGAGGAGCACCATCTTTGATCGAATCATCTGCATTAAGCACCCCTGGCAGTTCCTCGTAATCAACTTTAATCAGGCTAAGTGCTTCCTCCGCTATTTTTTTCTCTGTAGCTGCCACGGCTGCAACTTCCTGTCCTATAAATCTAACTTTGCCATCCCACGCCAATAATGGCTCATCTCTACATTCGATAGCGGCCATATATACTTGGGGGACATCTTTGCCGGTTAAAACTGCTTTAACGCCGGGCAGTTTTTCAGCTTCGCTGGTATCGATGTTAATAATTCGGGCATGACAATAAGGAGATCTAAGGATTTTAGCATGCAACATACCAGGCAGCATCACATCTTCTACGTACATAGCTTTTCCGGTTGCCTTACTTTTTGCGTCAATCCTGGTTGTTTTTGTACCTATCACATCGTATGAATCTTTTTTTTCTGTCCATTGCTTTAAACTTTCCAGAATCTCTTCAGTCATTACTACTTCTTTCTTATCCATAAGCTCACCTCCCGTTTTAATCTTTTTATTGCCGCATTTCTTCAGCCGCTGCTTTTACTGCGTCAATTATTTTCACATAGCCAGTACATCGGCAAATATTTCCCGCCAAGGCATTTCGTATCTCGTCTTCTGTCGGCTGTGGATTATCATCTAAATATGACTTAACAAACATAATCATACCCGGGGTACAAAAACCACATTGTATGGCACCATGCTCAATAAAGGCTTTCTGTATGGGGTGTAACGACTCAGTCCCTTTTGACAGACCTTCAATAGTAGTAATTTTCTTACCTTGGGCGCTAATGGCAAACATTAGACATGATCTCACTGCTTTACCATCCATAATAACCGTACAGGCCCCGCATTTACCATCATCACAGCCATGTTTGCAGCCTGTTAGACCTGCCCTGTCTCTTATTGCATCCAAAAGTGTATCATCCGGCAACACAAATACTTCGTAATCCTCACCATTTAAATTTAAAACTATTTTTTGCTTCATCATTTTACCTCCTTATCTTTTGGAGCCTTAGCCACCAATTTTTGATAATGAACATTGTCACGTTCAAACAATGTGTTCATTCACGTGACCGTATCACCAAATATATGGTCATAATCGTTTTTGATGTTTTCTCCTAGAAGATATACCCATTTTGGGGTAGCATTGATTCTAATTCATCTCCACCTCTCCGAACAAAATGTAAAAACATTCGCCGATTGAATATTTACGTTCTCTATTTTTCCTTTTTGCATAATTCATACCATGTAAATAAAGTAACTGCAGAGGGAAGATAGCAACAAAAATAAACTAAATAGTTTGTTTTTATCAATATTTATCATTTTGTGAGTCCATTTTGATAGTTTTTATCAATCTTTTAAAGGAAACTATACCTGACAGCAAACTGATCCCGAAAATGAAACTGCAACCATAAACAGTAGACCGGGCTTTACCGGAACACATTGATATGCTCCGGTAAAATAAAAAAGGCCTTGCAAAAAGCAAAGTCTTCTATTCACATGGATTTTAAGTTTAAGCAGAAAAATATAATTCCTGGCAACGACCTACTCTCCCACAGAATCTGCAGTACCATCGGCGCAGGAGAGCTTAACTGCCGTGTTCGGGATGGGAACGGGTGTGGCCTCTCCGCTATTATTACCAGGAAATTTAATATCATATTTAATTGTTTTAAGATCTCTGATAACTGCACATAGAAAGAATGTAAGCAAATTGTAATTTAGGTCAAGCCCTCGATCTATTAGTACCGGTCAGCTTAATACATCACTGCACT
>DAOPZM010000015.1:0-63108 GCA_035353375.1 Syntrophomonadaceae bacterium
CCGGCCATCTCAATTCATTCCATCCATGATTATTTCCCGGTACCTATTTTAACTAATCAAAATTTACTTCTTCTTCGCGGTATTTCTTTAATATTGTTTTACTTTTTTTTAATTTTGCTTGGGGAGTCTGTATATCAAGTTCTTCTGAATGTGATAATGTCTCTTTGTGCGTAGTATAGCTTGCATGAGCGTCAGGCCGACTCAGCCCACGGTAATGAAATGACCTTATTATAAGGATAAGTTGATCTTGTCTTAAAACAGCATAATCGTCCTCTCAGACAAATATAATCTATAAATGATTTTTCTGGGAGGGAAGAATAAATGTATTGCAGGAAAGAAATTATTTTAATAACTTTGCTGTTTTTTCTGGCTGTTTTTATGACACCGGCAAATGTTAAAGCGGAAGAATTGGCTGATGTTACCGCAGAAAGTTATGTGCTGATGGACGCTGACTCCGGGCAGGTGCTGCTGGCCAGGAATGAACATAAACGCTTGGCACCGGCCAGCATGACTAAACTTATGACTCTGATCCTGGCAGTAGAAGCCCTGGAAGAAGGCCGGGCCGATTTAAAGGATCAGGTTACGGCCAGCGAAAATGCCTGGAAATTGGGAGGGTCGCAAATTTATCTGGAGCCCGGCGAGAAAATGACTTATGAAGATATGTTGATTGCTGTTGCGGTTGGATCTGCCAATGATGCTTGTGTAGCAGTAGCTGAACACCTGGATGTGACCCATGATGCATTTGTGGCCAATATGAACCGCAAAGCCCGTATGCTGGGACTGAAAGATACTAATTTCATCAATTCCTATGGCCTGCCGGCGGAAAAACATTATTCCAGTGCCTACGATATGGCACTCATGGGACGCTATGCCCTGAATTTTGACAAAGTTATGGAATACTGCGCTATCAAAGAATATAATCTGCGTCAGGGCGAATTCGTCTTATATAATACCAATAAATTGTTGTGGTGGTACGAAGGTGCCGATGGATTTAAGACCGGCTGGACCAATGAAGCCAAATATTGTCTGACCAGCACTGCCAAACGGGATGGGCTGAGGCTTATTGCAGCAGTTATGGGGTGCCCGGAACCAAGAGGGAACTTCCGTGATTCTATGCAAATTTTAAATTACGGCTTTGCCAAATATACTTATAAATCATTTTTCAGTAAAGGCAGCATTTGCGGTACTGTTAAAGTCGGCAAGGGAACCAAGGAAATCATTGAGGTGAAAGCGGAAGAAGATGTTGGCTCGATTGCTGTCAAAGGCAAAGAAGCAGGGATAACGGTAACCAAAGAACTGCTTCCCTATGTAAATGCTCCGGTGACAGAAGGCCAAAAGTTGGGAGAGATAAGGGTTTACCACGACGGCGAATTATATAAAGAGGTTAATGTGCTGGCAGTGGAGGATGTTCCCCGCTCAGGGTGGTTTAAGGGGATATTGAAAATGCTTGCCGAAACTTATCTGTTATAAATGGAATTTTGTGGAAGGATAATCCCCCTCCGGCAGCGAAACTAATAAAAGGATAAAAGGAGGAGGATAGAGAAAATTGGATATTGAAATAAAAATGATCAGAAATACTTTGATCATAAGGCTTAAAGGCGAATTTGACCTTGTAAAGGCTGAAAAAATCCGTAGCCTGACAGATGAGAAACTACAGGAAAAACAGGTGCGCAATTTGATATTGAATCTGGAAAAAGTCTCCTTTGTGGATAGCTCCGGATTAGGTGTAATAATAGGCCGTTATAAAAAAGTGCAGGAAAAGAATGGCAGCATGTTTATAGTTGGTGCCCAACCAGTTGTGGAAAAAATATTGACTTTATCAGGGATAAATAAATTGGTGCCGCTGTTTAAAAACGAGCAGGAAGTATTGAAAATATAAAGGAGGTGAGACCAGCACCAGGCTGGTAATAGTATGGAAATTAAGAATTATGTTCATTTCGAATTTCAAAGCCTGCCGGAAAATGTGTCATTTGCCCGGGCGTGTGTGGGTGCATTCGCCTCCCAGTTGGATTGTACATTGGATGATATAGAAGAAATAAAGCTGGTAGTTTCCGAAGCTGTATCCAACAGTATCATTCATGGCTATGAAAATAGAAAAAATGAGAAAGTTGAAATCACCGTAAAAATTTATGAAGATCACGCATTGGAAATGATAATCAAAGACTATGGCATAGGTATAGAAGATATTGACAAGGCTATGCAGGCTAATTATTCCAGCGACGATTCCAGAATGGGGCTGGGATTCACCTTCATGCAATCTTTCACTGATGAAATGGAGGTATTGAGCAAGCCAGGCGAAGGGACAAGCGTACGTCTAAAGCGCAGCTTTTTAAAAGAACCCGAAGCTATGGTTTAAAAGGAGGTTTAATATGACCTCTTTAAATTCATATGAGCACAATAATGAGCTGATCCTTAAAGCTCAGCAAGGTGATAAAGGTGCCCGCGAACAGGTTTACGAAACTAACGTCGGCCTTGTTTATATGGTTATGGAACGTTTCAAAAACTCGGCATATGATTATGAAGATCTTTTTCAGGTTGGTTCCATTGGTCTCTTAAAGGCGATCGATAAATTTGACTTCAGCTATAATGTCAGGTTTTCGACATATGCAGTCCCAATGATAATCGGCGAGATAAAAAAATTCCTGCGTGATGATGGGTTAGTTAAAGTACAGCGGGGAATGAAGGAAATCTCCTCCAAAGTTTCGTGGGCTCAGGAAAAATTAAGAGGGGAGTTAGGGCAGGAGCCTAATATCAGTCAAATTGCTGAGCTGTTGAATATCAGCAAGGAAGAAATTGTTATAGCCCTGGAAGCCTGCCAGAAACCAGCTTATATACATGATGTCGTACCCGGAGAGGAAAAAGAGCACCTTTCCTTGATCGATAAACTTGGCAAAGATGACAATAATATAAATCTGCTGGAAAAACTTGCTTTGCGTGAAGCCATGGCCAAACTGGATGAACGGGAAAGGGAAGTGGTGCTGCGCCGTTTTTTTAAGGACGAAACCCAGACTGCTATTGCCGGTGACATGTGTATTTCCCAGGTCCAGATTTCACGCATTGAAAAAGGCGCTTTGAAAAAACTTAAAAAAATTCTTGAATAAAACCTCCTTGTGTTACTCAGAATAAATGGTAACAACAATTAAGGGGGTATTATTTTGCAGGTCAAAGTGGCAGAATTAGTCGGAGAATCGACCCGAAGCTGGCAAGATGCAATTGAAAATGCTGTTTCAGAAGCTTCTAGAAGTATGCGCAATATTTCCGGAGTGGAAGTCTACAACTGGACTGCCAATTGCCAGGATAACAAAATCGTTGAATACAAAGCGAATATAAAGATCGCTTATCTGGATTAACCTTAACCATGTAAAACAGCACCTGATGCTTGAAAGGTGCTGTTTTTGTTTGTTTTGCATAAGCAATAAGCTTAATGATAATAATATGCTTCAAGAGGTGAACAGAATTGAATATGCCTCAAAATGAAGAATTGCAGCAGGCGGAAGCGGCAGAGTATGAGTCCCTGGTAAAGCAGGTCAACCCCAAACCGACCTATATAAAGAATTCTCTGTGGGCTTTTGTGATCGGCGGGCTCATATGCATGACCGGACAAATCATTACCAATAATTTGATTAAAAGCGGCATGGAAGTAAAAGCAGCCGGTTCCATTACCTCGGTGACGCTTATTTTTTTAGCGGCGCTTTTTACCGGATTGGGACTTTATGATGAACTGGCTAAAAGGGCAGGAGCAGGAACCATAGTTCCTATAACAGGTTTTGCCAATGCTATTGTTGCTTCAGCTATGGAATTTAAGAGGGAAGGGTATATCTTCGGGGTAGGAGCTAAAATATTTGCAGTGGCCGGGCCTACCCTGGTATTTGGCTTTGTGATTTCAGTAATAATCGGACTTATAAAAGTTATTGCCGGTTAACCGGCGGAGGTTGAACGTGTCAGCTAAAAAAAGAGGCCTGCAAACGGTATATTTTTTAAATCCCCCGGCTTTAGTTTCCTGGGCATCCTTTGTGGGGCCAAAAGAAGGTGAAGGCCCCTGGGGAGACAGTTTTGATGTTAAACTGGATAATTATCTGCTGGGAAAAAAAACCTGGGAGCAAGCAGAGAGCAAATTATTGCAGGATACAGTGACAATGGCTATGAGCAAAAAAGGCTGGTCAATTGATGAGGCAGAAGTTCTACTGGCCGGGGATTTACTGAATCAGACAGCATCAGCCAATTTCGCCGCCCGATTACTTAAAATACCTTTTCTCGGGTTGTATGGTGCATGTTCGACGATGGCTGAATCTCTTATTCTGGGGGCTATGCTCCTGGATGGCGGATTTTATCAGCGGGTTATTGCTGCTACCTCGAGTCACCATTTTTCAGCTGAACGTCAGTTTCGCTTTGCCGTTGAACAGGGAGTACAGAGAACACCCAGTGCCCAGTGGACAGCAACAGCCTCAGGGGCAGCAGTCCTGGAGGCCGGAAGTCCGGGTCCCAAAATAACTGCGGCTACGATCGGTAAAATTGCAGATATGGGACAGACCGATGCTAATAACATGGGAGCGGCTATGGCGCCTGCTGCTGCAGATACTATAAAAATGCACCTTAAGGATATGGAGCTTGCGCCGGACTATTACGATCTGATTATTACCGGTGATTTAGGCAGTGTCGGAGCAGCATTGCTGAGGCAGTTTTTTGCCAGGGATGGACTGGTGCCTCCGCCAAATTACAGTGACTGCGGGATTTTACTTTATGATGAAAAGCAGGATGTGCATGCCGGGGCTTCGGGGTGCGGGTGTTCTGCCGCCATGCTGTGCGGTCCGTTGCTGGCTAAAATGCAGCGGGGTGAAATAAATAAACTGCTGTTCGTGGGAACCGGAGCATTGATGAGCCCCACTACTATGTTTCAGGGGGAAAGCATTCCCGGTATTGCTCATGCAGTAGCAATTGAAAACATATAGGAGGATTAAATAAATTGGTACCGCTTTATATGGCTTTTTTAGTGGGGGGATTACTTTGCCTGACAGGACAGATAATAATGGATTTTACCAAGCCCAATATTACTCCGGGCCACATACTGGTAGGGTACATATCCATAGGGGCAATCATAAGCGGGCTTGGTTTGTACCAGCCTTTAGTTGATATTGCCGGAGCCGGGGCGGCGGTCCCTTTGTCAGGTTTTGGCCACCTGCTGGCCCAAGGGGCAATTGAAGCTGCGGGCAGCAAAGGTATCCTGGGGGCTTTCAGCGGAGGAGTGGCAAATACGGCTGCCGGTATTACTGCTGCCATTGTTTTTGGTTATGTGGCAGCAGTTTTATTTGATCCTAAAGAATAGCATTGATCCTGTCCAGAGAAACATAAGATGAGGTGAAACTAAAGCTGGCAAAGAAGCAAATGGATGATTTTTTAAAACGAGATTACCAGGCAAATTTATCGCGCCTGAAAACTGAACTGGGCGAAGGGGAAAGCTTTGATGTAGTTGCCCGGCAGATAAAAGTTATGGGCAAAAAAGCTGCTTTGCTTTGCATTGACGGCTTTGTCAAAGATGAAATCTTAACCGAGGTTATGGAATACCTGCTGTTATTAAAAAAAGAAATTTTCGGTGCTTCAATATCTAAAACTTTGCTCGCCAAAGCGATACCGTATATTGAACTTAACACCGTAAAAGAAATCGATAAAGTGCTGCATTCTGTTTTATCCGGCGCTATTGCCCTGATAGTAGATGGTTGTGACGAAGCATTTATTATTGATGCCAGAACTTACCCTGCCCGTGAACCGGCCGAACCGGATATTGAAAGAGTAGTGCGCGGTTCCCGCGACGGCTTTACTGAAACCCTGGTCTTTAATACTGCCTTATTAAGACGTCGGGTCCGGGATAATAGATTAAGGATAAAATTGTTTACCGTCGGTCAGCGATCCAAAACTGATGTCTGTGTATGCTATCTACAGGATGTGTGTAATCCGGATCTAGTTAAAACTATCAGCGAAAGAATTCAGAATATTAATGTCGATGCCATCCCCATGGCCGAAAAATCGGTGGAAGAATTTATTGTCGGGGGCAGTAACTGGAACCCTTATCCCCGGGTGCGCTATACTGAAAGGCCTGATGTTGCAGCTGTACATCTGTTTGAAGGGCATGTGATCATTATAGTTGATACTTCGCCCAGTGTAATAATAGCTCCAGTCACTTATTTTCATCATGTCCAGCATGCGGAGGAATATCGCCAGGAGCCGCTGATTGGCCTTTATATACGTTGGATAAGGTTTTTTGCGGTTATTGCTTCTCTTATTGTTACCCCGCTCTGGCTGCTTTTTGCTATATCGCCGGAATTGCTGCCGCAATCGCTGAGTTTTATTGGCCCGAAAGAGGTGGGGGAAGTGCCGCTTTTACTGCAGTTTGTTATTGCGGAAATAAGTATCGACTTGCTAAGGATGGCGGCGATTCATACTCCATCTCCGATGACGACTGCGTTAGGGGTCATAGCTGCCTTGTTGATTGGTCAAATCGCTGTTGATATAGGGTTGCTGACACCGGAGGTAATTCTTTATACTGCTGTAGCAGCGGTTGGCCAGTATTGTACGCCCAGCTATGAGCTGGCCATGGCTAACCGTCTGATAAGAATATTTCTCTTAATCGTTACCGGTATATTTAAATTACCCGGTTTGATCATCGGTGCAGTTTTAGTTTTTATTTCTCTCATCATGACCAAATCTTTTGGTGTTCCTTACTTATGGCCGGTGCTGCCATTCAATTACCGGGCGTTAAAAACCATTCTGGTCCGCTTGCCGGTGACTATGCAAAATATGCGCCCGGAGGCGCTCAAACCGTTGGATAAAAGCCGGCAGCCGGGAACTGCAGAAAGGAGCAGGTAAGTTGAAAAGAGTAGGAATACCGCGGGGACTCTTTTACTATTATTATTACCCTTTATGGAAAAGTTTCTTTACTAATCTGGGCGCGCAGGTAGTAACTTCTGCACCTACCAACCGCTTAACCGTGGAACAGGGTATTCAGTCCACGGTTGATGAAAGTTGCTATCCCATTAAAGTATACTTCGGACATATTAAACAGTTATGCCGGGAATCGATAGACTATCTGTTTATTCCGCGAATTGTCAGTGTGGAAAAACGAAGCTATATCTGCCCGAAATTTATGGGTATTCCTGATATGGTAAGGGCACGGATCGATAATCTTCCGCCTTTAATCGATACGATTATTGATTTCAGCCGCGACGATAAGCTGACGAATAAAGAGATAATAAAAGCCGGAAAAATTTTTACTAATAAAACCAGCCTGATCCGTGACGCTTATCAGGCTGCCGGTAAAGAACTGCAATTTTGCAAAACCCTTACGGGACAAGGCCATACTATGGCAGAGGCTATCAGCCTTTGGGAGGGAACGTCTCTGCCCCGGCTCAATAGCAGTTCAGATCTTACCGTAGGTTTATTAGGCCACGGTTATTCTTTGTATGACCAGGATATAAGTATGAATATAATAGATCGCTTGCGTTTAATGGGCTGCAGAGTAGTTTTGCCCGAAGCTCTGGATAAGCAAGATATTGAGAGCAGGGCTGCAACGCTGCCCAAAAGAGTTTTCTGGACTCTGGGGCGGAAAATGGTGGGCAGCGCTCTTTATATGGCACAAAGGCAGGAAGTGGACGGCATAATTTATGTGGCTTGCTTCGGCTGCGGTCCTGATTCGATGGTGGGAGAAATCATTGAACGAAAAATTGCCGGCAAGCCTTTTATGTTGATCACGGTCGATGAACATACTGGTGAAGCTGGACTGATAACCAGACTGGAAGCATTCTGCGACATGTTGAAGCGAAGGAGGATGGCCAACGATGCAGATAACTTTTCCCCACATGGGTAACGTTCATATTCCCATAAAAACCTTGCTGCAGAAATTACAGCTTGAGGCAGTGCCCCCGCCGCCAATTACCCAGAAAACATTGGCACTGGGTATAAAATATGCGCCTGAATTTGCCTGCCTGCCCCTGAAAATAAGTATCGGTAATTTTATCGAAGCCTTGGAAAACGGGGCGGACACCATTTTAATGGCCGGAGGCTGGGGACCTTGCAGGTTTGGCTATTATGCTCAGGTGGAAAGGGATATCCTGCAGGATTTGGGTTATCAATTCAAAATGATAATTTTGGAAGCACCTGATTCCAATGTACGAGAATTATTGAATCAGGTGAAAGCCATGGGCGAAAACGTGACTTTATGGGAAACTCTGAAAGTGGTGAAATATGTCTGGCATCAAATCAATGCCATCGATAAACTGGAAAAAGCCTATGAATATCATTTAGCCCATACCAGTGAAAAGGAAAGAGCGGATAAAATTTTTGGCAATGGATTGGCAGCTATCGGCAACTGCTGCTTTAAAAAAGATATTGATCAAGTTTGCAGCGAAACAATTGCCGGTTTGGAAAATTTGCCCCGCCATAATCAACCGGTACTTAAAATAGGTTTGGTGGGAGAAGTTTATACTGTCCTGGAACCGGCCTGCAATTTTGATATAATCAGTTTTCTGGGGCATATGAATGCGGCAGTTACCCGTTCCATTTATCTGCCTGACTGGATCAATGACCATCTGTTCAAGGGAATGATCAAAAAATCAAACCGTGCGCAGGTCTACCGGCAAGCCTCACCTTATCTTAATTATTGGGTCGGAGGCCATGGCAGGGAAACCGTGGGGTGTACAGTAGGTTTTGCCCGCAGTGCCTTTGACGGTGTAATTCAGGTCGGCCCCCTGACCTGCATGCCGGAAATTGTCGCTCAGTCAGTATTGCATAAGGTCAGTGAGGAAGAAAGTATTCCCTGTATGACCCTTTACTTCGATGAACATTCCGGCTCCGCCGGTGTATATACCCGGCTGGAAGCATTTACTGATATGTTAAATCGCAGGGTTAATACTAACTTAAATATAAAACAAGGGGGGATTAATTAATGTGCTGCTATTTGGGAGTTGATATCGGCTCCGTCAGCAGTAACTTTGTACTGATGACCGCAGACCATAAATTGTTGAAGAAAGTTTACCTCAGAACCCAGGGTAATCCTATCAGGGCTATCAAAGAAGGTTATGAAATAATAAAGAACAGCCTGGAGCCTGGCCGGGATATAATCAGCGGAGTCGGTACCACCGGGAGCGGACGTCACCTGGCTGCGGTCCTTATGGGTGCTGATGTGGTGAAAAATGAGATCACAGCTCATGCGGTAGCTGCCGCATCATTTTATCCGGAAGTAAAAACAATTTTGGAAATCGGCGGGCAGGATTCGAAAATAATTGTTATGCGGGATGGGATCGTCAATGACTTTGCCATGAATACCGTGTGTGCTGCCGGCACCGGGTCTTTTCTGGATCAGCAGGCGGCACGTTTGAATATTGCTATAGAGCAATTTGGTGAGTTGGCCCTTAAGTCAAAACAGCCGGTAAGAATTGCAGGCCGCTGTGGAGTATTTGCCGAATCAGACATGGTGCACAAACAGCAGATGGGTTATCCCTTGGAGGACATTGTCATGGGTTTATGCGAAGCATTGGCCCGAAACTATTTAAATAATGTAGCCAACGGCAAAAAAATTGAAAGCAAAGTGGTTTTCCAGGGGGGCGTAGCTGCGAATGCGGGATTAAGAAAAGCTTTTGAAAAATTATTAAAAGTTGCGGTTTATGTGCCGGAGAATTATGAAGTGATGGGAGCAATAGGTTCAGCTATCCTGGCAGCGGAAAAGATGATTCATTCAGAGAAAAGTACCTGTTTTAAGGGTGACAGTTTTATTTTAGAAGGGGATTTTAATACCAGCAGCATTGACTGCAATGGATGTCCCAACCAGTGTGAAGTAGTATGTATCAAACGTAATAAACAGGCCCTGGCATTCTGGGGGGACCGATGTAAAAAATGGGAAGCATCGCTTGCATCCCAGTCAGAGGCAAAACCAGTTGAAAAGGAATTGATTTTAGCCTAACAAGGCCAGGATTTCTGTTTTGATGGCGGCATTGCCGGCGCCTGGCAGAATTTTAATTTCTTTTTTAATATGCGCCGGCCGCTCGGAGAAAATATAAATGCGATCCGCTAGTAAAAGAGCTTCGTCAATATCGTGGGTAATGAATAAAATAGCAGAATGAAAAAGCTGCTGAATTTCTTTCAGCCATAAATGCATTTTTCTTCTGGTTATGGCGTCCAGGGATGCAAAAGGTTCGTCAAGCAGCAAAAATTCACTGGAAAATAAAAAAGTGCGCAGCAAAGCAGCCCTTTGCCGCATACCAACCGAAAGCTGTCCGGGATAATAATCAGCAAACTCTTCCAGGCCAAATAAAGGCAAGTATTTTCCAGCCTGCGAGCGGGCAGCCTTTTTACCCGCGCCTTTCAGCCGGAGCGGAACCGAGACATTGTCGAGCAGTCGGCGTGAAGGCAGCAAAAGGTCTTTTTGCTGCATATAGCTTATTTTACCGGTCCTGCCGGTCAGGTCTTCATCATCTATGAAGACCTGACCGCTGTCCGGCACTATCAGGCCGGCGATAATATTGAACAAAGTACTTTTTCCGCAGCCGCTGGGGCCTAAAATAACTACGAACTCCTGCTCATCCACCTGCAATGATATATTGTCTAACGTATGAACCGTTCCAAAAGTTTTACTGATGGAGCTGATTTTTATCTGCATAATGACTCCTTACGTAAGTAATGGAAGACTTTCCGGGTTATTTTAAGGCAGAAATTGATTGGTAAAGGCTGCTTCGGCCTTAATTTTCTTGTCGATCAGGTTATTTGCAAACATAAAGTCGGCGTAATTTTTCCATACTTCCGGCTTCATTTCACCCCAGCGGGGAGCATCGGCTTTATATTCAGCAGCCAGATACTTTTGAGATTCAATGAGTAATTCCCGGTCTGATTCCGGAGCATTATCAAGCAAAATTTCTGCCGCTTTTTCCGGATTTTCAATACAATAGCTGTAACCTTTGCTGGTTGCCCGCATAAATTTTTCCGCCAGCTGCGGATTTTTTCCCAGGGTATCTTCACTGGCGATTATTACCGGGGTATAGTAATCAAATACCGGGTCGATTTCAGACAAACGGATGAAATTAAGTTCCACATTCCTCAGTTGGGCTTCGATACCGGTCCAACCCTTAAAAATCCAGGCAAAATCCACCCCTTTTTCCAGGCTGGTAAAAAAGTCAAATGAACCGATATTCATTATATTTACCGTGGAAAAATCAGCATTGTCTGCTTCCATAATTGCTTTGAGCACTGCCGTTTCTGCCGGCGAACCCCAACCGCCGTAAGTTTTGCCGCTGAAATCTGCCGGTGTGGTTATATTACTGCTTTTCAGAGAAGCAAAACCGGAAGTATTATGTTGAATGACTGCTGCTATTGCTACTACCGGAATATTCTGAGATCTGGCAGCAGTGACATCTTCCTGATAACTAATGCCAAATTCACCGGTTCCGGCACCGATCAATTGAGCAGTCCCCCCGTCTCCGGGCTGGATTATTTCAACTTCCAGGCCTTCATCAGCGTAATAGCCCAGGTCTTTGGCAACAAAAAGGCCGGTATGGTTTGTATTGGGAACCCAGTCCAGCAATACGGTTATTTTTTCCTGGGCAGCCGGGCTATCCGGCTGAGAAGTCAGTTTATCTCCTTCATTACATCCGCTGGTCAATAACACCACCAGCAACAATAGGATTAACACGGAACAACGTTTCATAGTTTAATTTGCCTCCTTTATTTTTATTAGTCACTAATATTTTCATCATAAGTATGTGACCTGCGGTTCCAGGGGATCAGCAGATATTCCGACCAATCGATTATTTTTACCAGCAGCAGACTTAATATACAGATGACAGTCACGGCAGCTAATACCTGATCGATACGGAAACTTTTTTGCGCAATAGTCATGAAATAACCTAAGCCCTGTTTGGCTCCGACCCATTCACTTATTACTGCTGCCATAATGCTGTAGGTGGCAGATATCCTCAAACCGGAAAAAAAAGCAGGTATAGCAGCCGGCAGCTTGACCATAAAAAAAGTTTCCCGGGGTTTGGCACCCATGGAACGAAACAGGTTTAACTGGTCAACGTCAACAGATTCAAGGCCATTGATAAAATTGATAACAATAGGAAAAAAACACACTATTACAACGATTATAATTTTGGGCATGAAACCGAACCCAAACCAGACAGGCAGCAATATAGCCAGTATAATCAGCGGTATGGTCTGGGTCACCATCAGCAGCGGATAAAAGCCTGATTTGAGCCAACGGCAGTTGTTTAACACCAGTGCTATAATAAAAGCCAGGGCTACGGCTAAAAAATAACCTGCCAGTGCTTCGCATACAGTAGCCAGGGTATGAATAAACAAAAATGATCTGAACTCTGCAATGGCCAGAATAATTTGGGAAGGAGCCGGCAAAAGCCAGCTCGGGGTATCTTTTGCTGTTACTGATATTTCCCATAGCAGCAGCAGCAAAATAAATACAACGTAAGGAGCATATTTAACTGAGTTGTTTAACTTTCTCATTTTTTACTCACCTATTAAAGATATCAGCCATATTCAATTCAACATAAATCAACATAAAAAAACTGCCCTGACAGATAAGCCAGTGCAGTATTGAAAACGTATCCAAAATTCCTACGCTGGCATTACCCAGATCAGGTTCAAAGGGTTAGGACTCACAAGCCCACTCTCAGCCGAATTGATTCAGCACCCCTTATATTCAATTGAATTTATTATAGTCTTCCGCATAAAAATTAGCAACTTTTAGTCCATTATATGTTTGGTAATAACATAGAATGCAAATTTTTCTAAGGAATAATTGAGAAAAGATCAAACTATCAGCAATATGAAAAAGAATGCTAAAAAGTTTTGGCCGGGGCTTAAAGCCCCGGTTATTTATTAATTGCCGTATAGCTTGCTTTTAATGAAAATATCCCGCATATTATAAGATAATAAAGCGGAAGGATGAAATTAATGGCAGACAGCAGAATAGCTGCTATTGCTGAGTTGGTCATTAAAGACGAAAGAGCGGCAGATATAGGTACTGACCATGCCAAGCTGGCTTTATATATGCTCAGCGCTGGTATCGTGCCCTATATGATCATCAGCGATTTAAATAACGGGCCTTTTAACCGGGCACTTGAGACAGTTGCCGCCAGTTTATACAGTGACAAGATCGAAGTACGCCAGGGTAACGGTCTTACGATCCTGAAACAGAGCGAAGTATTTAATGTTATTCTGGCAGGGATGGGCGGAGATACCATTGTTGAAATTCTATCATTTGATTTGGAAAAAGCCAGGAGTTTTAAGCATTATGTACTGCAGCCCATGAGTAAACCTCAGGCAGTAAGGAGATTTTTATCTTCTCAGGGATGGCCCATTTTACAGGAGCAAGTAGTAAAGGAAAAGGAGCACCTGTTTGTAATTATAAGTACCTGTCCGGGAGAAAAACGGTATGAACTTACACCGCTTCAAATGGATGTCGGTCCGCATGTGCTTGAAAATTATCAGAAGGCTGCGGTAAAGGAATATTTGCTGAGCTGGCTGAAGAAATATCGTGTAGCGTTAGCAGGCCTGGAAAGTACTGATATTACAGGGAGTAAAATATTAAAGAAGCAATATGAAGAGAAAATAAGCAAGCTTAAGGAGATACTAAGTGATGGTTAAGGTAAAGGATATTATTGCCATTATGGAAAAATATTTTCCCCTTCATCTGGCTGAAGATTGGGATAACGTTGGTTTGCAAGCTGGTTCCCGGGAGAAAGAGGTTAAAAGAATAGTAATCGCTCTGGATTTGGATGAACAGATGGTGGAGGAAGCTTTAAAATCAGAGGCTGATTTGATAATAACCCATCACCCGTTGTTTTTTAAGGCTATAAAAAATATCGATTATAACAAGCCCGGCGGCAGATTGCTGAAATCAATCATCGCCGCTGATCTGGCAGTATATTCTGCCCATACTAACCTGGATGCAGCTGAAGCAGGAATGAATCAGGTGCTGGCGGAGAAGCTGGGGCTTAAAAATATCCAGCCGCTATTTGCCGGGTCAGAGGACAAGTTAGTGAAATTGGCCGTATTTGTTCCATTTACCCATCTTAAACAGGTGAGAGAAGCTATAAATAAGGCTGGCGCAGGACATATCGGTAATTATTCTGATTGCAGTTTCCAGACTGCCGGAACCGGTACCTTCCGCCCGCTGGATGGATCTAAGCCATTTTTGGGCTCTCAAGGGATTTTGGCCGAAACCGATGAATATCGTCTGGAGACAATTGCTTATGAGCATGATATAGAGAGGATCATCCAGGCTATGATAGATGCACATCCCTATGAAGAAGCAGCCTACGATGTATATCCGCTGCTTAACCGGGGTAAAATTTACAGTATCGGCAGAAAAGGTTTATGGCCGGAAACAGCTGATTTGAAAGCCTGTGCCAGGCAAATAAAAGCCAGATTGAATCTGGATACAATCAAAATTGCCGGCGAAATGGGCAAAACAATCAGACAAGTTGCGGTGATTGGCGGTTCCGGAGCCAGTTTAATACCGAAAATTATTACCCAGGATATAGACTTGCTGATTACCGGTGATATAAAATATCATGAAGCCCAGGAGGCAAATAAATTTGGGCTGGCAGTAATCGATGCCGGTCACCAGGAAACCGAACAAATAATTGTCCCCTATATTAAGAGCTTATTAATGGCACAGATTAATCATGCGGACAATGAAATTGAAATTTTTACACTGAAAAACGAACCTGTTTTTAAATATTTATAAAACTTTTAAAGAATCTTTAATGCGCTGATTAAGACATTTTATATAAGAAGAAAAAGAATATCTGCGATGAAAAACCCAATAATAAGGGTTTCTTATGTATAAAATCGTTGCTGAAATGGCAGAATGTAATTAATACAAGTTTAAAATATTAAAAAAAATTAAAAAAATATGAATTAAATAGCAGGATTTACCGCTTTTTTGCGGAATATAGTAAAATATACCTAATTAATTTTAAAGGGAGGATTATGTCGTGAACAAATCGGAACTTGTAAAATCACTTGCTGAGAAAGCAGAAATTACCCAAAAAGACGCAGCAAAAGTGTTGGATGCCGTAGTGAATACTATCCAACAGGCCTTAGCCAATGGTGAAAAAGTTCAGATTATCGGCTTCGGGAGCTTCGAAGTCCGTGATCGCAAAGAAAGAAAAGTCATAAGCCCAGCTAGTGGCCAGGAAATTACAGTACCTGCTACTAAAGTTCCTGCATTTAAACCCGGCAAGTCTCTTAAGGAAGCAGTCGTAGCTAAAAAAGCCGCTAAAAAAGCTGCTAAAGCAGCACCAAAAAAGGCTAAGAAATAATTAACTGTAAAAGCAGGAGTCTTTGACTCCTGCTTTTTGTTGCTCTTTTATAAAACGATTAACATAATTGCTGTATTTTCGGTTCATTAAATCAAGTATAAAGCGCCTTATATAGGCAGAGAATAATCATATAATTAAAAAAAGGAGGAATTTAATTGGACGTGAAAGGCAAACAGACTATTAAATGTTCAGTTGCCAGCTGTAAGTATAATGAAAACAGTGATTTTTGTTCACTGAAAAGCATTGAAGTTTCTCCCTGTAATCACGTTCATAGTGGTATAGCAGAAGAAGAGAGTTTGTGTAGCAGTTACGAAAAGGATTAAATCCTGCTTAAAAACAACCGGTAAATATAGTCCCGTTTATGAAATTACGCGCCGAATCACAGACATCTGTCTGAATTAAGCGGCTCATTCACAACGGGACTATTTTCATGCCAAAAATACATAAATTAAAATATTATGGAGGAATTTAACAAAATAAAGAGAATGATGCAATAAAGGAGTGGAAATGGTATGCATTTCGATAAACGAATCCTGGCCGGATTCGTAATCATTTTGATTTTGGTTTTTGCTGCCGGAGTCAAATACGCGGAAATTAAACATGACCGTTCAGCAGCGGCAGAAGACCTGCAGCTAAGTATCACCCAGGAGGAGGATGTTGCTGAGCAGACTACACCGGAGGAAGAGGAAACAGAGATTAAAGCCTATATTACCGGTGCGGTGAAAAACCCTGGTGTCTACTCTTTTTCTGCCGGAGCCAGGATTTATGAAGCGCTTGAAATGGCCTGCCCTTTGGAAAATGCTGAACTGAAATATGTTGAAATGGCGCGCGTAATTGAAGATGAAGAAACAATATATATTCCTGCCCAGGGAGAAACTGAAGTGCCGCAGGATTACCAGTTTTTATCCGCCTCCGCTGTAGATAAAAGCGGCAAAGTAAATATAAATAAGGCTACAGCTGAAGAGTTGTCATCTAACTTAAACGGCATCGGCCCGACTTTAGCTCAGCGTATAATCGATTACCGTGAGTCAAACGGTGCCTTTAAAAATATAGAAGAAATTAAAAACGTCAGCGGCATAGGTGATAAAAGATATGCTGATATTAAAGAGATGATTGTGGTCAAATAAACTCTGCAGGTAAAATGCATGGACAGATCGATTTTTTATATATTTATAGCCCTGGCTGTTTCATTATTGCTGGGGTTTTATCAGTTATGGCAGCTGTTTTTTATTACTCTGGGGATATTGCTGCTGGTATTTGCCTTCACTTCCTATTCCCGTCTGGCTGTTTATTCCATAATAATCATGATTACCGGAGTGCTGCTGGCTAATTTTAACTGGACAGAAATACCAGACTCCCTGCCGGTAAACGAAGAATTTACCATCGAAGGCATGGTCAGCAATTATCCTGAAAATGAAGATAACGCCGGTAAATTTATTCTGAAAACTGATCATCCCAACCAGTATCTGAAGAAGATTCAGGTTTTCCTGGCTTTTAACAGCAATTTGCAGCGGGGTGACCAAATATTGATAACAGGCTCCTTGAAACCGCCTGATCCTCCTGGTAATCCGGGACAATTCAATTATCCTGCCTATCTGCAGCACGAGAATATTTTTTATACCCTTTCGGTACAGGAAACGGAAGCTATTAAAATAATAAAACCGGCCCGGGGTTTTTACCAGGTTATAAACTCCGTTCGCAATCAGGGGGTGAAGGTCATAAGTGATGCTCTCCCGGCTGAGGAAGCAGCGGTAATGCTGGGTATGCTGCTGGGAAAAGTTGACAGTATTGACGATGAGCTATATAACGATTATCAAAAAACCGGAATAATCCATATATTTTCGGTATCGGGCCTGCATGTAGGATTTTTAGTACTATTATGCGGCTGGATCACCGCTTTGCTTAAGATGTCCAAACGCAAGAAGTTTCTTTTCAGCATTATAACAATAGCTATGTATGGCACCCTGACCGGATGGCCGGTATCTGTAACCAGAGCTTCTTTAATGGCGGTGACAGGCCTGACAGCTTATTATTTTGGCCGCGAAAATCAAATGCTGAACAGTCTTGGGCTGGCAGGAATTATTATTCTGTTTTTTGATCCGCAGGCACTCTTTAAAATATCTTTCCAGTTATCCTTCCTGGCTACTTTCGGGCTGGTTTATATTTTTCCGATTTTAAGGCAGTATTTTAAAAACCATCAGTTATTCTGGGATTTGCTCCTGATACCATTAAGCGCACAACTGGCAGTATTGCCAATGATAGCCTGGCATTTCAACATATTGACCCCGGTAGCTTTGGTAAGCAATATAGTAATTACATATGCAGCCGGGGCCAGTGTTATTTTGGGCTTTTTTGCCCTGGTTTCAGCCCCGGTGCTGCCTGGCCTGGCGACATTGATCATCTACCCGGCCGGGCTTTTTAACGAGATAATAATTCAGTCCAACGCGGTATTTAAAAATCTTCCCCTGGCTTATATATGGGTGGCTACTCCTTCAATAGCCGGTATAATAATATATTATGCCGGATTGATATTAACTCTTTATGCCGTTAAAGGTTTTATTAAAGTACGATATTTTTATGCCGGCCTTTTAATGATTTTGCTTTTCATAACGGTTTTATGTCTGCCGGCCAGTCTTTTTAACCGTGGGGTCATGGAAGTGGTTTTTATTGATGTAGGGCAGGGGGACAGCATTTTGATCAAAACCCCCCGGGGGAAATTCATTCTGATAGACGGAGGGGGCAGCCAATTTTATGATGTAGCCTCGACCCGCTTGATGCCTTATTTGCATCATCGCGGGATCAGAGAGATCTTTATGGCAATTAACACCCACCCTGATACTGACCATCTGACCGGATTGGAAAAAGTCGTTGCGGAATTGCAGGTCGATCATTTGGGAATACCGCAAACACTCAGTGAGGCGCTTGAATATGACTTGATCAGGGAGTACGCCGAAAGGAAGCGGAGCAATATAGTAAAGCTTCATCAGGGCCAAGTCATAAATATCGAAAAAAACTTTATTATAAAGGTTCTTTATCCGGAAACTGGTGAAAAGACCGAGGCAGATTATAATCAGGAATCATTGGTAATGATAATTGACAATCCGGATTTGTCAGTGTTATTAACCGGCGATTTAGATACGGAACAGTTGGAAGAACTGGTGACGGAAGACCTTTTAACCCCGGTAAACATTGTAAAAGTTCCCCACCACGGCAGCCGCTTCTCATTCAGCGAAAATTTATATAAGCAGATAAGCCCCCAATGGGCAGTTATTAGTGTTGGCAAAAACAATTTCGGACATCCTCATTCCGATGTGCTAACGACCTTGGAGGAACAAGATATAAGAATACTGCGGACTGATAAACAGGGTAACATTTATTTTGACAGTAACGGCAAGATCGAAACATTTAAGTGAAATAGCATGACAAAACCCAAAGCATAATATTATCTGCCCTTTCCTCATAATTTTAGGAAGGGGGAGATAATATTAATAATCATCAAATGGCTCATAGCAGTATAGCTTTTTTACTCTGCAAATTATCCTTTCCGGCTACGGCAGGAATGCTTATTTATTCGCTGTTTAGTCTGGCCGATACTTATTTCGTGGCCAGACTGGGAGCGCTGTCGCTTGCCGCCCTTACCTTTTCCATACCGATTCAGGTCTGCCTGGTATCAATTGCTTCTGCTACCGGGGTGGGCTTGACTTCTTTGATTGCCAGAACGCTTGGTACCGGAAATTTGAAACAAGCAGACAATATTGCCTGGCATGGGGTGCTTATATGCATGATTTATGGCTTGCTGGCAATACTTGCTGCCCGTCTTTATCTCAATGACCTTTTAATCCTGTTTGGATGTACGCCGGAACTGTTTCATGCCATAAAAGATTACCTGCAAATTATTTTATATGGTTCTGTTTTCATATTTATCCCTATAATGCTGACCAGTGTAATCCAGGGCGAAGGAAATACTTTTTTGCCTATGATTATTGCCTTAACCGGCATTTTAATTAATGTTGCCTTAGACCCGCTGCTGATTTTCGGCTATGGTCCGGTAAAAGGCATGGGCCTGAACGGGTCGGCATTAGCTACGGTGCTGGCCCAGATGATTTGTTCCTTACAAGTAATAATAGCGGTTAATACCAACCGGAATTATATGAATTGGCGACTGCAACATTTTCGCCTTGAATTGGCAGTAGTATATGATATCTTCAAGGTGAGTTTCCCAACTATAATTATGGAAATGGCGGGAGTTTTCGTCATGACAGTATTGAATAAAGTCTTAGCCGGGTATGGCAATAATGCTGTTGCTGCCCTGGGAATTTTTTTAAGAAGCAGGTCATTTTTATTTATGCCGGTTTATGGTCTGACTCAGGGAACTATGCCCATTGCCGGATTTGCTTATGGCAGCGGTAACCTGGACCGGGTTAAGGAAGTATTTTTGAAAACCTCGGTTCTGGCTGCATTATTTACGATCACTGCATTTATAGTAATGCAATATAATTCTCAGTGGATCATGAGTATTTTTTCCCGGGATGAGGTACTGACTACTTTGGGCATTGCGTGTATGCGATTAGGGACGATATTTATGCCTCTGATGGGGCCAATTATTATTCTTTATACTGTTTTGCAGGCTATAGGAAAAGGGGCAACGGCCATGTGGTTTTCATTGATCAGAAATCTAGGGTTTTTTTATCCGCTGATAATCATTTTGCCGCAATATTTTGGCCTGAATGGAGTCTGGCTGGCTTTTTCCCTGTCTGAATTGCTGGCATTTTTCTTGTCGGTATTCTTTTTTATCTGGTTATGGCGGGAATTGCAGGAAAAAAACAAACTAAAATTTATCATGCTGTTTAACCTGAATTATTCACTGAAGAGAACCTTGGCCTGGCTTAAATTCCAATAACTTACTTATTTAAGCTTTTGACACGGCGCGGGCAGCAATTATACCGGAAGCGCTGGCCTGGATCAATCCCCGGGTAACACCGGCGCCATCGCCGATCGCCCAAAGACCTTTTATATTAGTTTGCAGAGAATTGTCTAATTCGGGGCGGGCGGAATAAAATTTAACCTCGGTGCCGTATAGTAAAGTGTGATCACAGGCAACACCGGGCATAACTCTGTCCAGAGCTTCCAGACATTCCTTGATGCCGACCATATAGCGGTGAGGGAGCACCAGTGACAAATCACCCGGAACTGCTCCTTTTAAGGTAGGTACAACCAGCCCTCTTGCCAGACGGTTGTCAGTTGAACGGCGGCCGCGTTTAAGATCGCCGTATCGCTGTACTATGATACCTTTACTGAGCATATTGGCCAGGCTGGCAATAGAGCGTCCGTACAGGATCGGTTTATCAAAAGGTGCTGTAAATTCCTGGCTTAGAAGCAGAGCGAAATTCGTGTTGGTGCTTTTTTTGTCAGCATATGCATGGCCGTTGACAGTAATTATCCCGTTAGTGTTCTCCATTACCACATAGCCATTGGGATTAACACAAAACGTTCTGACTAAATCATCGAATTCTTTAGTGTTGAAATAAATTTTTGGTTCCCATATATTATCGGTGAACTCCTTCATGGTTACGGCAGGGACTTCAACTCTTACTCCCAAATCAACCTGATTATTTTTAAGGGGGATATCAAGTTTCAGGGCCTGCTCAGAAAACCACTCGGCTCCGTCACGACCTGGAGCTAAAATTACTGCCGGAGATCTATAGACTCCCTGGTCAGTTTTTACCCCTTTCAGCCGTTTATTTTTTACTATGACTTCGGTGACACTTTCCCCGGTTTTTATCGTTACTTTTCCCTGCAGTGCCTTATACATATTGTTCAATACCGCTTTGGTGTTCTCCGTGCCCATGTGGCGAATTACGGCCGGAACCAAGCGCAGGCCGGCACGAGAAGCTTTTAATTCCAGGTCTTTAACTATATCGCTGTCGCGGCCAAATACACGGTCAGGAGCTTCATAAGCTACATATATATCATCAACATATTGAATTAACTGCTCCAGATTGTCCCGGCCGGTATAATTCTGCAGCCAGCCGCCAAATTCAGTAGTTAAAGTCAATTTGCCGTCTGAAAAGGCACCCGCACCTCCCCAACCGCTCATGATCGAACAAGGTTTGCACTCAATACAATTGGGAGTATTGCTGCCAATGGGACAGCAGCGTTTATCAACTGGCTTGCCTTTTTCCAGTATAAGGATATTATCAACACCGAGGCTGGTTAATTCCAGAGCGGCAAAAATTCCTGCCGGGCCGGCACCTACAATAATAACATCATAGTTTATCCCCAAAATGCTGCCCCCCCTATAAATTGCAATTATGGCATCCGCTTTTGATTATATCATACCGGGAAAAACGAATCCTGAAAATCACGTGTATCATATTCCTGTTGTTGTTATAATAGATAAAAAACTTAAGAGGGACATAATGAACAGCAACTTTTTTTTGATCTGGGGACATGACCCTTATTTGGTGGAAGATAAAATAGAAAATCTGATCCGTCAAATAAATTCGGCTAAAGGGGAAGAAGCGGAAACGATTTCCCTGGATGCTGACGAAATCAGCCCGGCCCATCTGGCGGAGGCCCTTGAGTTTACTCAATTATTTTCACTGGCCAGAATAATAATTATTAAAAGGCCCTTCTGGCTGACTAAAAGCAAACGCAAAAACAGCAAAATAGAGGAAACAGCCCGGGTGTGGAGCAACTATTTACAGTCACCGGCAACTGAACAATTCATCATTTTGACTGCAGAAGAATATTCTCCTGCTAATGTTGTTATAAAAGCATTCAGCAAAAACCTGAACGTTATTGAATGTAAAAGCCTGGAGCCGTCTCAGCTGAAAAAATGGCTGAGTGATCAGTTTGCCAACCGGGGTTCAAAGGCAGATGAAGGAGTAATTGCTCTTCTGGCTTCTACCGGACAGGATATGTATTATCTGAAGAACTTGATCGAAAAAACCTGCTTGATTGCAAATGGCCGAAAAATTACTCAGGCAGATTTTGACGAAGATCTGATCAAAATAGAAAACACTACGATTTTCAGAATAACCGATGAACTTTTTAAGCGCAATGCGCAGGCTGCCATAACCAATTTGCACAAGTACGTCGATCAGGAACAGCCGTTGATCGTAGCGCTGTTTATGATAATCAAGCAATTCATCAATTTTGGTAAGGTGAAGTATTATAAAGAAAAGGGTTACACCAGCAGAGAAATTGCTGACAAGACTAAAATGCAGGGATTTCAGGTACGCAACATGGAAAGATGGTTAAGCAACTTTACTGATAAGGAGCTAAGACAAGTATTTGCTGCTTGTCTGCAGGCCGATAAAGATGTTAAAAGGACGGGAAAGGATAATCTGCTGGTAATGGAATCTTTAATATATGAAATATGTTTAAGGAAATAGAATACAGAGAGGGAGAAAATATTTGTAAAAAGTAAAACCTGCCGCAAGACAGGTTTTCTTTTATTCAGCTATTTTATTTAATTTTTTGCTTAAGGCAGATTTTTTACGAGCTGCAGTATTTTTATGAAGAATTCCTTTATTAATACTTTTATCGATCAGGGAGGTTGCCTGTAACAAATTACTCTTGGCTGCTTCCATATCAACATCAGTTTGATTGATGGATTCTTCGAATTTTTTGATTGATGATTTTAATTTTGTTTTGTAAGATTTATTTCTAAGACGATTTGCTTCTGCAATTCTGGCTCTTTTAGCCGGTGTTTTGCTTTTTGCCACACTTTCACCTCCTCAAATTTTCGTCAACAGAAATACTATAGCACTACCAAAAATAAATTGCAATAAAAAGGGCAGTTTTTCCTTTCAGCAGCGTACTATATCGGTTCTACTCCCTGGCGATTAACCATAAAATTAAATAGGTTAATCACAGAAAGGGTGGGACAGGATGACTAATAATTTTGCGGTTTTGATCAAAAGTCTCATATTTACTCAAATTTTTATATTTTGTTTGATCACCGGAGTAAGTATTGATATAAACAGTTATTATTTATCCGCAAGCCCCCTTAAACAAGCAGCTAATATTTTCAGGCCATTCAATAATATAACCATGGATGAAAGAATCTGTAATGAATTATTAAAAAAAACCAGTTTTGTTTTGGCTGGAGATACTAATAATATCAATGTCAGGGATTATTTTAACCAAAAAATACCCCGGCAATTATTAACTGCCAATATACAGGCATTGGCATATTCCGAAACGGGATATATACAAGCCAATGTCAGCAGGAATAAGGATAATAATATAGAATTACCTGCTATCAATTTGCCGGAAACAGATATCAACACCAAAGCAGTTAATTTTGAAAGATTAAAAAAATATCGAGTGGTACTCTATTGTACTCACAGCAGCGAGAGCTATATTCCTGACAGCGGCATGGCTAACCTGAATGGAGGCAGGTATGGGCTGGTTAACCAGGCAGCCGCACAGATAGCCAGCAATTTGAACCAAAAAGGGATAAAAGCAGAGTATATAAAAACTATCCATGATTATCCGGATTATAATCAAAGTTATACAAATTCACGGGCTACGGTCAAAAAAATACTTGAATCGAATAACCAGAATTTGTGGCTGTTTGATATTCATCGTGACAGTATACCAGGTCTTGCTAAAGCCCAGACAGTTGAATTCAATGGTAAAAATGCGGCGCCGGTTCTTATCATAGTTGGGACTGATGAACGAAAGGAACACCCAAACTGGGAAAAAAACTATGCTTTTGCCGAACAGATTGCTGCTGCCGGTCAGGAATTGTATCCGGGCCTGATTAAGGGCATCAGAACCAAAGCAGGAACTTATAATCAGGAATTTCACCCGCAAAGCTTGCTTTTGGAATTGGGTAGTGATTATAATTCAATGGCGGAAGTTAATTATTCCGCAGAACTTCTGGCAGATATTATACTGGAAATACTTGAGGAGGAAAATTCGTGATTAATTTGGGGCGTTATTTAATAGTATTTTTATTGCTCATATTAGTTGGAACAGCTTTGAATATAGGTAACGGGGCAATAAACCAATTGACCGGACAAAATCGCCAGGCCGTAATTGGTGCTGATTATGAACAGGATAGTGTATTTATATATATTATGGGAGAGAGCTATGCTTATGACCGGGACAGGTTATATGAAAGAATAGATTTTATCGAATCAAAGACCCGGCAATCAGCTGATAATATAATACAGTACTTCATCAGGTACATTAATATATTTCAGGCCGTTTTTCTGCAATAGTATCTGCCTGACAAAAAAATTATAAGGGGGGATTCCCATTCCCCCCTTATAATTTTTTATTGTAGATTTTCAGGAAGATTTTTTCTTATAGTGAACGGTATCAATAACTACGCCGAGCAGAATTATTACTATCCCGGCCAATCTGACCAGAGAGGCATATTGGGGATTGGATGAAAATACTGCCATACCACTGAGCCAAAGCAGAATACCCACGATATAAAGTACTGGTATAAGTGGCTTGGTTTTCAGTGAGGACCAGTTGATCCATAAATAATAAGCTAAAAGCAGAAATGGAAGTAGATAAAGTACAATTTGCAAATATAAACCCCCTTTCATTGTCCTTTAATACTAACAGAATGATAAAGGTATTGCCACTTATAACCTGAGGCTTGGTCTGCTTTGAACCTGATTTATACCGGCGCAGGAAATCCAATCCGCAGTGTAAGATACGGAGACCAAAAACAGCATTAATTAAATTTTATAATCCTGCTGAATCGGTTATAATTTAATCCAATAGTCTTTTATAAAACCGGAGGTTTTTTGTGCAGAACAGAATTCGAAATTTTAGTATAATCGCGCATATCGATCATGGCAAGTCGACCTTGGCCGACCGCCTGTTGCAATTGACCGGAGCTTTGACCGAAAGGGAAATGAAGGAACAGTTTTTAGACAAGATGGACCTGGAACGGGAAAAAGGCATTACTATCAAGCTTCAGCCGGTCAGGCTGAATTATCTGGCCAAAGACGGAAATAACTATATAATCAACCTGATCGATACACCAGGACATGTTGATTTTTCCTATGAAGTATCAAGAAGCCTGGCCTCCTGCGAAGGGGCACTTTTAGTAGTAGATGCTACCCAGGGGATCGAAGCGCAAACCCTGGCTAATGTATATATGGCCATGGATCTAAATCTGGAGATAATCGGCGTGGTTAACAAAATCGATCTGCCGGGTGCCGAACCGGAAATCGTTAAAGAGGAAATGGAAAACGTTTTAGGTATCGAGCGCAGCGACATAGTACCTATCTCTGCCAAATTAGGTATTGGTATTGAGGAAGTGCTGGAATCGATAATTAAACATATACCGCCTCCCCGGGGGGATGAAAACGCTCCGTTGCAGGCTTTGATTTTTGATTCCTATTTTGATCCCTACAAAGGGGCGATCTGCTATATAAGAGTAATGTCAGGTCAGGTCGCTAAAGGACAAATGATCAAGATGATGTATTCCGGCAAAGAGTTCGAAGTTATTGAGTTAGGGGTTCTTTCACCTTATATGACTGAAGTTGAAAGCTTAAAAGCTGGTGAAGTTGGGTACCTGGCGGCGGGGATCAAGAATGTGGCCGACACCAAGGTCGGCGATACGGTAACGGGTGCTGCTGATCCTGCTGCCCTGCCTTTGGCAGGTTATCAGGAAGTCAAACCGGTAGTTTTTTGTGGCCTCTATCCCCTGGAAAATAATGATTTTGAAAGATTGCGGGAAGCTTTGGAGAAATTGAAGCTGAATGATGCTTCCTTATTATATGAGCCGGAAACTTCGGATGCTTTAGGCTTTGGCTTTCGCTGCGGCTTTTTAGGCTTGCTGCATCTGGAAATCGTAAAAGAACGTCTGGAAAGGGAGTATAATTTGAGTTTGCTGGCTACTGCTCCCAGTGTTATCTACAAAGTAGCTCTGACTGATGGCAGCGAAGTACTGGTGCAAAACCCTAACCACTGGCCGGCACCCCAAAAAACAGAGAAAGTTTTTGAGCCATATGTAAAAGCTGTAATTATGGTACCGAATGATTATGTGGGTACTATTATGGAACTTTGCCAGGAAAAACGCGGTCAATTCATAAACCTGGAATACCTGACAACCCACCGGGTTATGGTGAACTATAAGCTGCCTTTGGCAGAAATTCTATACGATTTTTTTGACGGACTGAAATCAAGAACCAAAGGCTATGCCTCACTTGATTATGAAATCAGCGGTTACGAAGCTTCTGATTTGATTAAAATGGATATATTGCTGAATGGTGAAATCGTTGATGCTCTCAGCTTTATAGTGCATAAGGAAAAAGCATCTTACCGGGCCAGGGCAATCGTTGAAAAACTAAGGAAAATAATACCGCGGCAGATGTATGAAGTAGTGATACAGGCTGGGATAGGTTCACACATTATTGCCCGGGAAAGTATTAAGGCAATGCGTAAGGATGTTCTGGCTAAATGTTACGGCGGGGATATCACCAGAAAGAAAAAACTGCTGGAGAAGCAAAAAGAAGGCAAGAAACGCATGAAACAAATCGGCCATATCGAAGTACCTAAGGAAGCTTTCATGACAGTATTGAATATTAAGGATTGACATGAGGGAGTATCATGACAGGGATGAAACAGGAAAAGAAAGCGATCGGGGTATACATACATATTCCCTTTTGCCGGAAAAAATGTTACTATTGTGATTTTTATTCACTGCCTGATACTGATGAAAGCTTGCTTGATCAATACTGCCAGGCGCTGGTGACAGAAATTGAAACAGCAGCCTGGCGGGATGAACTGATGGTGTCCACTATTTTCCTGGGGGGAGGAACTCCAAGTTTATTATCCGCCCGGCAGTTAAGCGGCATTCTGCAGCAAATAGCAGCTGTTTTTCCTGTCTCATCAGAGGTTGAAATTACCGTTGAAGCTAATCCTGCCACTATAAATTTGCCCAAAATGGAGGAATATTTAACCGCCGGAGTTAACCGGATTTCTCTGGGCGCGCAAAGTTTTGCTGATGATGAACTAACCGTTTTAGGGCGCGTGCATAACGCTGAGGATATTTTATCTTCTGTACAAATATTATATAAGTGCGGGTTAGAAAATTTTAATCTGGATTTAATTTACGGCATACCTGGACAATCTATTAGAAGCTGGGAGACTAATTTAAGAAAGGCCATGGAACTCAAACCAGCCCATATTTCTGCCTACTTGCTGCAATTAGCTCCGCAGACCATTATGGCCAGGCAGGCGGAGCAAAAACTTTTAACGCTTGCTGATGAAGAAACTGAAGCGGCTATGTATGAGGTCACTATTGATGAATTGACAGCTGGCGGTTTTAAACAATACGAAATTTCCAATTTCAGCTTGCCTGACTATGAATGCCGCCATAACATATTTTATTGGCAGAGCAAAAATTATTTGGGATTTGGTGCCGGCGCCGTCAGTTATATGGACAACCGGCGATATATCAATAAACCCGAATTGTTTAATTATATGGAATCGCTCCGGTCAGGTAAATTACCGCCGACCGAAGAATTAGAAAATATGTCATTAAAAGAACAATTGGCTGATGCAATAGTTCTGGGCCTGCGTCTTAGTCAGGGAATCAATATAGAAGAAATAAATAAACGTTTTGATATAGATTTTATTAAAGAATATAGCTATGAGATCAAAAACAATATTGAAAAAGGATTGCTTAATTTAAACAATGGGCAGCTGGCTTTGACCAGGAGGGGATATTTCCTCTCCAACGAAGTTCTTTGCCATTTTGTTGCCTGATTTGTCTGCTTGACAAAGAGTCGCGCAGATGATATTTTTTAGGAAATACTATTAGCACTCATCTGATGAGAGTGCTAACAGGTGGTGAATGAAAATGACTCTGGATGAAAGAAAACGTAAAATATTAGAATCCATCGTTAAAGATTACGTAGAAACTGCTGAACCGGTAGGTTCACGGGCAGTAGTTAAAAAATATGCTCTTAATATAAGTTCGGCAACGGTGAGAAACGAAATGGCTGATCTGGAGGACATGGGTTACTTGGAACAGCCGCATACTTCCTCCGGTCGGATTCCTTCGGAAACCGGATTCCGCTATTATGTTGACTATATAATGGAAAAACAAAAACTGTCTGACACAGAAATTGATTTGTTAAATCAACTGATAGATGATAACGCTGATGAATTAAATGAGTTTATCGGCAGGATTGGTTATTTTCTGTCACAGGTCACCAATTACGCATCGTTTGTAGTTGTCCCATCGGTTAAGTTTAAAGAATTCAGGTCAATACAGTTGGTGCCTTTGGAAAAAGAAAAAGCCCTGATCCTTTTAGTAACTGATACGGGTATGATAATACATCGGAAAATAGATGTTCCCGGATCTGTTGAGCAGGAGGATTTAGAGCAGATAGGGCGGATATTTAATCAGGTTTTAAAAAATAAAAAAATTAATGGAATAAATCGGAGTGATCTGCAATACCTGCGGGAAAGCCTGAAACAAAAACGGCGTATTGTCGACCGCGCTTTACAGGAAATCGACTATCTGTTAAAAAACAACAGTGACGAAAGATTATTAGTCAGTGGTACCCTTAATATTTTAAATGAACCGGAATTCAAAGATTTGGATAAATTACGCAGGATATTGACTCTTTTGGAAGCCAGTGACGGTTTTAAAGATTTAATTCCGTCCAATATGAGTGAAGAGGTTGATATAACTATCGGCCATGAGAATAAAACTGATGATATAAAAGATCTCAGCCTGGTTTATGCAGGTTATAAATCTTTTGGCGAACCAGGTACAATAGGGTTGATTGGTCCGGTGAGAATGGAATACTGGAAAGCAGCGGGGACAGTAGAAGCTGTTCGCAGTGCTATAGAAAAGGCTTTAAAATTGAAAAAATAACTCTATCAACTGCCGGGCAGGAGGAAATATGGGCGAAAACAAACTTGCTGACAACTACAGAGAAGATCGGTTTGAAACATTACTCAACAATGCCAGTGCGGCCAGGGTCATTGCGCGGGCGGTTGAGGGAACTATAGGCCCAAAAGGGCTGGATATAATGATGGTGGATAATTTCGGTGATGTAATTGTTACCAATGACGGGGTAACAATTTTAAAACTCATGGATGTAACCCACCCGGTTGCTCATATGATCATCAACACAGCCCGGGCTCAGCAGGCTGAGGTGGGGGATGGTACTACCACTGCGGTTGTTATTGCCGGTGCCTTAATATCTCAGGGAGCGGAACAGGTTCTAAAAGGTGTTCCGGTCACCAGAGTAATATCTGGCATTAATCTGGGAATAAACAAAGCCCTGGAAGTTTTAATGAAAAAAAGCATGCCAGTAAAGGATTTTAACGATGAGGTGCTTAGTGATATAGCATCAATTGCCGGCCGCGGCCATCTTGACCTGGCGGAGCTGGTGGTTGCCGGGGCGCAAAAACTGGGGTTTGACAGGTTAAATGACAAAGATTATAAATTTTCTGAGGCAGTAACCGCCAAAGAGTTTGCCGACAGTAAGGTTTTTTCAGGAGTTTTGATCAACCGGCAGCCGGTAAACAAAGATATGCCAAAAGTATTAACTGATGCCAAAATATTAGTTCTGGACGATGCTTTAAAACCTGACGAAACAGAAGGACAGGCGCTTGGAACTGAAGCCGGTTTCGGTCACTACTTGCAGGCCCGGGAACGCTTTGCTGCCAATCTGGGTAAATTTATGGAACTGGGTATTAATGTTATCGCAGTAAGCGGTACTATTGATGATATGGCTGAACATATTTTATACCAAGCGGGTATTATAGCTGTACAAAGGGTATCCGGACGGGAAATCGAAAGACTGTGCTTCCATACAGGAGCCCGCAGGATCAAAAGAAATGTATTGAACAGTGATAAAGAAATACTTAAAAATTATATTGGCGCTGCCGAACAGGTAATAACCGATGAGAAATTGGAGCATACTTATATTCTGGCCGGAAAAGGGCAGGAGTGGGTGACTTTATTGATCGGTGCAGCAACTGAGGAAATAGCAGATGAAAGAGAAAGAATGGCAAAAGATGCAGCTGCTGCGGTGCAAGCTTCGATAAAAGGAGGAATCGTACCAGGGGGAGGTGCCGTTGAAGTTTGGATAGCCAGTCAATTGGAAACTCTGGTCAGAAATCACTCCGGAATGGAAAGCTATGGGATATTATGCGTCAAAGAAGCTTTGCTAAGGCCTTTTTGCTGTATGGCGGCCAATGCCGGCTTTAACCCGTTGGAAAAGCTGGGAGAAGTAATTGAAGCTCAAAAGAAATATGATTCCCCTTACTTCAGTTTTGATTGCGACAGCGGGGAAACAACTGACATGCTTAAGGCTGGCGTGGCAGATCCGACTTTGGTCAAAGCATATGCTTTTAAGGCGGCCGGCGAAGTAGCAACTGCAGTTTTGCGGATTAATGCAGTTATAAAAATGCAGTCAGGTGATGCTGGCTTTAATACAATTACTCAGGAATAGAGGTGAAATATGTGACTGAGGAAGAATTAAAAGAAGTTATTGATAACAGCGAAGATACCGAATCATTAATGAAAGAAGCGAATGAAGAGAATGAAGTAATTAAACGCCTGAAAACAGAGATGGAAAAGCATCAGGAAGAGGCGCAAAAAAACCGTGAATTATATCTGCGTTTGCTGGCCGATGTGGAAAATATGAAGAAGAGAGCGGTGCGGGAGAGGGAAGAATATATACAGTTTGCTACCCTGCCGGTTATCAAAAAGATTTTAGCTGTTATCGATGATTTGGAAAGAGCCTTGGATATGTCTGCCGGAGATCAGAATTATGAAGCACTGTTTAAAGGTGTTGAAATGATCAATAACAGCCTGCACGAGTTGATAAAGGCAGAAGGAGTTGAACCGATCGATGCGGTGGGGAAACCTTTTGACCCCCAGTTCCACCAGCCCCTGACGGTAGAAACTGGATCAGATTATATTGAAAATACTGTAACCGATGAATTGCAGCGCGGTTATATTATGAAAGGGCGGGTCATAAGGCCCAGTCTGGTTAAAGTAAGCGGTTAATTAAGCTATTCATTAAACTTTTATATAAATAATTTGGAGGTGTTATTGATGGGTAAAGTAGTTGGAATTGATCTGGGAACAACCAACTCAGCTATTGCAGTTATGGAAGGAAACGAAGCAGTTATTATAGCTAATGCTGAGGGTGAAAGAATCACCCCTTCAGTGGTAGGCTTTTCAAAGACCAATGAAAGATTAGTAGGAAGAATAGCCAAAAGGCAAGCGATTACTAATCCGGAACGTACTGTTGTCTCGATAAAAAGGAGAATGGGTACTGATTATACAGTATCAGTTGATGGGAAAAAGTATACACCGCAGGAAATATCAGCGATGATACTACAGAAGTTAAAAACAGATGCGGAAGCGTATCTTGGCCAGCCTATCACACAAGCAGTTATTACGGTACCGGCTTATTTTACTGATGCTCAGCGTCAGGCAACCAAAGATGCAGGTAAAATCGCGGGGATGGAAGTACTGCGGATTATTAATGAACCTACTGCTGCAGCCTTGGCATATGGACTTGACAAAGAAGGTACCCAGACAATTTTAGTATTTGACCTGGGGGGAGGAACTTTCGATGTTTCCATTCTGGAAATAGGCGACGGGGTATTTGAAGTAAAATCCACCAGCGGGAATAACCGATTGGGCGGGGATGATTTCGATGATAAAATAATCAGCTGGCTGATCGAAGAGTTCAAAAAAGATCACGGCATAGATTTAAGAAATGATAAAATGGCTATGCATCGTTTAAAAGAAGCAGCAGAAAAAGCCAAGCATGAATTATCAGGAGTTATTACAGCTGATATAAATATTCCCTATATAACAGCTACGCAGGAAGGTCCTTTGCATTTGGAAAAATCCCTGACCAGAGCCAGGTTTAATGAAATGACGGCTGATTTGGTGGAAAAAACTATGGGGCCGACCAGGCAGGCATTAAAAGACTCGGGTCTGAAACCTTCTGAGATAGATAAAGTTATTCTGGTGGGCGGTTCAACCAGGATACCTGCTGTACAGGACGCCATCAGGAATTTCATAGGCAAGGAACCTTTTAAAGGAATCAACCCGGATGAAGTTGTAGCGGCAGGCGCTGCCATTCAGGCCGGTGTATTGGCAGGAGACGTAACTGATGTTGTACTGCTTGACGTAACTCCGTTATCACTTGGCATTGAAACCTTAGGCGGAATATTTACCAGGATAATCGAAAGAAATACCACCATACCAACTGCCAAGAGCCAGATTTTCACAACCGCAGCTGATAATCAGACTTCGGTTGACATACATGTACTGCAGGGCGAAAGAAAGATGGCGGGAAATAATGTGACCATGGGGAGGTTTCAACTGGCAGGACTTCCTTCTGCACCCCGCGGAGTCCCCCAGGTAGAGGTTAAGTTTGATATAGACGTTAATGGCATCGTTCATGTAACTGCCAAGGATCTGGCCACTAATAAAGAACAAACGATTACTTTAACTTCCTCAACCGGCTTAAGTGATGAAGATATTGACAGGATGGTAAAGGATGCTGAAAAATATGCTGAAGAAGACGAAAAGCACCTGAAGGAGATTGAAACGCGCAATAATGCTGACAGCATGATATATCAAGCGGAAAAACTGATTAAAGACAATGCTGAGCAAATGGATGAGGAGAACCGGGAAGCTATCAGCAAAGCAAAAGATGAATTGCAATCAGCCTTGAACGGAAATGATCTGGAAGATATCAAGGCAAAAACTGAAATACTTACCAATGCTGTTTATGCTTTTTCAGCCAAAATGTACGAAAAGGCCAACCCTCAGGGCGGTGACGGGGAAGAAGATTATATCAATACTGATTATTCGACACCGGATGATGAGGATAATAAATAGTATTATTTTAGTTTAACTGCCAATCCGGAAAATTTAAGTTTCCGGGTTGCCCTTATTTTTGAGAAAGGTGGGCATTATGTCGGCAAAGAGGGATTTTTATGAAGTTTTGGGAGTATCAAAGAATGCTACTCCGGAAGAAATCAAAAAAGCTTATCGTCAGATGGCCAGGAAGCATCATCCGGATGTGGCCAGAGATGACGAAAACGCAGCAGAAAAATTTAAGGAGATCAATGATGCCTACGAAGTTTTAAGCGATGAACAAAAGAGGGCAGCCTATGATCGTTTCGGACATGATGCTTTTGATCCCAGCCGAAATGGTGCAGGTGGTTTTGGCGGCTTTGATGATTTCACCGGCGGCGGGTTTACGGACTTATTTGACTTGATTTTTGGCGGAGCAGCTGGCGGAGGCCGGCGCAGACGCGGGCCGCAGAGAGGTGCCGATAAGGAAATGCGCCTGGAAATAAATTTTGAAGATGCGGTTTTTGGTATGGAAAAAGATGTGGAATTATCACGGGTGGAAAAGTGTGAAAAATGTTCCGGCAATGGTGCGGAACCTGGCACGCCCATTAAGACCTGCCCAACCTGCCAGGGGAGCGGCCAGGCAAAAAGTGTTCAGAACACTCCTTTTGGACGTTTTGAAACTTTGCGCACCTGTTCCCGCTGTCATGGAGAAGGAAAGATAATTGAAAAACCCTGCAATTCCTGTAAAGGCAGCGGGCAGGTACGGAAGAAACGTAAAATTAATGTAAGAATACCGGCAGGAATTGATACCGGCATGAGACTGAGGATTCAGGGTGAAGGTGAACAGGGTATCCTGGGAGGGCCGCCTGGAGACTTGTTTATTACAGTATTTGTCAAACCACATGCCAGATTTAAAAGAGAAGATTACAATCTCATAACCCAGCTGGAAATCAATTTTGTCCAGGCTGCTCTGGGAACCGAAATGGAAATACCATTATTGGGAGGAGCAAGCCATACCTTAAAAGTGGGGGAAGGAACTCAGCCCGGGGATATTATTATCGTTAAAGGCAAAGGGATACCGCACTTAAACGGTCCAAAATGGGGAGACCTTAAAGTAATTATTGATGTGACCATACCTACCCGTTTAACCAAAAAACAAAGAACTTTGCTGTCATCTTTTTATGAAGATACTGATGATAAAGAATCCAAAAAGAAATTGTTTGATAAATTCAAGGACGCAATGGGTTAGAAAGAGGTTTTAAGTATGAAGTGGAAAGAATTCAGCGTATTAACCGAAGGTGCCTGCGCTGAAGCAGTAGCAGGTATTTTCCACCGCCTGGGATCCGGCGGCGTAGTTATTGAAGATCCTCAGGCCGCCCGCCAATATATAAAGAAAGAACTTTTTGATGCCAGTACCTTGTCACCTGATTTTCTGGAACATAGTTTTGTAGTCATAAAAGCTTATTTCCATGAAGACCGGCAGGTACTGGAAGAATTGAATAACAGCCTTGAGCAGGTAAATAAATGTTTCAATACCCAGTGCCGGGTTTTTATCGATGAAGTACGGGACGAAGACTGGGAAGAATCCTGGAAAAAATATTACCATACTTTCAAAGTTGGCAGCCGCCTGGTCATTAAACCATCATGGGAAGAGTATGAGCCCGGTCTTAATGAAGAAGTCATTGAAATTGATCCCGGTATGGCTTTCGGTACTGGCATTCATGCTTCTACCCGTTTTTGTTTAAAGTTTATTGAAGAATATGTGATCGGCGGAGAAACGATTATTGATGCCGGATGTGGCTCAGGTATCCTTTCAATTGCAGCTGCCAAACTGGGAGCAAAGAAAATAACGGCGTTAGAAATAGATGAAGTGGCAGTAAAAATAGCTAAGGAAAATATTGCGCTTAATAAACTGGAAGATATCATAGAAGCAAAAGCAGGTGATGCCACCGAAGAAATACAACATCAGCAGGCAGATATAATTTTGGCTAATATTACGGCTGATGTAGTAAATATGCTTATTCCCCACGCTGCGAAGGCTTTAAAAACAGGAGGCTGGCTTTTTGCTTCCGGCATAGTTGACAGCCGGTTCCCCGGGGTCCAAAAACAACTGCTGGCTCATAATTTCGTAATTGATAAGATCCTTACCGATGTCGACTGGATAGGGGTTGCAGCACGTAAAGCTTAAAAGCCTATATGAATTGGATTGCAGGTGGTGCGAAAGGAGTGTTGCTGTTTGCACCGCTTTTTTGTGACAGCAGATACGATCAGGGATAATTTAATAGAAATTGATAAAGAACAGACTCATCATATCGAAAAGGTCTTGCGGCTGAAAAACGGAGATTATCTGGAACTTTTCGATGGAGCAGGCAATGAATATATCTGCAGGATCCACGGTAATAGAAATGGTTTGATTCTGGCTGAAATCGAAAAACATTATTTCCGCGCCAATCAGCCTGCTGCCCAGGTAGTTTTAGCTCAAGGAATTGCCAAAGGCGAAAAAATGGATTATGTTATTCAAAAAGCAGTGGAAATTGGAGTTTATGCCATAATCCCTTTTGTAAGCGAGAGAACTGTAGTAATACTGAATGAACAGAAAGCGAGGCAAAAAGTAAGCCGCTGGCAAAATATTGCCAGGGAAGCCTGTAAGCAATCGGGACGCAATGTAATCCCGGAAATCAAGCCAATAGTCAAATTACCGCAGTTGATGAATTACGTGCAGGATAAACGGGCAGTTATGCTTTATGAAGGGGAAAAAAATATTGGCCTAAGAGATATACTGATCAAGTATAAAGATAGTTTGAACGTACAGAGCCTTACTGTCATGGTTGGCCCCGAAGGCGGATTTTCCCCTGCGGAAACTGAATTGGCGCAAAATAATAACGTAATATTAGCCGGGCTTGGTTCCAGGATCCTCAGGACTGAAACCGCCGGCCTGGTAGCTGCCAGTATTATCTTATATGCAGCGGGTGATCTGGGGTAGAAGCTGCCGGAAAAGAGGTAATCAACAATTGAAAAAAGCAGCTTTTCATACTTTGGGCTGTAAAGTCAATGCAGTTGAAACTGAACAATTGATCGAAGCTTTTTGGCAGAAAGGTTACGAGATAGTACCTTTTGAGGAAATTGCTGATGTTTATATAATTAATACCTGTACGGTTACCCATGTAAGTGATCGTAAATCCAGGGCTGTTATTCGTCGGGCAGTTAAAAGAAACCCCGGAGCTATAATAGCAGCAATCGGATGCCTGGCTCAAACCAACAGCAGGCAGCTTACATCAATCGACGGGATAGATTTAATTGTTGGCAACCGGGACAAGGGAAATTTGCCTGACATTATTGAAAAGCATACCTTTAACAAAACCAGGCCGCTCATCCATGTTCCGCCGATAAAAAGCAGTGATCCTCTAAAAACAATTATTTATTCTCACCAACATGAAAAAACGCGGGCGTTTATTAAAATTCAGGATGGCTGCCAAAGCTGCTGTTCCTATTGCATAGTTCCCCAGACCCGCGGACCGGTAAGGAGCAAAACTCCAGGGCAGGTGGTTGAGGAAATTGAACAATTAGTAGCGCTTGGTTATAAAGAAATCGTTTTGACCGGCATTCATACCGGTGCTTACGGCATGGATTTAAATGAAACTGACCTGGCTTCTCTTTTATTACTGATCATTGATCAGGTAAAAGGCGATTATCGCTTGCGGTTAAGCTCGCTGGAACCATTGGAAATTAATGCCGAACTGTTTGAAATAATTGCCGGGCACCGCAAGATCTGCCGCCATCTGCATATTCCGCTGCAAAGCGGCAGTGACAGGATTTTGGCATTAATGAATCGCCGCTATAATAAAGAATATTATCAGAACTTAATAATTAAGATTGCTGATAAAATACCTGATATAGCAATAGCTGCTGATGTTATGACGGGTTTCCCGGGGGAAAGCGAAACAGACTTTGCAGAAACCAGAAATCTCTTAAGTACATTGCCGATTTATTCTCTCCATGTATTCAAGTACTCGCCCCGTCCCGGAACCAAGGCTGCTGCAATGAAGCCTGTAATAGATGAACGGGTAAAGACTGAACGCAGCGAAATATTGCTGCAATTGGCTGAAGCAAAAAGAGAAAGCTTCATAAAAGCAATGTTTGGCCAGGAGCTTGAGGTATTGGTACAAAAGCAGGTCGAAGAAGGCTTTTATGAAGGGTTGACTGATAATTACATAGAAATACAGTTTCCGGCGGCAGATAATTTAATTGGCCGGTTCGTTAAGGTGGTTCCGCAAAAAATACTGGAAGGAAAGGTTAAAGGGGAAATAAAGCCATAAAAATTTGATTTGCTATTCTTGAGAGTTAATTTTTCATCTTTTTTTTAATATATGATACAAAGTGTTTTTATTTGGGCAAACATCTGGTAAAATCTTTACTATAATTACTTCTTTAACTGTTAGTTTATTAAGGAGGTGACGTAAATTATGAAAGAATGCCTTTTTTGTAAAATAGCAGCAGGAGAAATCTCAGCCAGCAAAGTTTACGAGGACGATAAGATAGTAGCGTTCGAGGACATTGAGCCTGCGGCACCGGTACACATTTTACTGATCCCCCGTACTCATATTGTCTCGTTAAATGAAGCTGATACCAATAACCTTGAATTACTGGGACATATTCAATTAGTAGCAGCCCAACTGGCTAAAAAAATGAAAATTGACAAAGCGGGTTTCCGTTTGGTAAATAATAACGGAGATGAGGGTGGACAGGAAATTCCGCACCTGCATTATCATCTGCTGGGCGGCAGGACAATGAAATGGCCTCCGGGCTAACCTTGACTGCAGACTCTGATGATAGTAAAATGAAATGGCATTTATTCACACCCTAACTGAGATGAGGGGAGGGAGACCATGAGTGAAGTAAAAGTCGGTAAAAATGAATCCCTTGACAGTGCTCTGAAAAGATTTAAGCGTTCCTGCCAAAAATCAGGAGTATTGCAGGATATAAGAAAACATGATCATTATGAAAAGCCTAGTGTAAAGAAAAAGAAAAAATCTGAAGCAGCACGGAAGAAAAAGAAGTTCTAATCTTTATAGCTGCTTAAGAGTTGTGTTTTTTAAAAGTCTGGCGAGCAAGCTTGCCAGACTTTTTTAAAGTTAAGAGGTGTATAATATGTCTTTTATGAATAGTGGAATGCAAAATAAAAAACAGAAAAAAATTGTTGCTGCGATTATTGTTTTGGTAATCGTATCGTTTTTAATAAGTATCGTGGCTTATTCCATGTAAAATTAATTATTCTTAAAAAAACATTATGCCGGCTTATATTAAGCCGGCAAATTTGTCTGAAAATTGTGCCGATTAAGATAAAAGGTTAAAATAAGAGGGGTGGTGATTTTCATGTTTAAGTTAAGTAAGTTGCCAAAAAAATATCTTGATGTTATAGAAACGATATTCAGCGATGTCGAAGGGGCAATAGTCATAGATGAAAATGGCATAGTTTTAATATTTACTGATCATTATGCACGTGAAACCGGGTTCAAAAAAGAAAGTGTGGTCGGCAAAAGGATCGATGAGGTTTTTCCTACTACCCGCATGTTGGAAGTACTCAAGACAAAAAAACCTATCTTAGCTGATATATGGCAGCTGCATGGAAAGACACAAATAGTGAATCGTATTCCAATTACTGTGGACGGTGAGATCATTGGGGCGCTTGGTATTAATGTATTCAGATACATAGATGATGCAAAAGGTTTCGCCAAAAGATTGGCTCACCTTTCTTTAGAACTTGACTATTACAAAGAAGAGGTAAAAAGACTTTCGGCAGCAAAATATTCCCTTAATTCGATAATTGGCAACAGTGAAGGCATCCAGGAAGCCAAAATGCGTGTGAGAATAGCAGCACCTTCCACCTCCCCAATATTAATCACCGGTGAAACAGGAACCGGCAAGGAACTCTTTGCCCATGCAGTCCATCAGGAAAGCTCGAGAAGAGATTTGCCCTTCATTAGAGTGAACTGCGCCACAATTCCTTATAATTTAATAGAGTCTGAACTATTTGGCTATGAAGAAGGAGCTTTTACGGGCGCCAAAAAAAGCGGCAAACCTGGCAAGTTTGAATTAGCCAATCGCGGCAGTATTTTTCTGGATGAGATCTCTGAACTGTCTGCACCAGCCCAGGCCCAACTGTTAAGGGTTTTGCAGGAAAAAGAAATTGACAGGATCGGCGGAACTTCAAGTATTAGTGTTGATGTCAGAGTAATTTCAGCAACCAATCGCTCTTTGCCGGAATTAGTTAAAGAAGGCAAATTCCGCAGTGACCTCTTGTTCAGATTGGATGTGTTTCCGATCAGTATTCCTCCCTTAAGGGAGAGAATAATTGATATAGAGCCATTATGTGAGCATTTTATTAAACAGTATAATAGTGAAAACGGTACGGAAATCATTGGTCTGAGTTCAGAAGCGCTGGAAGCATTATATGATTATCACTGGCCTGGCAACGTGCGGGAATTATACAATATTATTGAAAGAAGCTGTATAGATGCAAGACAAGGAGAAATTTCCATCGACAATCTCCTGCGGTTTGCTGAACGCTTTGAAAGCAGAAACAACATTAAAGCCTACCGGGGCTTTGATATCGAAAAGGCCAAAATGGAGGCCGAAAAAGCAACGATTATAAGAGCATTAAAAAAAATGCATAATAATCGCACCAAAGCAGCTGGATTATTAGGGATAAGCCGAAGTGCACTTTACTATAAAATTAATCAGTATAATATTCTGCTGGAAGAATAATCAGAAAATTTCATATTGTCAAAAAAGTAAAACGATTGTGTTTATTTTGCTACACCCTCAATGCCGCAAATCATATATCTTATATAAAAACCGTTCAGAAATCTGCACACTAATAATACCATTCTGTCCAGCAAAACCAAATAAAGGCCATTTATAGTTGTTGGCACGTTTATTGCTACTCTTTCTTGTTAGCAGTATGTACTGTTAGAAGGAGGGGTTAATATGAGTAAAAAATATCTTGATACAGAGAAGAACTATTCCTCGTGGCAGGAGGAATACAAGAGCAAATTGACCAGTGCAGAAGAGATTGCGAAACTCGTCAGGAATAATGATGTGGTTATGCTGGCAGGCGGCATAAACATTCCCCACGATTTTTCGGTTGAAGTAAGCAAAAGAGCTGAAGACTTAAGGAATGTTACTATCTGCCTGGGACTGGCCTTAAAGATGTATGATTACATGCAGCCGCAATTCAAAGAACACTTCCGTATAGAAACACCTTTCGTCGGGCCGGTGGAGAGGATGTGTCTGGACTGGAATACCGCCGAATATATCCCGGTCCATCTTAATCAGCTGGAACCCTGGATGGCTTATAGAAAACCACGAATTGTAGGTTTTTCAGTTACACCGCCAGATGAAAATGGCTATATGAATCGCTCATGTTTCGGCGGACTTGTCCCAAGGCCAAGCATTGCTGAAGCAAATATGGTTTTTGCGGAAGTAAACAAGAACCTGCCCTGGTTGAATGGTGATGCTTTAAAAATCCATGTCTCTGAAATTGATTATTTATATGAATCAGATGCTGCACCGACAGAGATTCCAGAAATCCCCATAACTGATATAGAAAGAAAAATTGCTGGTTATATAGCTGATTTGATACCGGATGGAGCTACGATTCAATTGGGCCTGGGAGGACTTGCCAATGCTATAGGCTATTTTTTAAAAGAAAAAAAGGACTTGGGTGTTCATTCAGAAGTTATACAGAATTCGTTTATTGAATTAGTCCAGTCCGGGGTTGTCAATAATTCCAAGAAAAGCCTTCACCCCGGGCAACTGGTAGCGACTTTCTGTGTCGGCGACAGGAAATTATGGGATTTCTGCAATCGCAATGAGGAATTTCTCTTTACTGAAGTCGCCTATAATAACGATCCTTATGTAATCGGGAAAAATGACAACCTGATTTCGGTAAACAATGCTTTGACAATGGATTTAACAGGCCAGGCAGGTTCTGAATCGATTCGTCACCGTCAATACAGCGGAACCGGCGGGCAGGTTAATTTTGTTACCGGGGCAAATTTCTCCAAAGGCGGCAAAAGCATTATGTCCTTGAACTCGACATTTAAAGATAAGGAAGGCAAACTGAAATCAACCATTGTACCTTTTATTCCTCCCGGAACGATCGTTACGACTTCCAGGAATGATGTGGAATATATTATTACCGAATTTGGTGTTGTGAACGTGAGATACCAGGGAGTATCGCAGAGGGTCAAAAAAATGATCAGTATAGCACATCCTCAGTTCAGGGAAGAATTAACTTTCCAGGCCAAAAAAATTGGCTGGATCTAGGATTATTGGTTTAAGCTTATATTACAACGCCTCCGCTTATGCGGAGGTTTTTTATTGCATAATTTTAGTGTAAGCCTTGGGCAGAAGAGGAATAAGTTTACCTTACCTTATTTGAAATAAACCAGCCAAATAGAATTATGCATGAATCACAGGCATATATTTTTATGAACGTACCTGTCTGTTTTAAATTGCCGAGATTAAAAAAACATCCTGGGGACGGAGGTAATAATTTGGACAAAAAAAGGGAAGCTATCAACCGGGTTATGGCTGATTTTTTAGAAATACCAAAAGATTTGGTGCTGGATTTGCCGAGGTTAACTTTAACCGGCAGGAATGAATTATATCTCGAGAATCATCGAGGGATCATCGAATATACTCTGACCAGGCTAAGAATAAATCTTAGCCGCGGTTTTCTGGAAATACAAGGACATAACCTGGAAATTAAATATTTGCTGCCAGAGGAAATCAGTGTTTACGGGGAGATTGAGGCAATCAAATTCTTGGATTAAAGGGGAGAAAAAATGGACAACAGGATTTTAAATCAAATGGAGGGGATTATTTCAGTACGTCTATATGGCCAAAGCTGTGAAAAAGTAATTAACATGGCTTCAATGCGAGGTATATATATTTGGGATATCAGACGTGAGGAAAAATATCTTGAGTTTAAAATCCGTAAAAGTGCTTATGAAGCATTAACCAACATTGCGGCGGATAATAATTATCAAATGGAGATAATAAAGGTACAGGGCATGCCATTTTTTAAAAAAATAATACAACGCCGGAGCGGTTTTTTAAGCGGGGCTTTGCTGTTTATTCTGGCTATTTATTTAATGTCCTCGTTTATCTGGTTTATTGAAGTAGAAAACAATCAAAAAATCGATACAAGTACTATTGTGTTGACCGCAGCCAAACACGGGCTTTACAAGGGAGCGGCAAAATGGAGTTTCAGCCGCAGTGAGGTCGAGAAACAGATTTTAATAGATATAAATCAACTTTCATATGTAAAAGTTGATATAAGGGGAGTGAAAGCTACAATTGAGGTAGTGGAGAAGATTTTACCCGGTGACGAAATAACCGGACCTTGCCATATAGTTGCTGCAAAAGACGGGGTAGTTGAAGAGATTTTACTGCTGGAAGGGCAGGCAAATGCCAAGGAGGGAGAAGCAGTATCCAAAGGTGATATTATTATTTCCGGCATTGTGTTTTATCAGCCCAGCACCTTTTTGGGGGATGAGGCTAAAAATGAGACAGAAGATGTGGCGCCGGAAATTGTTAGGGCGCGCGGAATAGTAAGGGCACGGGTTTGGTATGAAGGTTATGGAGAGTGCAAGCGTACCAGCAAGAAAATTGTCTATACCGGCAGAGAGAATCGTCAGATCGTTATCAGGACTCCCTGGAGGGATTTAATTATTAGGGGGGAGGGAGACCCGGGTTTTAAACAGTTCAGCCAGCATATGATAAAAAGGGAAATTAAAAGCCCGCTTGGAAGTTTTGGATGGCTTGATGTCAAGACCCGTGAAAAAGATATCATAGTTACCCGCTTAAGCGAAAATGAGGCGGTAAAGGCTGCCCGGGAAAAGGCTATACAGAACTTGACGGCAAGAATGAAAAACCATGAACGTCCTCAGGATGTCAAGCTTGAGATCCTTTCCTCCCCCAGTGACGCGGTTCTAAGATGTAGAGTTGCTGTCGAAGTTTTGGAGGACATCGCTAAAGCTGAACCTATAAATGAGCAGTAAAATAGTATTATACTGTGTGCATGTGATATAATAACGAAAAAAATCATAATGCTGCAGGAGGGAACTGGATCTTTGACCGAAAAAGAAGCAAAAATCGAAATAAATAATAACGGAGAAGCTGCAATTTTTTTTGGTAATGGCGATGAAAACTTTAAATATCTTAAAGAACTCAGCAATGCAGAACTATCTGCGCGGGGTTCCCGGATATTTATTAAAGGAAACGACGAAGATGTAGAACTTGCTTTTGATTTGATCCAAAATCTGCTGGATATAGTCCAAAGTGAAGGACACCTGAGTATTAATGATATTAACTATATGAGCGGTCTGCTGAAAAAAGGGGACAAGACCAAACACCAGGATATAGTGTCAGGTACTATTATTAACACGGTCAGAGGCAAAGCGGTCAAGGCCAGGACCATTGGACAAAAAAGGTACATCGAGGCTATAATCAGAGATGATGTGGTTTTTGGGATAGGTCCGGCCGGTACCGGCAAAACATACCTGGCCGTAGTGATGGCAGTCCGATCTTTAAAAAACCGGGAAGTTGAAAGAATAATCCTGGTCCGGCCAGCAGTGGAGGCGGGTGAAAAACTCGGATTCCTCCCGGGAGATTTTATTGAAAAAGTAAACCCTTATTTAAGGCCTTTATATGACAGTCTGTTTGATATTTTAGGGGTAGATATTACCCAGCGCTATCTGGAAAAAAATATTATTGAGGTTGCCCCTTTAGCATATATGAGGGGACGGACATTAAACGATGCCTTTATTATATTGGATGAAGCCCAGAATACTACTCCGCAGCAAATGAAAATGTTTTTAACCCGATTAGGGTTTGGTTCCAAAGCAGTTGTTACTGGTGATATAACTCAAGTTGACTTGCCAAGAGATGAATATTCCGGCTTGATTGAAATTCAAAAAATATTGGGACAAGTCAGAGGAGTATCTTTTGAATACCTGACTAAAGAAGATGTAGTCCGGCATCCGCTGGTACAAAAAATTATTGACGCTTATGAATCTTTTGAAAGTCGGATCAAGAAATAGATCGAAAGCTTAGGTTTAAACCAGTTGTACAGACAACTGGACAAGGGGTGTGACTCATTGAAACTGAGCAGTCTTTTTCATTTTATGGGAAAAAAATTTGCCGGATTTCTAAATAAACCAACTACCCGAAAAATAATAGGGGTTACCCTTTTTTTTGGCGTTACCATATTTATTCTGTTAAGCAATTATTCATCTGAATATGTACAGCTAAAACCTGATGAAGTATCACAGCGGGATATACAATCGACTACTAATGCCACGGTTACAGATGAAACAAAAACCCAGGAGCTACGACAACAGGCAGCAGCTTCTGTGCAAAAAGTTTACCAGGAAGACAATTATGCCTTGTCTGAAACGTATGACAGAATTAACAGCTTTTATAGTGATATGGAAAACATATTAGCTTCGGAAACTGAAGATGATGATAAAATTGCCCAATTAAAAGTATTGCTGGAAAATATTAATGTTAAAACAGACGTTTTTCAACCGGGATATACTACCAGTCAATTAGCTAAGTTCCTGTTAGATAAAACACCTGATGATATTGGCTTGATTCATCAAAATTCCCTGACTTTATCACAAACTGCCATGAGCAATCCGGTGACAGCTGAGGCGTTAACCGGTGTCTACGCACAAATTATTGTGCAAACCGACCAGTTGGCATTTTCGCCGGAGGCTAAAGATATAATCAATATTGTGGTCATTAACACTATCCGGCCGAATCTTACTTTTAACCAGGAAGCCACTGATTTGGCGATAAGAAATGCTATTGAAGCTGTCCAGCCTGTACAAAAAACTATCAAAGCGGGAGAGATTATTGTACGTCAGGGTGAACGGGTTACAGAAGCACAGATTGCCTTACTGGAACAATTGGGGATGCAAAAAGCTCCTGGCAATAATATTACTTTTATCGGAGTCTGCATATTTGTTATTATTATTTTTTTACTGATGATAGAATTTTTGCGCCGTTATTATAATGAAATCCTGAATAACGATATGCTGATGCTCTTGATCGGGTTGATTATTGTATTGGTTTTACTAATTACCCGCTTTATTTCTATTTTAAATATCAGCGACCAACCGGAAGTAAATGCTTTGACAGGCTATTTAGCACCTGTGGCAGCAGGATCAATGCTTTTAGCTATATTAGTCGATAACCGTCTGGCACATTTTATAACTATGATTATGGCTATATTAGTAGGATTATTGTTCCAGGGCAATGGTTTTTTTTATGCGATTACTGCGTTTATAGGTGGGACAGCCGGTATTTACAGGGTATACAGGGTTAATCAAACTTCTGATTTAGCCCGGGCCGGTGTTTACATTGCCGGTGTAAATATTTTAACTATTTTAACACTCAATTTGATCGGGGGGACTTTAACTTTAAATATGGCCCTGTACAGTATTATTATAGGTGCGATTAATGGCATCATGTCGGCAGTTTTGATGATTGGAATTTTGCCTTATCTTGAATCGGGTTTTTCTATAACCAGCATGATCAAACTTTTGGAACTGGCCAACCCGAATCATTATCTGCTGAAAAAACTTTTGCTGGAAGCTCCTGGTACTTATCATCACAGTTTAATGGTTGGGAATTTGGCGGAGGCATCAGCAGAATCTATCAATGCTAATCCACTCTTGGTCAGAGTAGGAGCCTATTATCATGATATTGGCAAAATAAAGCGTCCGGAGTATTTTGTGGAAAACCAGTTCGGTTTCGATAATCCCCATGAGAAAATTGCCCCTGCTTTAAGTGCCCTGATTATTACCTCCCATATTAAAGAAGGTGTGGAATTGGCACGGGAAGCAAATTTACCCCAGATAATAATTGATTTTATCGAACAGCATCATGGAACCAGTTTAGTTAAATATTTTTATAACCGGGCGCTGGAAGAAGACCGTGACGGATGTATCAGTGAAGGTAGTTTCCGCTATGAAGGGCCTAAGCCGCAGACGAAGGAACTGGCATTGGTTATGCTGGCTGATTCGGTCGAAGCTGCAGTAAGGTCATTGCAGAATCCTGCTCCGGATACAATAAGGAGTATGGTAAAAACTATTATTAAGGATAAATTAGACGATGGACAATTGGACTTTAGCCCATTAACCTTTAAAGATCTTGAAACGGTTACTATTTCTTTCTGTAAGATTCTCGAAGGTGCATATCATAAACGAATTGAATACCCTGAAGTTATTGTCAAAGAATTTGAGAAGAGGAGAGAAAGTAATGGAGATAATGATAATTAACCAGCAAAATATCGTAAGTTATAACAAAGAAATGCAGCATATTATAACCAATGTAGTCAATAATACGGCTAAACTGGGACGATTACCGAAGAATACTGAAGTCAGTGTCCTGATCGTAGATAACAGTTATATTCAGGAACTAAACTTTATATACAGGAGTCAGAATAAACCAACCGATGTTTTATCATTTGCAATGAATGAGACAGTTGAAAGTGAACCTGATTATAATGCAGGAAATGAAGTAAACTTATTGGGAGACATTGTAATATCGATAGAACAAGCTCTGGCTCAAAGTCAGGAATATGGACATAGTCTGGAAAGGGAGTTGGGCTTTCTGGTAGCGCATGGTATGCTGCATTTATTAGGTTATGATCATGAAAACGAGGAAGAAAGAAAATTGATGCGCAGCCTGGAAGAAAAAGTGCTGCAGGAAGCTAAACTGGAAAGGTAACAGGGACGTGAGCAGGTATACATTACCGGAAAGTTTTTACTATGCTATTGTCGGATTAGTTTCAGTTATTAAGAGCGAAAGGAATATGAAGATTCATTTTTCAGCAGCTCTGGCAGTGGTCGTGGTTGCTTTCCTGTTCAATGTCAGCCGCTTTGAATGGGCGGTGTTGGTTATTACAATATTTTTGGTGCTGATTGCAGAAACTATCAATACAGCAGTTGAAAAAACCGTAGATTTAGTTACCGATACTTACCATCCCCTGGCGAAAAAGGCTAAAAACATAGCTGCCGGGGCAGTTTTGCTGAGTGCTGTCAATGCAGTAATAATCGCTTTGATAATTCTGTTGCCTTATATAAAGGGCTATATATGAAAATATATGGAGGTATTAAATGACTCCGGAAAAACTGGTTGCCATAGCCAGAGAAGTACAACAGAATTCCTACAGTCCATATTCCGGTTTTAAAGTGGGAGCAGCGCTTTTAACAACCGGGGGCAACATTTATACCGGGGTTAATGTGGAAAATGCTTCTTATGGTTTGACCATCTGCGCAGAAAGGGTGGCAATTTATACTGCAATTGTCGGGGGGGAAAAAGAGTTTTCTTCCATAACGGTGGTTGGGGATAATAAAGGTTATACTTATCCATGTGGGGCCTGCATGCAGGTGATGGCAGAATTTTCACCGAATATGCGGGTTGTGGTTACTGATGGAAACAATAATTATAAGGAATATTTTCTGCGCGATTTACTGCCCCAACTTTTTTCTTTAGAAAACCAGGAGGTTTAAATATAGTGAAATCAGGATTTGTAAGTATAGTAGGCCGCCCTAACGTAGGGAAATCTACTTTGATAAATGCAATGGTAGGAGAAAAAATTGCGATAGTTACTGATAAGCCTCAAACAACCAGGACCCGTATCCAAGGTATATTCACCAATACCCAGGGGCAGATTGTTTTTATCGATACTCCTGGTATTCATAAACCGAAGCATTTACTGGGTGAATATATGGTTCGGGTATCGACCCGCACCTTAATGGAAGTTGATATTGTCTATTATATGACAGATGTAACCAAGCGGTTCGGAGGTGGAGAACAGTTTATCCTTGATCAGCTGAAAGATATTAATGTACCGGTATTCCTGCTGGTAAATAAAATTGACCTGGTAACAGCAGAAGAAGTACAGAATTACATTCAGGATTTCACCTGCCATATGAACTTCAGGGAAGTTATTCCCTTATCGGCTGTACAGGGTAAAAACATACCTTTGCTATTGGAAAAGACCTTTGCTGATCTGCCGGAAGGACCTCTGTATTATCCTGAGGATGATTTAACTGACCAGCCTGTGTCATTTATTGTATCTGAACTGATTAGGGAAAAGGCGCTGATACTTACCAGGGATGAAGTGCCGCATTCACTGGCAGTTGAGATAGAGGAATTTAAAAATCACCAGGATAAAAAGGTTTATATAAGAGCAGTACTTTACACTGAAAGAGAATCGCAAAAAGGAATTATGATCGGCAAGAGCGGTCAGATGCTGAAAACTATCGGCGAACAGTCACGCCAGGAAATTGAGAAATTTTTGCAAACCAGAGTCTATTTGGATTTATGGGTAAAAGTCAAAAAAAATTGGCGGGACAGTGAAACCAACCTTGGACAATTGGGGTATCATTTATAAAATAAAAATTTTCAGGGGAATTATGCCAAATGATTGCAGCATATATGGATAGCACCAATTTAAAAGCGGATGCGACCTGGGATGATATTATAAAGCTATGCAATGAAGCTGCCGAACTGAAAATGGCAGCGGTTTGTATAAACCCATACCGCTTGGAATTGGCAGTTGAAGTCTTAAAGGATACTCAAGTGAATAAATGTACGGTGATAGGTTTCCCGCTGGGAGCCGACAGGCCGGCGGCAAAATATTTAACTGCCCGGGAATCACTGCTTTCAGGCGCCGATGAACTGGATATGGTGATCAATGTGGGAGCGCTGAAAGATGGTGGCTATAGTTATATCGGCAATGAAATAAAAGCGCTGAACCAGCTAAAAGATGAGTTTGAATTTTTACTTAAGATAATTGTGGAAACTGCCCTGTTAAGTGAAAAGGAACTGGTGACCATTACTAAAATAGTATCTGACAGCCAGGCGGATTTTATTAAAACCTCCACCGGATTTTCTGCCCGGGGGGCAAGTCTTAATGATATTAACCTGATCAAACGCCACAAAAGCGAAAAGCTTAAAATAAAAGCCAGCGGAGGGATCAGAACCCTGGAAGCAGCCCTGGCTTTTATTGAAGCGGGAGTACACCGGATAGGCAGCAGCAATGCCGGAGTCATTGTGGAGGAGTATAGAATGCGGGGAGGACTATTAAGGAGATAGTCCTTTTTATGTGGATAAAAAGATTATTGCTGTTTACAATCGTCTTAGCCGCTTATGTCCAAATTATGGTTAACAACCCTGATCAGGAGATAAAGAAAGTTGGCTTGCAGTCAGCCCTGAAAATATTTGCCCGGCAGATCGATTATGCTGATCATATCGAGTTCATTTACCAACCGGGACTGCGCCGGCTAGCAGTTGCCAAAGAGGGATTGGCGGTTAAAGCAGTCACACCGGATACTGATAATAATTATGCCCGTATAGCTGAGCAGTTACTAGTTTATGACGGATTCGCCATAACCCAGTGTTCTGCTATGGACAACTGGCACACCAGCACGGTTGGCAAAGCTTATCTGAAGAAGTTTTATATTAAGGGCTATCGGGCGGTAGTATTTGATGGAGGCCATCATCTGCCCACGCTTGGTTTGGTTCCGGATATAATAATAGTACCGCAAATGTGTGGTTATACAGTACACAGTTATATGCGGGACGGCATGAAAGTAGAAAAACTGAAAGCTTTGGCTGAGGAACTTGATTTGCCGTGTGTCATTGCCGTTTTGCCGCGCTGGACAGTTTTCAAAGAAGAACAGGCTTTAAAGAATGTTACTGAGGCAATAATAGCGGAAAGTGTTTACAGCACCAAGCCGGCCAGGGGATTAGAAATAACTGCTGAATATCATATGAGCAAATATAATAATAAGATTCTTATTTATATTAATCAGCAATATTGGGAGCAACGCCAACTGCTGCTTAAAAGGTTGAAGCGTTTGGGAACCAGTGATGTTGATAAAATTTATCTGGCCTTTGATTATAAACAGATAAATATTGAGCAGTCGCAGGATTTTTCTGACTGGCTGGGAGAAGAACTGAAAGTTGCGGTTGAAACGGTCAACGAACCGGTTTGCGTATTTAACGCTTTTTGGGGTGACAGGAGTGTACTATCGAAGTGATGCAATAATTCTTAAATCCAGTGATTATCGGGAATCTGAAAAAATTGTTACGATTTTTACAGAAAAAGAAGGTAAGATCAAGGCCATAGCTAAAGGCACAAAAAAACCTAACAGCAGTCTAAGGGCCTGTATTCAGCCTTTTGTTTATTCATCCCTGTACTTTAGCCAGGGCAAAAATATGGATATTATAACCCAGGGAAAATTAGTGGATTTTTTCGGCAATTGCCGGGAAGACTTGCCCCGAACTTTATATTGCATATATATTATGGAACTGTTAGATAAAAGCCTGATGGATAAAGTAAAATTACCGGATCTGTTCAAGATTACCCTGCAGGTTTTGACCAATCTGAATCAATCCGGGTATCAGCCGCTGGCGATACGTTTTTTTGAGATGAAATTGCTTGTTAATCTGGGTTACATGCCGATATTGCATAAATGTGCAAGCTGCGGCAGCAAGCAATCGTCATATAGTTATTTCAGTCCTGCTGAAGGTGGAGTTATTTGCAATGATTGTAATGAGACCATTCAAGGGAGCCTGCAGTTGTCAGGAGAAACCCTGGCGGTGATGAATTTATTATGTAATGCACAGATAAATATTCTGGAAAGGCTGAAAATATCCAATCTTGCCCAGGTACAGCTGGAAAAGCTGCTGGAAAGTTATCTGGAGTATCATCTGGAAAGGAAATTTAATCTGAAAAATACTATCAGAAAACTGAAGAATATAGCGCAACTATAAATTGACACGGGCAGTTACGGTTGATAAACTAATATATACTAAAAATTAAATAACAACTGAGAAAAAGAGGAGTAAAAGACATAATGCTTTAAAGAGAGTCGGGATGGCTGTGAACCGATAAGCATAGTCTTTGAAGGCGCTTTGGAGTTGCCGGGAGGAAAGCCTTTTAAGGCCAGTAAAACCCGGAATATGAGGTGGGCTTATTATTGTAAGCCAATCAGGGTGGAACCGCGGGTTAACTCGTCCCTGTCTGCAGGAGACGGGTTTTTTTATATTTAAAATTACTAAGGAGGTTTATTACAGGTGAATTTTCAGAAAATAATTTTAAACCTGCAGGAATACTGGGGTCAGCAAGGATGCCTGATTCAGCAGCCTTATGATATGGAAAAAGGAGCAGGCACTATGAACCCAGCGACATTTTTACGGGCCCTGGGACCGGAACCATGGAAAGTAGCCTATGTAGAACCGTCACGCCGACCTACCGACGGACGCTATGGTGAGAACCCCAACCGGCTGCAGCATTATTATCAATATCAGGTAATCTTAAAACCTTCACCGGATAATGTAATCGATTTATACCTGGATAGTCTGAAAAGAATAGGAATAAACCCGCAGGATCATGATATCAGGCTGGTGGAAGACAACTGGGAATCTCCCACCCTTGGGGCCTGGGGTCTGGGCTGGGAAATCTGGCTGGATGGCATGGAAATAACTCAGTTCACTTATTTTCAGCAATGCGGTAGTTTTGACTGTTTCCCGGTCTGTGCGGAAATAACTTATGGACTGGAAAGAATAGCTATGTATATTCAAAATAAAGAAAGCGTATTCGATATCGAATGGGTAGATGGTATCACATATGCTGACGTCCACCATCAGACAGAAGTTGATTATTCCCGCTACAACTTCGAATTGGCCGATGTACCATCCTTAACAGCTATGTTCAATATGTGTGAAAAAGAAGCACTGCAGGTGGCTGAATATGATTTGGTCCAGCCTGCGTATGACTATGTACTGAAATGCTCCCATCTCTTTAATTTGCTGGATGCCAGGGGAGCTATTAGTGTAACGGAGAGAACCGGCTATATATTAAGAGTCAGAAACTTAGCCCGGGTAGTAGCGGGGAAATATCTGAAACAAAGAAAAACACTTGGCTATCCCTTGATAAAAGATGAAGCATTGCGCCGTCAGTTATTAGATGATAAGGAGGCTTAAGCGAATATGGCAAAAGACCTGTTATTAGAAATTGGTGTCGAAGAAATACCGTCCGCTTATATGCCCAAAGCAATATCGGACCTGAAAGATAATGCGGCTCTTAAATTAAGCCAGGCCCGATTGAATTACCAGTCAGTAAACAGTTTTGGCACTGCCCGTCGTCTTACCTTAATAGTTAAAGGCCTGGACGAACAGCAGACCGATGCGATAATCGAAAACCGCGGGCCCAAAAAAGCCGCGGCTATTGACCCGGAAGGCAATCCCAGCAAAGCCGGACTGGGGTTTGCCCGCAGTCAGGGAATGGATTTTAATACACTTAAAGTGCGTGAATATGCAGGCACAGAATATATGTATGCAGTCAGAAAAGAAAAAGGATCGGCAACTGGAAAAGTTCTGCCGGATGTTTTGACTGATATTATTCATTCCTTAAGTTTCCCCAAATCAATGCGATGGGGATATTATCAATTCCGTTTTGCTCGTCCGATAAGATGGCTGGCAGCAATTTATGGTGACCAACCGGTTGAGTTGAACATAGAAAATATAGCCAGTGGAATGCATACCATGGGGCATAGATTTTTGTCTTCCGGACTGATTGAAATAAAAAACGTTGCTAATTACCGGGAGCAGTTGCAAGAACACTATGTAATATTAAACCAGCAGGAGAGAAAAGAAATTATTTACCGGCAAATAAAAGACGTGGCTGCCAAAGCCGGCGGTGAACCTATGGAAAATGAGGAATTATTGGATGAAATCACTTATCTGGTAGAGTACCCAACGGCTTTTTATGGCAGTTTTGATCCTTCTTACCTGGAAGTACCTCCGGAAGTTCTTACTACCAGCATGATCGAACATCAGCGATATTTTCCGGTTTATAACCAGGCAGGGCAGTTGCTGCCGGGTTTTATTGGTGTGAATAATGGAACTATAGATAATATTGATATAGTAAGAGCCGGGAATGAAAGAGTATTAAAAGCCCGATTGGAAGATGCGCTGTTCTTCTGGAAGGAAGATTTGAAAAAGAACTGGGACCAGGTAGTTGGGAAACTGGATTCCGTTTTGTTTCATGAACGATTAGGCACGGTAAGGGAAAAAGTATCCCGCCTGCAGAAAAATGCTGCATCTATTGCCGGGCAAATAGGTGGTATTGATTTGACTATGACTGATCGGGCAGCTTTCCTTTGCAAAGCTGATCTTTTAAGTAATATGGTATATGAATTCCCGGAACTTCAGGGTGTAATGGGCCGATATTATGCTATCCAGGCCGGTGAAGCAAATCAAGTAAGCAATGCTGTTTACGAGCATTATCTGCCGCGTTTTGCCGGAGATGAATTGCCGGCTTCGCTTATCGGTACAATTTTAAGTCTGGCAGAAAAAATAGATCATTTGACCGGTTTTTTTGCCATAGGCATCAAGCCCAGCGGTTCCCAGGATCCTTATGCATTAAGGCGTCAGGCGATCGGTATTGCAACTATAATTATGGATAAACAACCGGGTATTGATTTGGAAAAAGCTATCGGAGATGCATATGACAATTTGGCGGCATTAAAGCTGGACAGCACCCGGGAAGCAGTTGTTGCTGATGTCCTGGATTTTATCCGTCAGCGGCTTCGCGGTATTCTTGCCGAAAGAGATTATTCATACGATGTCATTGATGCAGCTTTTGCTGTTCCGGTGAATGATTTGGAAGATATAGAACACCGGATACAGGCAGTAGCCGATTTTAAAAAATCGCCGGCCATGGAAGATTTTATGGTGGTTTACAATAGAGCTAACAATTTAAGCAAGTCCTGGCAGAGTGAAGAAGTTGAAGAAAAAGTCCTGCAGGAAGATACGGAGATCAAATTAATTAAAGAAATTAAGACTATATCACCTCAGGTGAAAACCAGTATCGATCATCGTGATTATACGGCGGCACTAAAGACATTAGTATGCCTGCGGCCCTATGTGGATTCGTTTTTTGATCAGGTAATGGTAATGTCTCCAGATCCGCAAATAAAAGCAGCGCGATTAGGCATGCTGAAAATAATTGCCAATTTGTGTAATTTAATAGCCGATTTTAGTAAAATTGTTTAGAAAAACAGTTGAACATGTTCACCAAATTAAATATAGTATATATAATTAGTAAAAAATTACCCAAAAAGTATAGCATAATTGGGTGGTGAATATTATCGAACTGAATGAACGGCAGGAAAAAATACTGGCAATTGTTAAAGATGAAGGGCCGATCACCGGAGAACAGATAGCCAGTCTTTTAAATGTTACCCGGGCAGCATTGCGGCCTGATTTAGCTGTTTTAACCATGTCCGGCTTTCTGGAAGCTAAACCACGAGTGGGTTACAAGTACAAGACAGAAAGATCCGTAAATGAAATCGGGAAAATATTGAATGGCTATCGGGTCAAGGATATTCAGTCAAGGCCGGTTATAGTCAAGGAAAAATGCAGTATATATGATGCTATAGTTACTCTTTTTGTTGAGGACTGTGGCAGTATTTTTGTAGTCAGTGATGATAATCTATTATCCGGGATAGTATCCCGCAAAGACTTTTTGAAAACAACTTTGGGGCAGGCAGATATTCATAAAGTGCCGGTCAGCGTTATTATGACGCGTATGCCTAATATTGTTACTGCTCATGCAGAAGAAACCGTAGTAGCAGTTGTTAAAAAAATCGTAGAACATGAAATAGACAGTCTGCCGATAGTGAAATGTTTTATTGATACACAAGGTGAGGAAAAATTCGAAGTTATTGGCAAGGTAACAAAAACAAATATTGCCAGATTATTTTTGGATCTGGCGGAAAATGGGACTGAGGTGGTAGAGTTTGACTAATCATTTGCCTGGAATCTATATATTATCAGATTCCACCGGAGAAACTGCTGAAATGGTGGTAAGGGCGGCTGCCAGTCAGTTTAATTCAGGTGACATGGAGATCAAGAGAGTACCAAATATCTCTGATACCGCTACAATTGATGAAGTTATTAAACAAGCCCAGATAAATAAATTTATGATTGCTTATACATTGGCCATTGAAGAGTTGGCAGTACATTTAGAGAAAGCTGCCGAGAACTCAGACATAAAGTGTATTGATATTTTAGGACCATTAGTCAGCGCATTCAGAAGTGTCAGTCATCTGGAGCCAAAAAGAGAACCAGGTATATTGAGAAAAATAGACGAAATGTATTACAAACGTGTAGAAGCAGTTGAATTTGCAGTAAGATATGATGACGGTAAGGACCCTCGGGGAATTAACCTGGCCGACATCGTACTGATCGGTGTTTCCCGTACCTCCAAGACTCCTCTGTCGATGTACTTGGCCCATAAAAGAATTAAAGTGGCCAATGTACCCCTGGTGCCGGAGGTACCGCCGCCGGAGGAACTTTTCAAAGTGGAGCGGGGCAAGCTTATTGGCTTAATTATAAAACCGGATTTATTGAATCATATACGCACTGAACGGTTGAGGACGCTTGGCTTAAAAGGTCAGGCCAATTATGCCAATTATGAAAGAATACTCGAAGAGCTTGAATACTCAGAAGAAATCATGAAACGACTGGGTTGTCCTGTCATAGATGTTACCAATAAGGCGGTTGAAGAAACGGCCAGCAAAATAATGGAAATATACTATAGGAGGATAAGTAATGTCTAGCAAGCGATTTGTTTATGGGTTTGCGGAAGGAAGTTCAGAAATGCGTTCTTTGTTGGGTGGTAAAGGAGCCAATCTGGCCGAGATGACCTTGATAGGACTGCCTGTACCTCCAGGGTTTACGATTACTACTGAAGCATGTAATGAATATCTGGATAAAGATAAAGAGTTTCCGGCCGGTACGTGGGAAGCAGTAGCAGCAGCATTAAAAGACCTGGAAGATAAAACCGGAAAAATATTTGGGGACAAGAACAATCCGCTGCTGGTTTCCGTAAGATCTGGAGCTCCGGTTTCCATGCCTGGTATGATGGACACCATTTTAAATCTGGGTTTAAATGATGAATCAGTAATAGGACTGGCAAAGCTCACTCATGACAAAAGATTCGCCTATGACTGCTATCGCCGCTTCATACAAATGTTCAGCAATGTAGTTCTGGATATTGAACATTTCCGCTTTGAAGAAATTGTTGAAAGACATAAACGTAAATTGGCCCTGATTTTTGATTATGAAATACCGGAAGCAGAATTGATATTATTAATTGAGGAATATAAAGCTTTGGTACAGGAGCAAAAAGGTTTCGCCTTTCCGCAGCAGGTCTGTGAACAGTTGAATATGGCCATTAAAGCAGTTTTTGATTCCTGGAACAATCAAAGAGCTATAGTATATCGCAGGTTAAATAAGATCGACAGCAGACTGGGGACCGCAGTAAATGTTCAATGTATGGCCTTTGGGAATATGGGTGATGATTGCGGTACTGGTGTAGCATTCACCCGTAATCCTTCCACCGGCAGCAATGAACTATATGGTGAGTTCCTTATCAATGCCCAGGGTGAAGATGTTGTCGCTGGTATACGTACCCCCATGCCTATTTCAGAGTTAAAGGAAAAACTACCCTCCGTTTACGAACAATTCATCGATACCTGCAAAAAACTGGAGAATCACTACCGGGATATGCAGGATATCGAATTTACGGTGGAAAAAGGCAGACTATACATGCTGCAGACCAGAAATGGCAAACGTACGGCCAAAGCTGCAGTAAAAGTCGCCGTTGACATGGTCAGTGAAGGGATAATAACAGTTGAAGAAGCACTGCTCAGACTGGATGCCAATCAAATCAATCAGCTTTTACATAGACAAATCGACAACAGTCATGAGCTCGATGTTATTGCTACAGGTCTGCCGGCCTCTCCGGGTGCTGCCTGCGGGAAGGTGGTATTAAATGCTGATCAGGCGGAGAAAATGGGTGAGGCAGGAGAAAAAGTCGTACTGGTCAGAAATGAAACTGCGCCTGATGATATTCATGGAATTGTAAATGCTCAGGGGGTTTTAACTTCCCGCGGCGGTATGACTTCGCATGCAGCAGTTGTAGCCAGAGGTATGGGAAAACCATGTGTCTGTGGCTGCGAGTCCTTAAAAATCGATCCTGATAACAAATGCTTCTGCGTTAACGGGCTTGTAGTCAAAGAAGGAGATATTATAACTTTGGATGGGGCAACCGGCAATGTGATGCTGGGTGAGGTTCCTATGATCGAACCTACGCTTTCTGATGAGTTCGAACGGCTGTTAAAATGGGCTGATGATATTAAAGATCTCTCTGTCAGAGCGAATGCTGATACCCCTCAGGATGCTGCCCGGGCAAGGGAATTTGGGGCTGAAGGTATAGGCTTGTGCCGTACGGAACATATGTTTATGGCTTCCGATAGACTGCCAATGGTTCAGGCAATGATCCTGGCAGAAGATATATCTGACCGGAAAGCAGCACTGGAAAAACTGCTGCCGATGCAGCGTGAGGATTTTTATGGTATTTTAAAAGCCATGGCACCATATCCTGTCACTATCAGACTGCTCGATCCGCCTTTACATGAATTCCTGCCCGATCACGAATCATTATTATTGGAAATAGCGGAAATGCAGCATAATAAGATCAATAATCAGGAACTTTATGAAAAAGAAGAATTGCTGAAGAAGATACACTCGCTGGCGGAGAAGAATCCTATGCTGGGTCATAGAGGATGCCGTTTGGGTATAACTTATCCGGAAATTTACCGTATGCAGGCAAGAGCAATATTTGAAGCCATGTTTATGCTGAAAAAAGAAGGAATCGAAGCTTTTACTGAAATAGAAATACCGCTGGTAATGGATGTAATCGAGCTCAGTATATTAAAAGCCGAGATACTGGATGTATACGATAAGCTTTTAGCCGAAACCGGAGCGGAGTTAAAGTTTTGCCTCGGCACCATGATTGAATTGCCCCGGGCCTGTGTTACTGCCGATACAATTGCTCAGGAAGCCGAGTTCTTTTCTTTCGGTACCAATGATTTGACCCAGACTACTTTTGGTTTCAGCCGGGATGATGCTGAAAGCAAGTTCATACCTGTTTATCTGGACAAGAAAATCATCAAAGAAAATCCATTTGCAGTATTAGACAGAAATGGCGTGGGGGCTTTAATGAAAATAGCAGTTGAAAAAGCCCGCCGAATAAAACCGGAAATTTTGATGGGTATTTGCGGTGAACACGGAGGAGAGCCGGAATCAATAGAATTTTGCCATCTTATCGGTTTAAATTACGTAAGCTGTTCCCCTTACCGGATCCCGGCAGCGAGACTGGCTGCCGCCCAAGCTAAGCTTAAGAATTATTAATGTAAAAAAACAAAGAGCATTAACTTATGAGAAATCTGACTGGATAATATTATTTGAGGACTTATAATACAGAGTGTTCCCTGTAATCTACAGGGAACACTCAGACCATTAAAAAAAGCGAATCTCATTGTTACATCACAAGCCCCGCTCAGTCGCCGTGCCTCAGTACGCCTCAATCGTGGGGCTTGTTCGTGCCTCGATCTTCACTTTTTTTCTTCGGTCTGCTAATTTATTTGACAAACAAAGTGTTCACTGTTAATTTACAGGGAACATTTGTTTTGATTAAGTTAGGTTAACAGATGCAAAAGTAAAATATTAATCAGTGTTTTTAAAGGCGGAGGGGTAATTCAGCCCGGTTTTATTAAACGGGGAAATAAAGGATTCAAATTGTTTTTGGAGTATTAATTACTAATTGATAATGTATAATCAGCTTATTTTGAAGAGGGGATAAAATTGAATATCCGTGAAACAATTGAAGATCGTGAGATAAATATATTAAGCCCTCTGGCCGCCAGGGCAAAATATTCATGGGGAAGGGCTAAGCATGAACCGGCAGAAGAGATAAGGACTTGCTTCATGATCGACCGCGACCGTATAGTTCATTCTAAATCATTTCGCCGGTTGAAGGATAAGACCCAGGTTTTTATAGCACCGCCCGGTGACCATTACCGCAGCCGGCTTACTCATACCCTGGAAGTAAGCCAGATAGCCAGAACTATTGGGGCAGGTCTGAATCTTAATATTGACCTGATTGAAGCTATTGCTCTGGCACATGATGTCGGGCATACGCCTTTTGCCCATGCGGGGGAAATAATATTGAACCAGCTGCTGCCGGAAGGCTTTCGGCACAGCCAGAACAGTATAAGAGTATTGACCCGGATCGAAAAACATAGGGATGAAAACGGCCTGAATCTAAGCGGAGAAGTATTGGACGGGGTACTTTATCACAGCGGTTATGGCAAAGCCAAACCCCAGGCAGCTACTCTGGAAGGGCAGATTATTCATTTAAGCGACAAAATTGCTTATGTCCAGCATGATATTGATGATTCCATCAGAGCAGGATTATTAAAGCTTGAGGATATACCATCCGAATATCTTGAGGCTTTAGGTTATACCCACAGCAAACGCATAGCTACACTGGTAACGGATACAATTGCCAATACCAGACGTTTTATAGCTGAAGATGCTCAGAATGCCTATGTGAGTTTCAGCCCGGAGATCGATAAAGCTTTACAAGGACTGCGCAGATTTATGTTTGAATTCATCTACCAGGGTTCAGTTTGTTTGGCTGAGCGCCGACGTGCCATGTTTATTATTGAACATTTATTTAATTATTATAGAAAGACTCCGCAAAAAATGAGTGAACTCTACAGGCAAACAGCAGAACAGGAAGGGTTGGAAACAGCAGTGGCAGATTATATATCGGGTATGAGCGATGCCTATTGCATTGCTTTATTCGAGGATATATATATACCCCAGTCATTAGTTCCTAATGCCTTGAAAAGCAAAGCGGAAGATTGATGCTGATGTTTTTAGACAAATTATAAAACAATTAGAAGGATTTTTGCCTGAAGCATAGAATAGTAGGTGAAGTGATGACAAGGTACTATGACGACCATATTATAGAAGATATTGAGCTGAGAATCGATATAATTGATGTAATATCAGAGACAGTCAATTTAACCCGAAGAGGTAATCGCTATTGGGGCATATGCCCGTTTCACGCGGAGAAAACACCTTCCTTTAGTGTCAGCACTGAAAAGAAAATGTTTTATTGTTTCGGCTGTCACACCGGGGGCAATATGTTTTCTTTTGTTATGAAACGTGATGGGGTAGATTTTAAGGAAGCGGTCCAAATCCTGGCTGCCAAGGCAGGCGTTAAAATAGTAACTGCCGAGCGCAAAAAGGATGACAAAAAAACCGGGGTTCTTAATATAAACCAGGCAGCCGTTGAGTTTTATCAGCAATACCTTCATGGTGAATATGGCAAAGCCGCCAGAGAATACTTGGCAAAACGTCAAATAAGCGGGCAAAGTATTGATCAGTTCAAGCTGGGCATGGCTCCAAATGGGTGGGATGGCCTGGAGAAACATTTGTTAAAAAAAGGTTTTTCTCATGATGAAGTGCAATTATCAGGACTGATTAAACGTAATGAAAATAGAAACAGTTATTACGATGTATTTCGCAATCGTCTGATGTTTCCGATTTTTAACTCAGGGGGAGATATTATAGGTTTTGGGGGAAGAGTCCTGGATGAAGCTCTACCCAAATACCTTAATACAGCAGAAACTGATATTTTTGCCAAACGCAGAAATTTATACGGCCTTCATCAGGGGAGGGAGCATATTCGTCAAGCCAATGAAGCTATATTGGTTGAAGGATATATGGACTGTATTATGCTCCATCAGGCCGGGGTAAAAAATGCGGTTGCCTCGCTGGGGACTGCTTTTACCACAGAACAGGCCAGATTGCTTGTGCGCTATGCAGAAAATGTTTTGATACTGTTTGATGGTGATGAAGCCGGCCAGAGGGAAACCTTGAAGGCTATCGAAGTTCTCGGCGGCCAGGGGATCAAAATATATGTAACCATTTTGCCGGAGGGAATGGACCCGGATGATTTCTTAAACCAATATGGAAAAGAGGAATTTTCTGAGTATATAAAGAATAATAGAATTAGTCACATTGAATATAAAATTGATAGATATTTGCGTTTAGTACCCGAATTGGATATACAAAACAAAATAAAAATGATTAATCTGGTCAAGGGCGATATTGCGAGTTTAAAAAGCGAGTTGGAAAAAGACTACCATATAAAAGATTTAGCCCGCAAACTCATGATAGAAGAAAATATAATTTACAGAGAATTTAAACCAAGTGGCAGATACAGCGAGAAAGAAAGTATATCAAGGAATAAAACTGAGATAATAAGAGATAATAAAAAGTGCGGCGATTATGCTATAGAAGAAAAAATAATGGCAGCCATCCTTGAAGACGATAAAAATTTAAACAAAATAAAGAACAGCATTGGCCTGGATTTTTTTACCCATTCCGAACTGGGAGCATTGGTTGATTATTATGACAAATTGTCAGGAGAAATTTTGAATAGACAACAAGAATTGAAAATATGGGCAATTGAACAAAGTCTGGATGGAATCCTGGCCAGAATAAATTTTCTGGTGGGCGAAGAATATTTAAACGAGATTCAGATAAACAACTTCATTCAGGACGTTAAAAGACAGAAAAGTGAATTTTTCTGGCAAGATATATCAGGAGAACTCAATAACTTGAATAATAACGGTGATTTTAACGCTTTACTCAGATTTATTCTTGATTTTGATACAGCTTTAAACAATTTCCAGGAAGGAGGGAAAATGTGAAATCCGACAAGAAATTAGCCGAATCTATAAGCGTACTGGCCGAAAAAGGCAAAAAGAAGAAACATCTCTCCTATGAGGAAATTGTTGATGATCTGCAAGGCTATAACCTGGAACCGGATAATTTGGATGATATATTAGAACACCTCCAATCCCTGGGAATAAATGTTGGGGCAGAAACAGAAACTGAAACAGATATTGAAGATGATATTGAAAAGGAGAGTATTGAGACTGAGGAAGTAACCGTACCTGATGGAATAGAGATAGACGATCCGGTTCGGATGTACCTTAAAGAGATTGGAAGGGTACCTCTTCTGAAAGCTGAACAGGAGATGGATCTGGCGCAAAGAATAGAATTAGGGGAAGAAGAGGCTAAAAGACAATTAGTAGAAGCTAATTTAAGACTGGTGGTCAGCATTGCCAAGCGTTATGTCGGCAGAGGCATGCTGTTCCTCGATCTTATTCAGGAAGGTAATCTGGGTTTAATGAAAGCGGTAGAGAAATTTGATTACCGCAAAGGATTTAAATTCAGCACTTATGCTACCTGGTGGATAAGACAGGCAATTACCAGGGCCATAGCTGATCAGGCCAGAACAATCAGAATACCAGTACACATGGTGGAGACTATTAATAAATTATCACGGATCCAGCGTAGTTTGCTGCAGACTCTGGGCCGGGAACCAACTCCGCTTGAGGTTGCCCATGAAATGGATATACCGGTGGAAAGAGTTATAGAAATCATGAAAGTAGCTCAGGAACCAGTTTCGCTGGAAACACCGATTGGCGAAGAAGATGACAGCCATTTGGGTGATTTCATAACTGACGAGGAAGCTGAATCTCCCGAAGAGTCAGCATCATTCGTATTGCTCAGGGAGCATTTGGACGGTATTCTCAATACTTTGACTGAAAGGGAAGAAAAAGTATTAAGGCTTCGTTTTGGTTTAAATGATGGGCGTCCCCGTACCCTGGAAGAAGTTGGCCAGGAATTTGGTGTTACCAGAGAAAGAATTCGCCAGATTGAAGCCAAAGCTTTAAGAAAACTTCGTCATCCTTCCCGCAGCAAGAAACTTAAAGATTATATTGAGTAAATCCTGTATAGCAGTGACCAAGCTATTGACAAGCTAAAACCGGCAATATATAATAACTTTTGTTGAGTCCAAAATGCAGTCCTCGATAGCTCAACGGTAGAGCATCCGGCTGTTAACCGGAGGGTTGTAGGTTC
>DAOPZM010000016.1:0-61588 GCA_035353375.1 Syntrophomonadaceae bacterium
TTCGCTTACGTGCAAAAATTATCTTATCATGCCCCTTCCTCACTGTCAAGCGATTGTATACAGATTTTGTTCTATAAATGATCTGGAATATTTTGTTTATTTCCCTTTGATTAATGGATATACGGGTGTTTTTCCGTTGTCATAACCGACATATGTTTCAGGCACATCTCCTATTATTATAGTTTCTGCCAACGGTACCGTAGTTGATACCTGTAATTCTTCATCCAAAAATGGTACTGCTACTTTTACTTTACTTTCAATTTCAAAATAAATTAAATGACGGGTTTGATTTATTCCGGCACTTTCAAATTTATTAAGTACGTTCACATAAACCTGGCCGACCGTAATTACTTTAACTTTCATTTTGGGGCCATATCCTGCCAGTATTTTTGAACCGGTTATTTGCCCCAAAGGGACATCAATGCTTTTCTCTGACAATTGGTCTAAAGCATGTGTTATTTCTATTACAGAATTAGTCATCATCTTATTAAGTATTATAGTGTTGGGTTGTATAAGTACTATCCTGTCTTCTTTATCTTTATGAATATTAACAATATCCTGATATTCAATCTTGGTGACGATCTGCTGGTTGATTACTGAATTTATATTTTCCGTAACTGTAATCTGAGCTTTTGCTTTGGCTATTTCTATTATGCTGGCTTTTAATCTATAATCTAAAAAGAGCAAAGTGAAGATGATCAAAAGCAGTACCATCGCCAATAAATAAGGATAATAGTTTATTCTGCGGCTAAACATCACAACCCCCCTCCGCATTGTAAGTATATGAAAAACAACACCATTTGGTGACTACTTTTAACAGCGCCACATTTTTATTCTCTGTAATTCTTTCTTAAGGGGATTATTTCAAGTAAAATATATTTGTTAATTATATAGGAGTGATGCTTTTTGTCCGCTGTTAGATTGCGTTTTGCCCCCAGTCCAACCGGGGAACTGCATATTGGAGGTGCGCACACCGCTTTATTTAACTGGATGTTGGCCAGAAACCATTCGGGTTCTCTTATACTGCGGCTGGAAGACACTGATAATGTGCGTTCTCAGGCAAGCTATGCTGCCGGCATTCTGGAAAGTTTACGCTGGCTGGGTATCGACTGGGATGAAGGGCCTGTCATTGGAGGCCCTTTGGGACCTTACTGTCAAAGTGAACGTTTGCCGGTCTATCAAAAATATATAAATCAATTGCTGAATAACGGGTGCGCTTACTATTGTTTTTGTACAGCAGAAGAATTAGCCCGGGAAAAAGAAACTGCCCGGCAAAATAAAAAGGATTATCATTATTCAGGCCGCTGTAAGAATCTTACTCCCGGAGAAATCGACTCGTTATTGGCACAGGGAATGCATCCGACAGTAAGAATTAAATCTCCCCAGGCAGGCATAACGACTGTAAATGATTTGATCAGAGGTCCGATAAATTTTGATAATAATTTATCGGATGATTTTATTATTGTTAAGGCTGATGGCTGGCCTACTTATAATTTGGCGGTAGTGATAGATGACCATACTATGAAAATCAGCCATGTCATCAGAGCGGAAGAACATCTGTCCAATACCCCAAAACAAATTTTACTCTATCAGGCGCTTGGGTTCGACCTTCCCCAATTTGCTCATGTGTCAATGATATTAGCCCCGGATAGAAAAAAACTTTCGAAAAGGCACGGTGCTACGCCTATAAGAGAATTACGTGAGCAGGGTTATTTACCGGAAGCTCTGATCAGTTATCTGGCTCAGTTAGGTTCATCCGGCAACGATGATGCAATACTGACCATGGATGAATCGATTGCCGGGTTTTCTCTGGAAAATGTATCCCGCTCACCAGCTATATATGATATTGATAAATTGACCTGGCTCAATAACCATTTTTTGAGCAAATCAAGTAATGAGAGAATAATAAATGATCTGGCTGATAATCCTCAGGTATCAGCATGGATAAAACAGAGCGGGATTACTTATTGGAATAATGTAGTTGGACTTTTAAAAAGTCGGGCTAAAACACTCCTTGATTTAGTTGCAATGGCAGATTACTTTTTTAATGATATCTTTGAATATGATGAAAAAGGCGTAGAAAAATATTTTAAAGCTGCTGATACGATAAATTATTTAAATGGACTTTTACTTTTAACGGAGTCGGCTCAATCTTTCTCAGCTGATGAACTGGAAACTGAAATCAGATCCCTGGCGGCGCATAATGGACTCAAAGCTGCGCAGATCATTCATCCTGCCCGTTTAGCCTTAACCGGCAGAACAGCTACACCAGGCCTGTTTGAAATTATGGAGTTGTTGGGCAAAGATAAGTGCGTAACAAGGTTAAATCGAGCAATTATTTTCATTAACAAACTTGAGATTTAAGCCTTTGACAATAGTACTTACCTGTATTATAATTGTTATCGCGCACAAATAAAGTTGGTAATGCCGATTGGTGTAGTGGTAGCACGACTGACTCTGGATCAGTTCGCCAGGGTTCGAATCCTTGATCGGCAGCCAATCTGGCCCCATCGTCTAGAGGCCAAGGATGCCGCCCTCTCACGGCGGAGACAGGGGTTCGACTCCCCTTGGGGCTACCAGAAACAAACAGAAAGCTTCCTGCTTCATATATTAAGGAAGCTTTTTTTATTATTAAAAAATCTTATGCTCCCAGAGCGAACCAAGCCCCCTGCCTATGTAAGCAGGGGGCTTTTTCTTGCCCGGCATGGGTTCGCACCCGCCTGGGACTGCCAGCAATACTCGTTTTCTTTTACATTAATGAATCTTCGGCAATATCGATAGAACTGGTATCTGCATTTTTCATGGCTTTTTCGAAGCCTAAGACTTCGGGAACCACGTTCATGACATAGAATCTGGCGCTGGCGATCTTGCCTTTGTAGAAGTTAGCATCAAAGTGGTCTTCTCCCAGTTCTGCAAGTTTCTCAGCAGCCATGACTCCCTGATCCAATATCAGCTTGCCGCAGTATACCCGGGCGGCAGCATGTAAGGTACGGGTGGCAAACAGCTGTTTGAGCTGCTTGTTGGTGGCTGTCCAGCCGGCATTCATGTCAACAATGTTTTTAAATACGGCAACTGCTTCATCCATCATGGCAAATTCATCTGCAAATTCCGGGATTTTTTTAGCAGCTAAGAAATCTGTGATCTCTGCTACCCATTTCCTGAAAGGCTCGCCGTCTTTCATGGTGAATTTGCGACCGGTAAAGTCCTGGGACTGGATAAAGTTTGTTCCCTCCCAGATTGAGTAGATCTTGCAGTCTCTGGCTAAAGACGCCGGTGAGTATTCTTCCATGAATCCATAGCCGCCATGCACCTGCATTGCTTCCTGGGTCAAGATCCAGGCCATGTCGGAAGCATAAGCTTTGCACAACGGATTGTTAATCATAAACATGTCCTCGGCATATTCTCTTTCAGCCGGATCATCTGCTTCGTGGGACAGGTCTACATAGTAGTATGTTTGATAAATTAAGGCCCGGATGGCTTCCATGCAGGATTTCTGCAGCATCAGCATGCGGCGTACGTCTTCATGTTCAATGATCCTTACCTGTCCGCCCTTTGGATCGGTGGACTTCCGGCCCTGAACCCGGACTTTGGAATAATCCAGGGCTGAGTAATAGGCTGCACCTATACAGCCTAAAGAGAATGTTCCGGTGTTGAGTCTTTCTTCGTTCATGAACCTGAACATCTGGGCCATTCCTTTGCCGCGGCCTTCTACCGGCACCTGGTCTCCAACCAGCCAGCCAAAGCAGTTGTTGTTTTCTCCAAAGGCTAAGGTACAGGTCGCGGAGCCGTGGATACCCAGCTTGTGTTCGATGCCGACTGTGGTTACATCATTCCAGTCTCCGGCTGAACCATCATCATTGATCATATTTTTGGGTACGATGAAGAGTGATATCCCGGCAGTGCCGTCTTTGGCTCCTTCAGTCTTGGCCAATACTAAATGGATGATGTTTTCCACGCAGTCATGGTCGCCGGAGGTGATGAAGCATTTTTGCCCCTTGATTTTGTATAATCCGTGGGTATCGGTGGCAAAGGCTTTGGTGGCACAGTTGCCAACTTCTGATCCGGCTCCGGGTTCGGTAAGGCACATGGAACCGCCCCATTCTCCAGTGTACAGCTTGGGCAGGTAAAGTTCTTTCTGCTTTTCTGTGCCTTCAAACTGGATTACGGTGCTGGCACCCTGGGTAAGACACCACAGCATTGGTATGGCCGGCGAGGCACCTATCTGCATTTCCAGTATCGGTGCGTACCATGCTAACGGCATACGGCCTTCGGATTGGCGGTCTCCGAATTGGGGCCCTAATCCGGCATCCATTATGGTGTTGTAGACGCTCTTGTATATTGCCGGGCTTTCTACGGCTTTTTCAGTACCGCCTACAAATTTCATGCCGATTTCATCGGCGTCTTTGTTGGCAGGACACATTACGTCCCGGCAGATTTTGTAGTTGACATCTAAAAATCCGTCGATGTCATCTATTCCATAGTAGTCTTTGTAACCTTCGCTTGATAAGAGCTTGTCCATATCAAGCCATTCTTTCATCTGGAACTTTATGTCCCGCATCTGATAAAGAAAATTGTTGTGTGACAAAATAATTCCCCCCTATAATTAATTATTTTTACATTTCAACTATCATTGAAGTTCCCATTCCGCCTCCGATGCATAAGGTGGCCAGTCCGTATCTGGATCCTCTCTTCTGCATTTCATATAGCAGGGTGATCAAAATTCTGATTCCTGATGCGCCTACCGGATGACCAATTGCTATGGCTCCGCCGTTTACATTGACTTTATCCACCTTTTCTGCCCAGCCCATTTCTCTGGCTACGGCTAATGATTGAGCGGCAAAGGCTTCGTTGGCTTCGATCAGGTCCAGGTCATCTACGGTGAGTCCGGCTTTGGCCAGGGCTTTTTTACTGGCCGGTATGGGGCCTAAGCCCATTACTTTCGGATCTACTCCCCCGGAAGCATAGCTTACTACTTTGGCCATGGGTTTGATCCCCAGTTCATCTGCTTTTTCTTTGGACATGACTATTATGGCTCCGGCTCCGTCATTGATCCCAGATGCGTTGGCAGCGGTTACACTGCCGTCTTTCTTGAAGGCGGGCTTTAATCCAGCCATCTTCTCCAGGGTGGTCTGGCGGGGATGCTCGTCAGTATCAAATACGATATCGCCTTTCTTGCCTTTTAATACTACCGGTACGATTTCATCTTTAAACCTGCCGGATTTAATGGCGGCAGCTGCTCTTTCCTGACTCCGGTATCCGAATTCGTCCTGATCTTCTCTGGTGATCCCATATTGTTCATTAATATTTTCGGCGGTGATGCCCATATGGTAATTATTGAATGCTTCCCATAATCCGTCTTTGATCATAAAGTCTACCAAGCTGCCGTTGTTCATTCTATAGCCTCGGCGGGCTTTTTCCAATCCATATGGGGCATTGCTCATGTTTTCCATGCCGCCGGCTAATATAATGTCAGCATCCCCGGATTTGACCAGTTGAGCGGCCAGGCTTACGGCTCTTAAACCGGATCCGCATACTTTGTTGATAGTCATTGCGCATACTTCCTGGGGTATTCCTGCCTTGATCATGGACTGCCGGGCCACATTCTGCCCCTGTCCGGCCTGGATTACGCAGCCGAATATTACTTCGTCCAGCTGTTCTCCTTTGATCCCTGCCCGCTTTAATGCTTCTGCCATTACGACTGCTCCCAGATTTGCTACCGGCTCATCCTGTAATGTTCCGTTAAATGTGCCTACCGCTGTCCGGCATCCGCCTACCAACACTACTTCTCTTGTCATTGGTTATACCTCCCATTATTTTTTCTGCTTAACACCCTTATTTGAAAATCAAAAAAAAATTAATTGGTTTATTCTCACTGATCAATGCCATAACCTTTAGCAATATCTTAGCTGCCGGAGCTATTGATTCTTAAATTCTGCCGTTCTTTTATCTAAAAAAGCTTGCATACCTTCTTTCTGGTCTGCAGTTGAGAAGCATAGTCCAAATGCATCTGCTTCAATGCTCATTGCGGTGTTTATATCTGCTTGTGTTCCGTTATTAACAGCAGCTTTGGTAAGTTTCACAGCAATCCGGCCTTTACTTAGAATACGTTCAGCAACAGCTTTTACAGTATTCATAAGTTCTTCCGGCTCCACTACTTGATTTACCAGGCCAATGCGCAAGGCTTCTTTGGCATCAATAACATCAGCAGTAAATAACAGCTGCTTGGCCATTCCTTCTCCGACCAGACGCGGCAAACGCTGAGTTCCGCCAAACCCCGGTGTTATACCAAGTCCTACCTCGGGCTGTCCAAATTTTCCCTTAGAAGAAGCAATACGAAAATCGCAGCACATAGCCAGTTCACAACCGCCGCCTAAAGCAAAACCATTTACAGCTGCTATAACCGGTTTTTCCATGGCTTCAATGGCCATAAAAGTTTTTTGCCCTAATACTCCGAACTCTCTTCCTTCAATTGCAGTAAGCTTTTGCATATATGCTATGTCAGCACCAGCAACAAAAGCTTTGTCTCCGGCCCCGGTTATTATTAATAATTCTATGCTGTCATCATTAGCAATTTCAGCAATTGCTGTGTTCAGTTCAGTTAGTGTATCACTGTTCAATGCATTCAGAGCTTTAGGTCGGTTTATATATAAAATTGCTAATCTATCTTGTTTTTCCAATATTAAGTTTTCAAATGGCATTATCGAACCTCCTTTCCATAAATTTAATTAATATTCTTAATAATACTATTTAAGCGTTTAGCTTTACAATATTCCTGGCAAATTTACCATAAATATTTTTTACAATAAATTTTGTTATATGTAATCTATATATCGGTAATTTTTTCTTTAATTCTTTATTTAAACAGGGTATAATAAGCATCGACATATATTTGAAAACAATATGGAGTGAATACTTGAAATGCGTACTCTGGTCGGTACAATTATGACTAATGCCAAAGAAAAAAATATTTACTGCAAAGTCAGTAAAGTAACAGAATCTCAGTTAAAAATCATTCGCGACATCAGTCAGGCTGAATTAGAACAAATCGGTTTTACCTTTATTAAATTGATTTCACTTGATTACCCGGATGTCAAAGCCCAGGCTATTTTTTTCGAAGGCCACCTGGATGAAATGAGCCGGTCTTTAAAAGAAATGAAAAAATTTTCTTAATTGCACACAGTATGGTTTTAAAAAATTAATGCCGGGTTTTTTACCCGGCATTACAGTTTGTCAAAGAAGTTGGCAGACCGAAGAAAAAAAGTGAAGATCGAGGCACGAGCAAGCCCCACGATTGAGGCGTACTGAGGTACGGCGACTGAGCGGGGCTTGTGATGTAACAATGAGATTCGCTTTTGTTGACGGTCTGAATGCCGGGTTTTTTACCCGGCATTATACTTTAGTTGGTTTTAATTATTTTAATAAATTTTCGTTTCCCTATCTGAATCACCATATCATTTATTAAAATCAGATTTTCTTCTTCTTGTTTTTGACCGTTAACTTTGACAGCATCCTGCTTGATCATTCTTCTGCCGTCACTGGTTGATTGAACCATCCCCTGTTCAAGTAAAAATTTAGGTAACCAAACTTCCCGTTCGTTCGTTTCTATTTCAGGGATATCATCGGGTAGGTCTCGCCTGGAAAAAATCAATCTGAATCTTTCTTCTGCTTTTTCAGCTTCTTCTTCATTATAAAATATTGTTATAATTTCTTTTGCCAACTTGATTTTGGCATCACGTGGATTCAGGTCTCCCTTGGCCATCCCGGATTTAATATCATTGATTTCATTCATGGGAACTCGCGTTACCAACTCAAAATAACGGCAAATCAAATCATCCGTTATTGACATGGTCTTGCCGAATATTTCATTAGGTTCTTCATTGACACCAATGTAATTACCCAAGCTTTTGCTCATTTTCTGTATGCCGTCAGTTCCTTCTAAAATAGGCATTGTCAGAGCAATTTGCGGTTCCTGCCCATATTCCCTCTGCAGATTTCTGCCTACCAACAGGTTAAAAGTCTGGTCAGTTCCGCCCATTTCCACATCAGCCCGAAGTTCGACCGAATCATACCCTTGCATTAACGGATACATAAATTCATGAACACCGATAGGCATTCCTTCTTTATAGCGTTTGCTGAAATCATCTCTTTCCAGCATGCGGGCAACGGTATATTTGCCTGCCAGATTAAGTACATCAGCCAAATTCATATTCTCCAACCATTCGCTGTTATAATGAATAATAGTCTGGTTTTTATCCAGAACTTTGAATATTTGTTCCTGATAAGTAGCAGCATTTATTTTTATCTGTTCTGCTGTCAATTGCCTGCGAGTTTCCGACTTGCCGCTGGGGTCACCTATTCTTGCGGTAAAATCTCCTATTATAAGGTGCACTTCATGACCCATATCCTGAAACTGTCTCAGCTTGTTCAAAACTACCGTATGTCCCAGGTGAATATCCGGGGCAGTTGGATCGAGACCTAGTTTTATTCTCAATGGTTTATTATTCTTTATTGAATTGTAAAGTTTGTTTTTCAATTCTGTTTCAGGGATGATTTCTACAACGCCTCTTTTTATCGTATCCCATTGGGCAGCGACTTTCTCATCTATACTGTTAACCATAATATAACCTCCTTGCCATAAAAAATAATAGCATATCGCCATTATTATGTGCAATAATTAGAGCCATAAGGCCGTATATAATTGATAAATAATAATTTATCTCAGGAGGTTTATATTTTGTAATGACAGCAAATACAACGAGCCGCACCGGGTCAAATAAAACAACCGGGTCCAGGGAAAAATATAAAACCATTCTAAAATTTATATTTTTGTTGGCTGTAGTTGGTGCAATAATAACAGCCGGTCTGGTTATTTATGCAGCCCGCAGCCTGCCTGACTGGGACCCGCAGCTTCTTACCGGTGCTAAAACCACTTTAGTATACGATGACAAAGGAAACGTAGCCGCGGAACTCCATGCCGAAGAAAACCGTACTGAAATTGCTTTTAACGAAGTACCGGAAGAATTAAAACAAGCGTTTATTTCTACTGAAGACCAGGATTTTTACAAACATCATGGTGTAACCATAAAAGGTATTTCCCGCGCTATCTTCCGTAACGTACAGTCGGGGGACCTTACCGGTCAGGGTGCCAGTACGATTACCATGCAATTGGCCCGCAATGCTTTTCTTAACTTCGATAAAGAATGGGAAAGAAAAATCAAAGAAATGATTTTAGCTTTTAAAATCGAAGCTAACTTTTCCAAAGACGAAATATTTTCCATGTATTTGAATAAGATCTACTTTGGCAGCGGTGCTTACGGTGTTCAGGCTGCAGCTCAAACTTATTTCGGAAAAGATGTAACTGAATTGAACCTGGCAGAATGTGCTCTCCTGGCGGGATTGCCTCAAAACCCAAATGTCATAAATCCATTTATGTCAGTAGAAAAAGCTGAGGCCAGGCAAAAAATCGTTTTGAACAACATGGTTGCATGCGGTTATATAGACCAGAAAACTGCCGATGAAGCTTCCCAGCTTGAACTGGTTTTTAATCAGAGCACTGCTCAAAATGTTAAGTATGGCTATTTCACTGACGCAGTTATTGAGGAAGCAATAGCCATATTAGAAGATCTGGAGATATATGATGACTCCAACAACGCCATTTATAAGGCCGGTCTGAAAATTTATTCCACTATGAATTCCGATATGCAAAATTATGCTGAATCATTATACCAGAATAATGCCAACTTCCCCACCGAAAGTAAAAACGGTCAATTGATACAATCGGCAATGGTATTAATGGACCATAGCAACGGCGATATAAAAGCCATTATGGGCGGCAGGAAATATGAGCAAAAAAGAGGTTTTAACCGGGCAACCAGTGCTTACCGTCAACCGGGGTCTTCTATTAAACCGCTTACCGTCTATTCTCCAGCATTAGAAGCAGGCATAATGCCTTATTATGTTTTAGATGATTCACCGATTTCTTTTAAAATTGGCAATTCTGTCTGGTCACCAAAAAATTACGACCTCAGTAATCGCGGATTAATTACGATGCGTACTGCGGTTCAGTATTCCATTAATACTTATGCGGTGCAATTACTGGACCAGGTTGGCATTGGTACCAGCTTTGATTTTGGTAAAAGTTTAGGTTTGGAATTAGTTGATTCACCCGGAACCAATGATTTGTCGCTGGCTCCGCTGGCACTTGGAGGTTTGACCAAAGGAGCAACGCCGGTACAAATGGCTGCTGCCTATGGTGCCATTGGTAATGGCGGCATGTATGTCAAGCCCCATTTCATAACCAAAATAGTTGACGAGAATGGCAAGGAACTTTACAATCATGAATTAAAACTTAAGCGCGCCATGACCGATCAGACTTCCTGGCTGATGACCAGTATGCTGCAAACCGTAACTGAAGCCGGTACCGGAACCAATGCCAAAGTGCCAGGTGTTCCTACGGCAGGTAAAACCGGTACTTCAGAAAGTTATATGGATTCATGGTTCTGCGGCTTTACTCCTGGTTACTCTGTAGCTGTCTGGATGGGCTATGATGAACATCTGACCATGAACAGTGTTTATGGCGGCGGATATCCGGCCAAAATATTCCGCGCCATGCTGCAAAAAGCTCACCAAATCAACAATCCGCCTGCATTGAAAATGCCAGGCGGAATCGTACAAGTACAGGTATGTTCCAAATCCGGTTTGCTGCCTTCAGAAAATTGTCCCGAAGAGGCAATTATTAGTGAATATTCCCGGAAAGACTGCATCCCCACCGAAACATGCGCAGTTCACGAAATATTATATATTTGTCCTGAATCAGGCAAGTTAGCCAGCAAGTACTGTCCTAATCCGGAAATGAAAGCTATGGTTAAAACCCGTGAAGGAAGTGTTGATGAAGATAGAATCCCTACTGAAAAGTGTGATATTCATACCGAAGCTAATTTTTCTGGTTTGACTGGCGGTGAAGTTTACATCTGTATGGATGAACGCCATGACGGCAAACTATACCGCGCAAATATTGCCAATCCATTGCAAACCGGCGGCTGTCCTGCCGATAGCATTATTTCAGTGAAATTAGCACCCGGGCAGAACATTCCTTATTGTGATATTGATGAACATCAGGTCAAGAATAAAAAAGTCAGACAAGTAATCGATGATATTGTCAACTGAAACCAGAAAACTTGATAAGACTACATCAGAACGAGCAAAAAGGCCTTCAACAGGCCTTTTTTTATTTACTGTTTAATTTTATTAACGCTGACCTAATTCATATTGATTATGAGTTTATCATTTTGAATTAATGTAGTCGTATCAAGCTTGCTGCAATAACCAGCTATTTTTTTCAGCAGTGTTGCAGCCTTGGATCCAGTCAGTATAGCTGGCTGACAGTCACTGATAAGTACAGGTGTTATGGATGCTTCTATAACTTGTTGTTCTGCCAGTTTTACGTCAAGTATCATACTTTGCCGCATATAAAGCATACTTTTCTGATCAAAGATAAAATTGCCCAGACTGTAAGCTATAAGTCCATTCTTGTATCTTTCTACACCCTGTATCCGATGCGGATGATGGCCAAGAATCAATTCCGCGCCGCCGTCGATTATATCATGAGCCAGCTTTTGATCAGAAGAAGTTGGTTTATCTTTGTATTCTTTTCCCCAGTGTAATGATACTACGGTTATATCAACCTGTGTTTCCAATGCTGCCAGATCCTCCATTATCATCTCTTCATCCAGAGGGGTTACCCCGCATTTGTTATCATCAGCTGCAAAAGATTTTTTTATGAATAAATCGGTGTAATACTTATCTGTATAAGCCAGGAAGCCAACACGCAGTCCATTCTTTGTAATTATCACCGCCTTGCGTGCTTCTTGAAGATCAGATCCGGCGCCAACAGATTTAATGCCGTTTTCGCTGAGTAAAGTTATTGTCTCGATCAAAGCTTCAGAATTGTAATCCATAGCATGGTTGTTGGCAAGACTCATTATGTCAAAACCCTGCTGCCGAAGAACTGCTGCCATTGCCAGATCGCCACGGAACACTACGCTCTTTCCATAAAGAGCTTTTCCCTCATCAGACAATGGGCTTTCCAGATTGCCAAAAGTTATGTCTGCAGCTGCCAGGCGTCCGTCCAATAGTCTAAATGGATAATCAGTACCCTTTGCAGTAATTTTTTTGTCAACATTGCGGCCCAACATTACATCCCCAACCGCAGTTATACTAATGTCCGGGGAAACCTCTTGCCCTTTTGCCTGTTGAGGTATCAGGCACAATCCTCCAGCCAGAACTGTCATAAGTATAAGCAAAACGGAAATCATAGATCTCTTTTTTAATTCAGACACTCTCTCCCTCCTAATATCGTTTTTTATTGGAAACTTGAAATAGTGCCAAGCTTACAGCAGCTATTTTTGGTAAGCTTTCCAATCTTATGACTTTAAGTGAATGATACTATTATTTCCATTTTCTTACAATATATTTTTTCCCCGTCTTTTTGACAATAAAGGGGTATCATCATTAAAATCTTAAAAAGCAGATGCCTTATAATAAATAAAACCGACCTAAAAAGGTCGGCACAGTATTCCCTTTAATTTAATTCAATTCAACTACTGTAACCCCATGTCCCCCTTCTTCCGGGAGACCATCGCGATATGATTTTACATAGTAATGTCCGTTCAAATAATTACGCACTGCCAATCTTAATGCTCCTGTCCCCTTGCCGTGAATGAGCCTCACCGAATCCAGATTTACCAGACGAGCATCCTCCAGGTATCTTTCTATAATTTCCAGCGCTTCCTCAGCATTTTTACCACGCAAGTCGATTTCTTTGGATATATACCTGGCTTTTTCCAAATATGTCTGATGGCGGATTTTTGCAGTTTTTTCTTCTTCCGACTCCGTTTTGACCAGTTCCTGCAGCTTTACCGTCAACTTCAGGATACCGGCTTGAACTATTACTTCCCCCTGCTTGTTGGGACCTTCGACTACAAAGCCTTTTTGTTTAATATTCTTGATAAGTACATAATCCCCGGGTTTGATTTCACCTGGATAATAACTGTCCTGATTTTTGCCTTCTTCTCTGTTTATATCTATTTTCTTTAACTTCTGGCGGGCTTTTTCCACCTCATGCCACTTAGGCGGATTCTCTTTATCCTTAAGCAACTCTTTCAATTCCTGAATAGCCTGATTCGATTCATCTTTTACTCTTTTCAGGTATTCATTGGCTTCCAAACGGGTTTTTTCCAGTATTTCCCCGCGTTCTTCCAGTATTCTCTGCTGCATTAAAGTGAGTTCAGCTTTTTCTTCCATTAATTTATCCCGGGTTACAGCAATTTGTTTTTCTGTATTCTCATATTTATATTTCTTTTCTTTTAGTTCAGTGAGCATTTGTCCTATTTCCATTTCTCTTTCCGGCATTAGTTTTTTGGCACGCTGAACCAGTTGCTTATCTAATCCGAGTCGCTGCGCTATCTGGAATGCATTGCTCTGACCCGGCATACCAATAGTAAGTTTATAGGTAGGATAAAGCTTGATTGGGTCAAATTCAACACAGGCATTTTCTACCCGTTCATTCTGATAAGCAAAATATTTCAATTCACTTTGATGGGTAGTTACAACAGCCTTGACTTTTTTTCTCATCAATTCTTCCATTATGACCCGGGCTAATGCGGCACCTTCTGCCGGGTCAGTGCCGGCTCCTAATTCATCGAGTAAAACTAATGATTTATCATTAACCGCTTCCAGTATTCCAATAATATTTGTCATATGGGAAGAAAAAGTGCTTAAGGACTGTTCAATGCTCTGTTCATCGCCTATATCTGCAAAAATGAAATCGAAGATTGATATCATACTGTTTTCCATGGCAGGGATAAACAACCCGCTCATTGTCATTACTGTTAATAACCCCAGAGTTTTTAAAACTACTGTCTTCCCGCCGGTATTGGGCCCGGTAATGATCAGGATATCAAAATCCTTCCCCAGTTTTATATCGACTGGTACAGCTGATGCTCCCAACAGCGGATGGCGGGCTCTGCTTATATCTATTATGCCCTGCTCATTTATGCGCGGACGGAATGCATTGGTTTTATATGCCATACGTGCCCGGGCAAAAATATGATCAAGAGTACTAAGCAACTGAAGATTCACCGCCAGTGCTTCCACTTCATAAGTTACTGCCTGGCTCAGTTCCCGTAGTATTCTCTCGACTTCCCTTTTTTCCTCAGCCTGCAATCCTCTTATTTTATTATTGTGCTCCACGACCGGCATTGGTTCGATAAAAACTGTTGCTCCGCTGGATGATTCGTCATGCAGTATACCTTTTACGTCATATCGGTGTTCCTGCCTGACCGGCACAACATAACGCCCGTCTCTTTCGGTTACCAGTGCTTCCTGCAAATACTTCTGGTTATTTTCCGAGCGTATAAACTGATTGAGATATTCCTTTATCCGCAAACGGTAAGTATTTATTTGTCTTCTGATAGTATAAAGAACCGGCGAAGCAGAGTCTTTGACCTCGCCGTCTTCGCTGATGGCATCGATAATTTTTATCTCCAGTTCCCGGTTTTCGATCAACTGGCTGCCATATTTCTGCAAAGCTTTGTATTTATTATCATCAGTCATTTTTTTAGCTGAACGGGAAGCTGATAACAGAAAATATATTTCGATCAATTCCTGTGGTGCCAATAAACTGCTTATCCTGGCTTTAGCCAATAATTCATCGATCAGTTTTACCCGGCTTAAAAAAGCCGGTTCTCCGTAGCGGATCAATTCCATTGCCTCAGAAGTTTCGTCCAGCCGGCTTTCAACCACCAGGTAATTATCGGATGGCGCAAATTTCGAGATCTCCTTTTTGCCGCCATCGAAATACGTATAATCCATAAGCTGCGATTTTATTTTATCGAATTCAAGTTTTGCCTGCGTCTTCTCGTTCATATACTACTCCAGAAAATTATTCCGTAAAGGCTTAAAAGAATCAATGCAGCTCATGTTGCTTGCCTCTTGCCACTCTAAGTAAACCGGAACATGGAATTATATTGATTTTCTCTTTTTCCAGCTGATCTAAAAATAAATTCATACCTAGAGAATCACTGGCCATATGTCCGGCAATAATCACATTAATATTATTAGCTTTAGCTGCCTCGCGATGCTTTTCCTGCATATGCATACCAATGATCGTGCCAACACCTGCTGCCGCCATTTTTTCATAGGCCTTTTCAGAACCTGACGTACCGCCGGTCATTTTAATAAATATTTTCCCGGCCCGCTGGTGCTTGTCACCAATAATTATCCTGGGCCCGGCTTTAAGCTCAGCAGCTTTCTTATACTCAGGGATACTATGAAGAATGTCAAGTACATCCTGCAGCGTCAAGTATTCCTCTTCCTCAAACTTAAGCCGCAGAAAATTATCAACTAAATTGTCCGCCGGAGAATGAACACACATAAAAGGAATATCAAGCAATCGTGCCGCATCTACCGATCTTTGATGATTCATGGGCATAATGGTTCGTCTGACTTCAGAAATACGTTCTGCCATCAAAGCCTCGCCAATGTTAATTGGTACACCGGCTTTTTCCATCATATCCGCCTGCACGTGCATCACATCGTAAAGTGCTGCGTAAGCAATTCCTTCCGGATGATGAGCTAAGACCATATCGATCTTCTGCCCTTTCTGATTGAGACGGTCTGCTAAAATAATTTCCGGAGTTTCAATATCGATCCCGCACATAACAGTTTTTATTTCTTCTTCACCGCTGCCGACCAACATTCTTGTATCACTATATGGATTGGTGAGTGTTTCCCGGTCAAAAAACAGTTTTTCTGCATCTGGCAATGTATCATATTCCTTTTGTTTTTCTTCCAATAATCTATTGATATATTCTCCGCGTATATCGTTTCTTTTACCCATTTCAACTGCCAACTCATAAATCTGGCGTAATTTCATTCTTTCTCATCCTCCAATCCGAATATCTGCAGCACAAAGGGGGTAATATCTGTAAGTGATCCAATCATATCATGATTGGTCGCATTGATATTATTATGGATTATTATTGTCGGTACGGGGTTTAATGTATGGGTTTTTAAGGTTAAATCTTCAATATTGCCATGATCACTGACGATAATCACCAGGTTTTCATTCAAATCCAGACAATTCACGCAGGTACCAACAAATGTATCCATTTCTTCGTACATTTGCACCGCTGCCGATATATCCTGTTTATGGCCAATACGGTCACTGATAAAATATTCATACAGAGTGAAATCGTGATTCTGTGCAATTCCAGCCAGGTTTTCCCCGGCTGTTTCCGGAGAAATAATTTTCATGTCATAACCCCACTTTACCAGCAGACTGTTGGTGAAATCCTGGTAAACCGCATTATTTACCGTCAGGTCATCAAGAGTACGCAGTGCCTGCTTTGAACTTAATGCCACCAGAGTAGATGTGGAAAATTTCAGACCCTGTTCTTTGGCTATGGTTAAATATTCTTTACGGTAAGCATTGGCAAAAGTAACTCTTTTCCCTTTTTCATTCAGTACTTTCATTATGCTGTGTGCGGAAATGATGTTTTGTAATTCCTCGGTCGGATAAGCATTTATATGCTCGCCGGCTATTTGTGCTGCATTTTGCCCCGTCCATAAAGTAGTCTGACCGGTTGCGCTTTGTGGGATACCTTCCACATTTAAAAGGCTGTCAGTGGGGATCACTACTGCATTTTCCCGCAGAATCTTTCCGGTTTCCCTATAAAGAAAATGCCCGCCAATAAGGCTATCCAGAAACGGTGTCCTGGCAAAATAGTAAGGGTTGTTTTCATTTATTGATCCCAGGCCAAACCCATCAATAAATATCATGAGTACTTTCATTAATAATTTATCCTCTGCAATATTTTAAATTACCGATCACAGCTTACTGATGATTAATGAAGATGTGTGTATTATTTTTTGTGCAGAAACCTCATTAAACGGTCTTTATTCCAGGTATTAATAACGTCATCAGTTTCCAGCCATCCTCTTCTGGCATTCATTATACCGTACTGAATCAGTTTAAGATCTTCCTTATGGTGAGCGTCACTGTTGACAGCTATTTTCACACCGTAATCTTTGGCTTGTCTGGCAATCTCAGCATCGATGTCAAGCCGGTCAGGATGAGAATTAATTTCCAGGGCCACGTTATTTTTCCGCGCTGTTTCTAAAATTGGTTCAATATTAATTTCATACCCTTTGCGGCGGTTCAATAATCTGCCGGTCAAATGGCCTATAACATTAGTATTCTCATTTTTCATTGCGCTGATGATACGTTCAGTTTGTTTATCTTTATCCAGATTGAAATTACTGTGAATTGACGCAACCACAATATCCAACTCTGACAATACCTTATCATCGAAATCAAGCTGTCCGTCTTTTAGTATATCCGCTTCAATACCTTTTAAAATAGCAAAGCTGTCTGTCTGTTGATTCAATGCATCAATGACTTTAGCCTGAGCAGTCAGTCGTTCTTCATTTAATCCGCCGCTTATGGGCAGTGATTTGGAATGATCAGTGATAGCGATGTAATCATAATTCATTTCTCTTGCGGCTTCCCGCATATCTTCTATCTTAGTTCCCCCATCACTCCAGGAAGAATGCATATGCAAATCCCCTTTTATATCCTGGCATTCAATTAACACTGGAAGTGTATAGGCCCTGGCTGCCTCTATTTCGCCTGTATTTTCCCGCAGTTCAGGAGGAATATAAGGATAGCCCAGTTTTTTATAAACTTCTTCTTCACTTGTAAGGCCCCGCAGATTCTTTATATCAACATTTTTAAATATTTCCTTGCGGTGCGTTTTGCTGCCGGTAGTCCATACTAAATACGGGAAGAAATCTACCGGTTCCACCACGATAACTTCAAAATCAATATTATAAGTTAATTTGCCGGATATCAAATCAGGCTGGGTTCTATTTACAGCAACAAGGCCCGGATACTTGCTGACATGATCATATACAGCAGAAAAATCCTCTGCTGCAGCCAAAATATCAATATCACTTACAAGTGGCTTGCCTCTTCTTAAGCTGCCTACGATACAGGCGTGAGATACTGCTTCTATACTCAGCAGATATTTTTTCAGCTCTTCCGCAAGCGGTTTCGCCATACCGAGGGTAGCTTTACCGGCACTTTGCGCCAGCATTTCCATACCTTTGATAATATTATATTCCGTCTTGCTTCCCAGTCCCGGCAGTTTTCGAATCTCATGTTGCTTCGCCGCTATCAGCAGTTCTTCCAGATTTTTTATCCCCAGATCATAAAAAATAATACGAACTGTTTTATGCCCTAAACCGGGAATAAAAAGCATTTGAAGTACCCCTTCGGGTACTTCATCAAGGAGCCGGCCATAATATTCGCAGCTGCCGTTATTAAGCATTTCTTCAATTTTAGCTTTGACAGCCTTGCCTACACCAGGGATATCACCTATCCGGTCAAGCCTATGCAAATCATTTATGTTCTCTTCCAGTTTGAAAATTGCATTGGCTGCATTGCGGTAAGCTCTGATTTTAAAGGGATTATCGTCCTTTATTTCAAGTATATCAGCTATCTTGGCCAAAACCTGAGCAACCTCACGATTCGTCATTTGGCTATCCCATCCTGTTTTTCTTTTCCTCTTCCAAAGCTTTGATCAGTTCATCGTAATCCTCTTGCAATTTGTTCAGTTCATCAGCTAAATTGAGGGCTGTCAATACTGCCAGTTTAGTATTGGACAAATTCGGATTGCGCTGCTGAATCATCTTCATGCGTCTGTCGACATATGCCGCCAGCATCTGAATATACTCCGGATTTTCTGTTCCTTTTACTGTATATTCTTCGCTAAAAATTTCAACCGTAACCTTATTAATATTATTCTTCATGTTATTCAGGTTGATCGCCCCCTTATAAACATCAATGATAATATTCTATATTTTATCATTATTCCCTTTAAATACTTCAGAGAGTTAAATAATAAAAATATATTAATTATTTTTCTGCTGACGGGCAATTTGATTTAAATCAATTTTCTCTCCCTTCACTGTATAAATCACACATTCACCCAGATTGGTCGCATGGTCCCCCAATCTTTCCAGGTGGCCCGCCACTAAAAGAAGCTGCGTAGCCTGTGGAATATTCTTTTGATCCTGCAACATATAGGATAGCAATTCCCTGAAAGTTTGATCGTATAAATTATCCATCTCAATTTCCATTGGTATAAGATCATTAACCTTATCAACATCTTCTTCAATAAATGCCACCAGTGCTGTTTCAATCATTTCCTGAGCAACATTGGACATACGGGGGATATCAATAAGCGGCTTTATATACTTTTCATCATGCAGTTCAATGGCAATTCGGGCAATGTCCTCAGCATGATCAGCCATTCTTTCAATATCAACTATCATGCGCAAAACAGTACCGATTAAACGCAAGTCACCGGCCATTGGCTGTTTTAATGCAATTAAACCTAAAGCTTTTCTTTCCAAATCAGTTTCCATCTTATCAACCATATCATCTTTCTCGACAACTTCTTTGGCCAGTTGCGAATCTTTGTCTACCAGGGCTTTGACAGACTTTAAGACCTGGTCTGCCAAAAGCCGGCCCATTATTGTAACTTCTTCCTTTAATTTGACTAATTCCTTGGCCAGTGGTTCATTTGTCATTTTTTACTCCTCCTTTTTAACCGAATCGTCCGGTTATATAATCTTCGGTTCTCTTGTCGCGGGGATTCACAAATAAATCGTTGGTTTTGCTGTATTCAATCATATGCCCGTTAAGGAAAAATCCTGTATAATCTGAAACCCGTGCTGCCTGCTGCATATTATGCGTTACTATTACAATTGTATATTCTTTTTTTAATTCCCCAATCAATTCTTCCAGCTTGGATGTAGAAATTGGGTCTAATGCTGATGCCGGTTCATCCATTAAAATTACCTCCGGTTCTACCGCCAGGACCCGGGCAATTACCAGCCGCTGTTGCTGTCCGCCCGAAAGTCCTGCCGCCGGCTTATGGATCCGGTCTTTTACTTCCTGCCAGAGATTAGCTGCTATTAAACTTTTTTCAACAAAACGGTCCAGTTGGCCTTTGTTTTTTACTCCATGTATTTTTGGCCCATAAGCAACATTTTCATATATTGACATAGGAAAAACAGAAGGTTTCTGGAAAACTATCCCCACTTTTTTTCTGAGTGCCACCACATCGATCTCAGTACTATAAATATTTTTTTCATCCAGATAAATCTTGCCTTCGGTCCTGGTGCCTTCGATCAGCTCATTGAGGCGGTTTATAGTTCTTAAAAAAGTTGATTTACCGCATCCTGAAGGACCTATCAATGCTGTGACCCGGTTTTCGTATATATCCATATCGATACCATGCAAAGCTTGAAAATCTTTATAAAATACTTTAACTTTTTCACTTCTTATCTTAATCTTCAATATAAACACCTCGAATCAGCTGTTATTGCCGGGCTACTTTTCTAAGGCTCAAATTAGCCAGATAATTAATAAATATAATCAGAACTATTATTACTAAAGCGGTACCGAAAGCTCTCTCCATTGAAATACCTTCCATAGCCAACATATACAGATGTACCGCCATAGTCCTGGCCGGATCAGTAACACTTAAGGGCATTCCCAGCGAACTTCCCGCCGTCAGTATTACGGCCGCAGATTCACCTACCGCTCGACCGGCAGAGAGGATTATTCCGGTTACGATACCCGGTGCTGCTGCCGGCAATATCAACCTTTTAATCGTATACCATTTTGTGGCGCCTAATGCAAAACTATTGGAACGATATTCCTGTGGTACCGCAATTATAGCCTCCTGAGCAGTTCTGGTTATGGTCGGCAATATCATTATGGCCAGGGTAAGTCCGCCGGATAATATTGACCATCCCATATTCAAAAAGATTACAAAAAAGACAAAGCCGAATAAACCATATACTATCGAGGGTATGCCTGCTAAAGTTTCCGCCGTTAATTTCAGCACATAACCAAACCTGGTGTTTTTCCGCCCGTATTCTTCCAGATATAAGGCTGCCCCTACGCCTAAAGGCACTGCCAGCAGAAGGGAAACCAAAGTAAGATAAATGGTTGATATAATAGTAGTTGATATCCCGCCTTCTTTTCCTGCCCGTGATGGCGGTTGTGTAATAAAGTCCCAGCTTATTACTGAAATGCCTTTGACAACAATATAACCAATTATTCCGAGCAGTATGGCTATAATGATCAATGCCGACAGCCAAAACAAAACGGTTACTATTTTCTCCTTCCCTTTAGTTGCCATCTTCCATCCCTGCTTTCATGGAAATATTGACTGCCAAATTCAATATCACGATAAAAATAAACAGGATCGTTCCCGTAGCAAATAAAGCTGTCTGATGGTCTCCTGCAGCATAACCCATTTCCAGCACGATATTGCTGGTCATGGTACGCACCGGTGCCAGCAGGCTGTCCGGAACCGCCGTTGAATTACCAGTTACCATTAAGACTGCCATAGTTTCTCCGATCGCTCTGCCCAGACCTAATACTATGGCAGTTATGATCCCTGATTTGGCGGCCGGCAGAATAACTTTGCCGATGCTTTGATAATGGGTGGCACCCAGGGCCAGGGAGTTCACTTTATATTCTTCCGGGACAGCTGCAATTGCATCCCGTGAAATATTAATAATGGTCGGCAAAATCATTATGCCCAATACTATTGCTCCGGCAAGAACACTTAATCCTACTCCGCCCAGATGATTTCTAATAAATGGCACGATAACGATCAAACCGAAAAAGCCATAAACAACTGAAGGTATACCTGCCAGTAATTCAACAAAACGCGAAAGTATACCGGAGATTTTATGCGGTGCAATTTCTGCCATCAAAATCGCTGTCATGATTCCTAAAGGGACTGACCAGACCAGCGAAGCTAGAGTAACCGCCAATGAACCGATTACCATCGCCCCAATTCCAAAAGATCCCCTGGTCGGACTCCAATCCAGATTAAACAGGAAATCGACGATGCCAACTTTCAGAATAAGCGGTATCCCTTTATAAAATATGAAAATCGTAATTATTATTATAGCCAGGACTGAGGCCCCGGCGGAAATACGCAGTAATATTTCCACCAGCGCCTCACTTATTTTGTTCTTTTTCATTTGACCACCGACTTTACAAAGAATATCTGCACAACTTTTTAAAACTATTTTAATATTTCGCTGATGGCTCCTTCTTCAACTACTATTGCCTGGCCTTCATCACTTAAAACAAAGTCCAAATAAGCTTTCACTAAACCTGTAGGTTCTTCAGTGGTTATATAGATAAAGGGCCGTGAGATTTTATATTGTCCGGATATTACATTATCTGCAGAAGCTTCTACTCCTTCAATTTTTAAAGACTTGACTTTTTCGTCCGCAACTGCCAGAGAAATATAGCCTATCGCATTTTTATCAGTTTCAATTATGGTTTTCACTGCTCCGGTTGAATTTTGCACGATCGCATAATCTGCTATTGCATCTTCGCCCATTACCAATTCCTCAAAAGCTCCTCTGGTTCCGGAACCCTCTTCCCTGTTTACCAGGGTAATGACCGCATCGCTGCCGCCCACTTCGCTCCAGTTGGTTATATTGCCAAGATAAATATTCTTTAACTGTTCCAAAGTAAGGTCGCTGACCTGGTTGGCAGGATTCACCGCTATCGCTATGCCATCCAATGCCAGGTTGTATTCCTTTAAATTCTCGGCCTTCTCTTCATCTTTCAATTCTCTTGAAACTGCTCCTATATCTGCTGTTCCGGATACAACCGCTGTAATTCCCTGAGATGAACCACCGCCCTGTACGTTTACCTGTGTCCCGGGATACTTAACCATAAATTCTTCTGCCAATACATCACTGAACGGCTGAACTGAAGTAGAACCTGCAATAGTAATCGACCCCGACAGTTCACTGCTTTCTCCCTGACTGTCTGCATCCTGTTTTTCAGACCCGCCGCAGCCGATAATTGCCAGGCTCATTAACAACAAAGCTCCCAATAAAATTAGGCTAAATGTTTTTTCCCTTTTTAATACTGACATATTCTTTCCTCCTTAAATTATCTCTGTAATCAATTTAACAAGGCTATGTTAAGTTATAACGTTTTGTATGTTAAAATTGCTGCTTGCTTTTGTAATAATTGTGTAAAAAAAACCGGCTGCTTAAAATAGCAACCGGTTATTATGATCTGCTCTCTTATTAATTTAATGCTTTGGTAAGATGAAAAAGAATCTCGAGCCTGTTCCGGGAGTACTTTCGACTCCAACACTTCCTCCCATCTGTTCAGTCAAATGTTTGACTATGGAAAGTCCCAGGCCTGTTCCCCCAGTTTTCCTGGAGCGAGTCTGGTCGACCCGGTAGAACCGTTCAAAAATCCGGTTTAAATCTTTCTCCGGAATTCCTTCGCCCTTGTCGGTTACCGATACTATGATCTCTTCAGGTCCTTCTTTCAGGGTAATGTCTATTTCAGCTTCCGGTTCACTGTACTTAACCGCATTGTCGAGCAGATTAATAATGATTTGTACTACAGAATTATAGTCTGTTGACACTAATACCGGTTCAAGCGGTTTGGCAAAATTTATTCGGTAATTATCCGTTCCGGGTTTTTTCTTCACCAGTTTAACGGTCTCTGCAATTACTGAGCCAATATCGACAACTTGCTTTGGAATCTGTTCAGCATCACTTTCTATGCGGGAGAGTTCAAAAAGGCCGTTTATTAAATCAGTCAAGCGCCGGGCTTCATTATAAATTATTTGTGAAAACTCGCGGATCTCTTCCTTATTGTCAACCTTTTCCGACAGCATCGTTTCGGCAAATCCGCTGATACTGGCAATTGGTGTTTTTAATTCGTGGGCAACGTTGGCAATGAAGTCTTTTCTGACTTGTTCAAGATGCGTAATTTCAGTGATATCATTCAAAACAACTAATATACTGTCATTTTGTTTTCCTTTGACAGTAGAAATAGCCAACGCATTTATATCGATAATTTTCGCTCCCAAAGAATAAAGCGTAATTTTTGTTTTTATTGATTGGGAATTATTTCTCAGGCGATCAATGATTTCTATCATTTCATAATTACTGATCACTTCGGCATGTTTTCTCCCCAGCGGCTCCTTATCTGGAAACAACAAGGCTTTGGCTACCGGATTTACATAATTGATCCTGCCGGAATAATCGACCATCAGGATACCGTTAACTGTATTTTCAAGTAAAGCTTCCAGTTGGCTTTTTACTTCACTTATCTGATTTAAATACTGTTCAAGATATTCAGCCATGTTATTGACTGCGGATGATAAACCCTCAAATTCATTATTATCATACTGCCCCGTTATCCTGCGGCTGAAATTACCCTGCGCAATATCCTCCACCGATTCTGTAATCTCTGCCAACGGCTGCGAAAGCCGTCTGGCGATCACCGCACTTATACTGAATGCAGCTATCCCGGTCAAAACAATAGTCAACAGTAATAATGACAACATTCTCAATAAAACATTATCAATTTCGTTAAGGGGTTTTGCTAAACGAACCACCCCTGAAATCGTATCGGTCTTAAAAGGCACTGCTGCATAAAGCATATAAATCTGAGCAGTATTACTGAATCTGATATCCGTTCCTGTCTCACCTTTTAAGGCTTTAAATATTTCCGGCCGGTTCTTATGTGTTTCCATGCTGCTGCTGTCAAAGCCTGAATCGGCTAATACATTGCCCTCAGCAGCATCTACCACTGTGACCCTTACTCTGGCATCCCGGGCTATTTCATTGCTGATTTGCTGAAAATAATCAAGATCATTTTCTTGATAGGAATCGGCAATTATATCAGCGGCTAATAAAGCTTGGTTAGTCAGGTTCTCTTCGATCTCACTCACATAAAAATCTTTAAAGATAAAATAACTGATGACCAGACTGAGGGCTAAAAATAATACGATGATGAAAAAAATATTGCTGGTCAGGCGCCAGCGAAATGATTTATTCATAGCTATTTTCCTCGAATTTGTAGCCCAGGCCGCGTATGGTGATTATATTCCTGGGGTTTTTAGCATCATCTTCGATCTTTTCCCGCAGTTTGCTGATATAGACATCCAATGCCCGGGTATTGGCACTGTCAGGATAATCCCACAAAACTTCCAGTAAATATTCTCTTTTAAGTACCCGGCCTTTATTTTTAAGCAGCATTTGCAGTAACTCATACTCTTTCATGGTTAAATCCAACTTCTTTTCTTTAAGCCATATTTCATAACTCAATGGTTTGACTGTAAACTCCCCGACTTTTATGACCTTATCTTCTGCCGACAGATTATCGCCTGCATTCTGACGCCTGAGAATCGCTCTTACTCTTGCCCCCAGTTCTTTAACGCTGAAAGGTTTGGTAACATAATCATCCGCCCCTAATTCAAGCCCGACAATTTTATCTGTTTCATCATCCCTGGCGGTAAGCATAATAATTGGGGTATCAATGTTTTCCCGGCGTAAATCACGGCATATTTCTAAACCATCTTTGCCAGGCAACATCAGATCCAAAATAATCAGATCCGGTTTTTCACTCATAATCAAGCTCCAGGCCTCGTTGCCGTCATTGGCCTGGATAGTTTCAAAGCCATCCTTATTTAGATTAAAAGTTATTAGCCTTACCAGTGATTCCTCATCGTCAACTACCAGTACTTTGCCTTGCAATGACACCACCCCAATCAGACAATTATGCCGGCAATTCAATTAATTATTCGAAGCAGCTGTTTCCTACAAATTCTCTTAAAATTGAATTATAAGGTATTTCTCTTCCTTCCAGAATTACCGGAGTAAAATAACTTAAAAATTTCTGCAATCGCATTGCTTCTGCATATTCTCTGTTATCAGTCCCGACCTGATTCAGCAGCGGTTCTATAAAAGGCTTTAATACGAACAATTCATAAACTAAAGAAGAATTAAACATAGCATCAGCATTTTCCTGAAAAGGAAAAATATTTTTTTCTTCCCCTCTTCTTACTGAAGGCCATCTTCTAATAGTATTCAGGGCATTATGCCCTCTGGTTCTGTTATCTCTTAAAATTCTTCTGACCAGGCGGCTGTCAGTAGTGGAAATATTATTGGAGTAATCGATATTCAGCTGGGTCAAGGCACTGATATAAATTTTGAATTTTTGTTTGGCATAAATACTGCTTGTCAACTGGTCATTAAGGCAGTGGATACCTTCGAGGATCAGCGGCTGCCCCGCTCCTAATTTTATTTTCCTGCCCTCTGCTTCACAGGTTCCTTTAATAAAATTATAAACCGGCATTTCAACTTCTTCACCATTTATCAATTGCTGCAGATGTTCATTGAATAAATCCAATTTCAAAGCATCCAGGGATTCGAAATCATATTCATTGTCTTCATCAAGCGGGGTATTGCATCGGTCCACAAAATAATTATCCAATGAAATTGCCATCGGTTGTCTGCCGTTGACTTTCAGTTGAATAAATAAGCGCTGGGCAAAAGTCGTTTTACCGGAAGAAGAAGGACCGGCAATAAGAATTATGCGAATATCTTTGTTGCTGCATATCCGATCAGCAATATCCGCGATCTTTTTTTCATGCAGGGCTTCATTAATTCTTATAAGATCATTAAATCCTCCCTGAGATATTATTTTATTAACTGCAGGAACATGTGGTGCATCAAGCATTTCCGCCCAGGCTTTCTCCTCACTGTAGATGCTGGCCAGTTTTTTCTGTTCCACAAATGGCATCAAAACTCCGGGACTTTTTTTGACCGGGGTCTGCAGAACTATGCCGGGCGGGTAGTAAATAAGCCGGAATTGATTTATCTGTCCGGTGTTGGTCAATACCAAACCATAGAAATATTCGTAAAAATCATCAATTTTACAAACATGTATAGTATTCTTATTTCTTTGCTGCAGTAATTCAACTAAATCGGACTGCTTTAAGGCTGTAAATATTTCCAGGGCTTCTTTCATATGAACAATAAACCGTTCTATAGGTATATTTTGGTTTTCTATGTCGCGCATATATTCTTCCAAGGATTTAACTTCAGCAGGTGTTACTTCCTGCTGAGGGAATTCGCAGAATACTCCTTCAGATAATGAGTGTCTTACCATCAGCGTTCGTTCCGGGAACAGGTCGTGGCATGCCTTGAGCAGTATAAGCAAGGCGCTGCGCCGGTATATCCTGACGCCGTCTTCATTGGCGATATCGACCATTTCAACTTTATCGCCATCCTGCAGTACACAGTTAAGATCCTGCATCTCATTTTGTATCAGGGCGCCAACAATCGGCATTTTATGATCTTTATAATAAGCAGCAACCAGATTATTTATTCTGGATCCTGCTGCAACTTCATATTTACCTTTACCTGCCAGCTCAATCGTTATCATCTTTCGGCTTTCTTCTGAACCAGTCATAAAATCCTCCCCCGTTACGGTCATCTTAAACAATATTATATCATTTACCTTTAAAAAGTGCGTTTCCTAAAACAACAAAGGGGAGTTCTGTCCCCCCTTCGTTAGCTTAAACAAATATACGGGTATGATTATCTCAGTAAAGCTCCCCACTGGCTCTTTAATCTCTGCAGAATATCTTCTACTATGGGAGTAACATCATTTTCCGTAAGGGTTTTTTCACTGGACTTAAATAACAGCCTGAAAGCCATACTCTTATACCCGGCCGGGACCTGATCCCCTGTATAAATATCAAATATATCTGCTTCCTGCAAAAGTCCGGACTGGTCATCATTAATTATTGATTTGGTTTCCAGATAAGTAACTGTTTCCGGCAGCACAACTGCAATATCTCTTTTTATCCCCGGATAACGGGTAATTTCTTTAGTCATCCTGATCGGTTTGCTTAATTCATACAAAACGGCTGCATTAAACTCAAGAGCCGCCACCTTTATCTTGATATTATAGTTATCACATACTTCGGGATGAACTTCTCCTATTATACCGATCTCTTTATCACCAGCCCGCACCACTGCAGTTCTTCCGGGATGAAAGGCCGGATTTTCAGTAACGGCAAAAGTAACTTCCTCTATGCCTAAACCGGATAAAAGGTCTTCCGCTAATCCCTTAAGATAAAAGTAATCCATGGGCACTTCATTTTTCAGCCAGTTTGTATCGAAATTACCTGCAACTACGGCACCAACCTTATAAATCTCCCGGGGTAAAGGCTTATTAGTGGGATAAAAAACTGTTCCCAGCTCAAAGAACGCCAGATTTTCGTTTTTCCGGGATAAATTATCTTTAATATTCTTTAACAGTCCCGGCAGCAATAAAGTCCTCATTACCGATTGTTCTTCTGATAAAGGATTTGCTATTTTTATGCAATTCCTCAGTTCATCCTGCTCACTTAAACGAATAAGGTCATATGCTACGGGGTTAATAAAACTGTAGTTAATAACTTCCAGCAAATTTTTGGCCAATATATCCTGTATACGGTCACGGAAATGTTGCTCATAATTGAGCCCTCCCGGCTGAACTGCTCCATATGATAAAGTTGCCGGTATTTTATCATAACCGTGTAATCGGGCAACTTCTTCAATTAAATCTACTTCCAAAGTTATATCCGGCCGGTAAGTAGGTACTTGAACCATTAAATCTTCCCCGGTCTCAGTTACAGTAAAACGCAGTTTATTCAGGCAGGATCTGATTTCAGTATCATTTATATCAGTTCCCAGCAGATAATTTACTCTTTCCGGCCTGAGCAGGATATTTAATGGCTGGATAGGCTCCGGATAAACATCGAATATTCCCTTTACCACTTCTCCGCCGGCCAACTCGTGAATCAGCTGCGTGGCACGATTCGCTGCATATATAGCTCCATTAGGATCAACGCCCTTTTCAAAGCGGATGGAAGAATCACTGCGCAAGCCAAGTTTCCTGGATGTTTTTCGAATGTTGGTGGCTAAAAAATTGGCTGATTCCAGTAAAACCATGGTGGTTTGTTCATTAATTTCTGTATTTTCACCGCCCATAACCCCGGCTAAAGCTATTGGTTTCTCGCCATTGGTTATAACCAGCATTTCCTCATCCAGCTGCCGGTTTGCGCCGTCCAAAGTGGTAAATTGTTCCTGAGCATAAGCCGGGCGAACCAGTATCTGCCTTAAACCACCTAATAAATCATAATCAAAAGCATGCAAAGGCTGATTGGTTTCCAACATCACATAATTGGTAACATCAACTACGTTATTGATCGGGCGGATCCCGGCTTTTTGCAAAGCATCCTGCATCCATTGCGGAGAAGCCATGATTTTAACATTTTTTATGACCCGGGCGGCATATCTTTTACATAACTGAGGATTATCTATCCTAACCGTTATGTAATCTTCGATGGCTTCTTCATTCTCTTTCATAAAAACATCCGGAATAGTTAAATCAGCTCCTGAAAGAGCAGCTATTTCCCGGGCCAGATTGATCCAACCCAGACAGTCCGCACGATTAGGGGTCAGATCGAGTTCCAATAACTTATCGTCATCATCAGTTGTCTCGATACCTTCAATAGCGATGCCTGCCATAGTCAGATTATGCGCTAACTGTTCAGCCGTCTGGTCAATTTGAATATATTTTTTTAATTGGTTTATTGATACTCCCATTATATTCCCCCCTTTAGAACTGTCTTAAAAATCTTTTGTCATTATCAAAAAACAGGCGCAAATCGTTTATGCCATATTTCAGCATAGCTATCCTTTCAATCCCCATACCGAAGGCAAAACCAGTCACCTTTTCCGGATCGTAACCGCCGTATTTCAAGACATTGGGATGAACCATACCCGCACCTAATATTTCCAGCCATCCGGTATGAGAACATACCCTGCATCCCTGCCCCCCACACATTACACAGGAAATGTCTATTTCCACGCTGGGTTCAGTAAAAGGGAAAAAACTGGGCCGGTAACGAACATCGAGATTCTCTCCGAACATCTTCCTGGCAAATTGCATAAGGATTCCTTTCAGGTCAGCAAAGGTTATCCTTTCATCGATCAGCAGACCTTCCACCTGATGAAACATGGGTGAATGGGTTGCATCATCATCATTACGGTACACTGTTCCGGGAACAATGATTTTCACTGGTATCTGCGGCACCATTTTTTCCATCGTTCTTACCTGTACCGGCGAAGTATGCGTCCGCAAGAGGACTTCCTCAGATATGTAAAAGGAATCCTGCATATCCCGGGCAGGATGATGCTTAGGTACATTTAAAGCTTCAAAATTATAATAATCCAGTTCGATTTCCGGTCCTTCCTCTACTGTAAATCCCATTCCGGTAAATATTTCAGTTATTTCTCTTTTTATCCGGGTCAAAGGATGTATACTGCCTTTCTGCTGCGGCAATCCCGGTAAAGTGACATCAATTCTTTCCTGTTGTAATTTGATTTCAAGGTCACGCCGGCTGATTTCAGCTGCCCGGCTGTTTAACTGGGCCTCAAGTTTATCCTTGATTTCATTGGCAACTCTTCCAACTTCAGCCCGCTGTTCAGGTGGCAAATCTTTTAATCCCCTCAATAATGCTGTTATTTCTCCTTTTCGCCCCAGAATCATCACCTTATATTCGTTAAGTTCTTCAATGGTATTTAAAGCTGTAATTTTAGTATGGGCTTCTTGGTCCAATACGGCTAACTTTTCCAACATACCATTTAACCTCCTTGTTTCAGAAAATAAAAAAACCTTCATCCCCAGGGACGAAAGTTACTTCCGCGTTACCACCCTTGTTAACCAAATTCATTCGATCTGGTTCACTCTAATGCCTGATAACGGAGGCTGCCGGCAGGATCTACTTGTCTTTCAATCCCCTGCTCCCAGGTGAATTCATATGCTTAAACCTGATCACGCTTCCAGTCACGACATGATCTCCCTGCAAGGCAACAGCATATTACTGCTCCTGTTCTCAGCATTTGTTTATTGAGTAACAATCATTTTATATAATAAATAATAAATGATGCATCCCGACTTTTCAAATAATTGCCACATGTTTTCGGCCTGGTTTATCATAAAGGGTCTCCCTCCGCAATAAAATTAACGCCGAACCAGGAAAAATTATATCATATATGCACTTTGGTAACAATTATGAATGCTTTACTCTCTGCTGCCATGCTTCTGCTAAGATTATAGCACATGCCACCGCTGCATTCAAAGAATCTGCTTCAGGATTTATCGGTATCTTAAAATTCATGTCACAGGCACTATTACTTTTCTCACTCACTCCCCGCGATTCGTTGCCAATCACAATAATTTTACTGCCTGTTAAATCCTGGTTATATAAATTGTTTTCACTGTTTAAGTCAGAACAGTAAATCAAATAGCCCTGATTTTGTAAAGCTCTTAACTCCTCTAAATTAAAATTTCTATATAAAGGTATATGCAATATTCCTCCCATCGATGCCCTGACAACTTTGGGACTGAAAGGATCTGCACATCCGGGCGTCATTAATATTCCATCTGCTCCCAGCGCCCAGCCGCTGCGGATAATCGTCCCCACATTCCCCGGGTCGCTGACTTCGTCCAGTAAGATCAATAATTTTTCCCGGGTTATATTTTTATAGTCATAAGCGGGTATCTGAGCAACTGCTAATATTCCCTGCGGGTTTTCCGTATCACAGATATAGTTTATAATTCCGGGAGCCAGCTGATAATACTCGATCCCCGGCATCGAAAATATAAAATCACTGCTTTGCTGCCATTGCGCATCAATTAAAATACTGCACAACAATAATTTTTGCTGCAATGCTTCAGCAACGCTCTTCTCACCTTCAATGATAAACAGCCTTTCTTTATCGCGGTATTTTTTATTTTTCAGTTTAACTATACTCTTGATAAAACTGTTGTCTTTGGAAGATAAGTATTTCATCAAAACCTCGTTAACAAAAAGTATGGCCGCAGCCATACTTTATAATCATTGTTTTATTTACTTAAGGTATTTATTGATAATTCAGCCAGCCGGGAAAATCCCTGCGGATCACTTACTGCCAGTTCCGCCAGCATCTTGCGGTTAATATCGACACCGGCAATTTTTAAGCCATGAACCATTTTGCTATAAGTAGTTCCATTGTTACGGGCGGCAGCATTTATCCTGGCGATCCATAATTTACGGAAATCTCTTTTTTTCAGGCGACGATGGATATAAGCATAATTTCCGGATTTCATAACTTGCTGGTTAGCGACCCGGAAAAGTTTTGATTTACTACCCCGGTAACCCTTGGCGATTTTTAATATTTTTTTGTGTCTTCTATGTGAAGTCATCCCACGTTTTACTCTGGGCATCAGCAATTACCTCCTACACTTTATATGCAATTCTTAATAAGGAATTAATTTGGAAATATTCTTGTTCTCTTGTTCGCTTACAAGTCCGGCCTGGCGCAATTTACGTTTTCTCTTGGGACTTTTGCCCCCTAAAAGATGACTGGCAAACGCTTTCGATCTTTTTATTTTACCGGTACCGGTCTTTTTAAATCTTTTGGCCGCACCACGATGAGATTTCATCTTAGGCATTACTGACTTCCTCCTTTACATCTTTTACTTCATTCTTTTCAGCATTTTTATCAATTTTCTCATGTTCTACTTTCGGCAATAACATTGTAACCATATTTCTCCCTTCGATTCTGGGAGCTTTTTCCATAGTAGAAATATCAGATAATTGTTGGGCCATTTTAATGGATAGCTTTTCTCCCAATTCAGGATGAGTTATTTGTCTTCCCCTGAACATAATAGTAAGTTTAACTTTGTCGCCAGCCGCTAAAAACTTCCTGGCGTTTTTGGCTTTTACCTGAAAATCGTGTTCCTCAATATTAGGACGCAGTTTCACTTCTTTTGTGGAAATGGTTGCTTGCTTTTTGCGCGCTTCTTTTTCCCGTTTATTTTGTTCAAATTTAAACTTACCATAATCCATTAACCGACATACGGGCGGCTTGGCAGAAGGAGCAACCTCAACCAGATCCAATCCCTTATCCAAAGACAGTTGAAGGGCTTCACGAATTGGGACTATACCGAGTTGCTCGCCAGCATCATCAATCAATCTTACTTCCTTGACCCGTATTTCTTCATTAACTCTCCAATCCTTGCTGATAAGAAGTCCACCTCCTAAATAAAATAAAGCGAGTTGCATAAACTCGCTTCAAAATCAATAACTATTGGCAGTAGTCAAACTGCCCGTAGATTTAAGTTACTGAATACCTTACGAACTGCAGTTGTAAGGTGAGAAGTCAAGCTTCTGCTTAATCACTTGGGTAGTATAGCATAAATCATTATCCTGTGCAATCTTTAATGTTATAAATTGCCGGTTAAATAGTTTTCATTTTTATTTCCTTGTCCAGCATCAAAGCAAAATCATTCAGACCCATAAAGCCTTTGTCTCCATCTTTTCTATGCCTGACCGCTACCCCCCGGGTTTCGATTTCTTTGTCACCGATAATTAACAGATAGGGTATTTTTTGCAGTTGACCTTCCCTGATCTTATAGCCGATTTTTTCACTGCGGTAATCAACTTCTGCTCTGAAACCGCGGCTTTGCAAATCTTCCACAACCTGCCGCGCATAATCATGCTGACGATCAGTAATGGGCAAAACCCTGACCTGAACCGGTGCCAGCCAGGTTGGGAAAGCTCCGGCAGTGTGTTCAGTTAAGATACCAATAAACCTTTCAATACTGCCATATATGACCCGGTGAATCATGACCGGCCGATGTTTTTCGCCATCTTCACCGATATAGGTCAGATCAAATTTTTCCGGCATCTGAAAATCCAGCTGAATAGTTCCGCATTGCCAGGTCCTGTCCAAGGCATCATGCAAATGGAAATCGATTTTAGGCCCGTAAAAAGCACCGTCGCCTTCATTGATCTTGTAATCGATCTCTTTTTCTTCCAAAGCCTGGCGCAGAGCATCGGTAGCAATTTCCCAATCTTCATCAGATCCCATGGCTTTTTCAGGTTTGGTGGAAAGTTCCACATGATAGGGAAAACCGAACAGACTGTAAAAACGGTCGACCAGATTTATTACTCCCTTGATTTCATCGATTATCTGTTCCGGCAGCATAAAAATATGGGCATCATCCTGAGTAAATGCCCGTACTCTCATCAGACCGTGTAAGACCCCGGACATCTCGTGCCGGTGCACCAATCCCAATTCCCCTACTCTTAAAGGAAACTCCTTATAGCTGTGCAGGTTTTGTTTGTACACCAGCATACTGCCCGGACAGTTCATTGGTTTTACCGCATAATCCTTCTCGTCGATGACGGTGAAATACATGTTTTCTTTATAATGATCCCAGTGCCCGGATCTTTCCCATAATTCACGTTCGAGAATAATAGGCGTCTTGATCTCCTGATAGCCGGCTTTACGGTGTTCCTCCCGCCAGAAACTTTCCAGTTCGTTTCTTAATATCATGCCTTTGGGCATAAAAAACGGAAACCCCGGCCCTTCATCCAATACCATAAATAGCCCCAGTTCTTTACCCAGGCGACGATGGTCACGTTTTTTGGCTTCCTCCAGTTTATGCAGATAATCATCCAGCATGGCTTTTTCAGGAAAAGAAGTAGCATATATTCTCTGCAGCATCGGATTGTTTTCGCTGCCGCGCCAATAGGCCCCCGCCAAACTCATCAGCTTTATATTTTTTAACCTGCCGGTAGAAGGGACATGCGGTCCGGCACATAAATCAAAGAAGTCTCCCTGTTCATAAACACTGATAACAGCATCTTCCGGCAAGTCTTTGATCAATTCAACCTTATAATCTTCATTATGCTCAGCAAAGAATTCAACAGCTGCTTCCCGGCTGAGGACTTTCTTCACTATTGGATAATCAGCCTTAATGATTTTTTCCATTTCCTTTTCAATCAGAGCAAAATCTTCCGGGGTAAAAATATGTTCACTGTCAAAATCATAATAGAAGCCCTTGTCAATAGCGGGTCCTATAGCCAGCCTGGTTTCAGGCCAGAGCCTCTTTACCGCCTGAGCCATAACATGTGCTGAAGAATGCCTGTAAACATCCTTGCCTGCCTCATCATCAAATTTAAATATTTCCAAGGCGCCATTTTCTGTGACCGGTTCATTCCAGTCAGCCAATTTATCGTTAAAAGTCGCGGTAACAGCTTTACGTGACAGCTTTTTATCGATATCTTCAGCTATCTGCATCAAACTGGTTCCCTGCTGATACTCCTTCTGACTTCCGTCTGGTAAATTAATCAATACCATCAATAAAACCTCCTTTTTATGTTTTCTGCTTAACCTGCAGGAAATAATATAATAATTGCCACTTGCACCAAACCAATTATAAATCCTAATACCCCGCCTAAAACCTCAATAAAAGTCAATTCACTGGAAGTTACTCCCCGGATCATTTTTTCCAGCTCGTCCAAATCGAAGGCATTAATTTTGTCTTCAACCATTTGCTCTATATTGATTTCCTGATTTAAGTACTCGCTCCCCGCTTCAATACTTTGTTTGATAATATTTGAGGCCTCCTGGTGTATTACCTTTTCCAGCATGTCGCCAATCAATTTGCCGACTTTGGCCGGTACTATCCGGGGCAGCAGATCGCTGAGCCGGTCCTTTAGAATTGCACTGATTTTATCGGTCAGAACTTCTCTTATTTCCGGTGTATTAATTTTATCGAATAACTCGTCCCACGACAGCAGTTCCTTTTCAACCAGCTGTCCTACACTGCCGGCTATCTGTGCCTGTCTCTTGGGCAAAATACCCTGTACAGAAAAAAAGCCGAGGTTTATTGGTTTTTTGGGCCAAAAAAGCAGCCTGATGGCAAATACATTAGTAATATAGCCAATAAAGGCACTTATAACAGGCAATGCCAATAATTGATAGTTCATATTATCACCTTTTAAAATATACTCAAAAAATATAATAAAGGCAAACCTTGAAATTGTATAAAATAAAAAATCCGGGTTTTAGCCCGGAATAAAAACCAGTTCTATTTATTGATGCAGGTCTTTTTCGCTCAACGCCTTAACACATCGTTCGCAGCCTTCACAAGTACTGATTTTTTCTTTAAATACTTTTTTTATCATCTCCACTGACTGACTGTCAGGCATTTGCTGAGTATTGTGCAGCACTATACGGCGGGGCGCAATCGTTATCAATATACTTATCAGCACATCATCCAGGCTGATTTCATCGGCAAACATGTCCTCGAAATAATAATTCAAATAATTTTCTTCAATTTCAACCCCTTCTCCATCCCAGAGATAAAATACTCCTGTATCATACATCATTAGGTTTATTTCAAACAGTTTGGGAACCTGGCTATCTACAAAATAACGCAGCAAATTGACGAAATCATTGTATTCCTTCTCATTACGCATTTCCTCCCGGGCAAGTTCTACGGCGAACCTGATTTCCCGGTTGTATTCTTTAATACAAAAATTCACGAAACCTTCAATTACGAGATTATCATTACTGTTTATATGCTCGAATAATCTATGGGCCATGCGGTTTTTCCGGCCAAAGCTTATTAACATATTAAGGCTTTCATTTTCATTGCATTTTTTTAAAAAATTATTGGCTTTACAAAATACAATATTTTTATCTGTACTATTTAAGACACGGCAGCTTTTGTTTATCTCCTTCCACAAAAGTTTGGCCTGCCAGTTCCTGACAATGTGTTCCGCCAGTACTTCCGCCATCTGATGTTTAAATATGTGCACTATATCCTCATGCCGGAATATTTTATCAGTCTTCTCCCCTTTTAAAACCAGGGAAATATAATCCATATTCAAGTCTCTGTCACTTTTAACATTGGCAGAAAAATGATAACCCTTTTCGCTTATCCAGCGCAGCCTGTCTTCAAAATCACTTAAAAACCCATTATCACCATGGGCCATAGTTATTTTGAATTCATATATCATAATCGGCCTCCCAAAATAAAAAAGTTAATTTATTATATGTTTGGCCGATTTTCATTATTCAATTCTCCGGCAAAGAGAAATTTTGCATTAAACAGATTATATTCATCAGTTTAAAAAACACAAAAATAGCGGAGTTTAATAACCCCGCTATTACTTTCATTATATGGTGGGCCGTACAAGATTCGAACTTGTGGCTTCTTCCGCGTCAGGGAAGCACTCTCCCGCTGAGTTAACGGCCCAATCTATAAAAGAGTATATATAAATCCCGTCGCAAAATCAATAGCACCATAATTATTTTAATTCATTCTGCTTGAAAATCAACCGGGGGGAGCAATAATATACTTCTGCTTAAAGCCGCTGGGAAATAAGGCATAAAGAATAAATTCTACTAATAGAATTATAGAAATAATTCTTAAAGGTGGTATAGCTATGCCTAGATTTATTGGTTTTTATCAAATGTCTGACAAAGCAAGACTGGCATTGATCAGTCTGGTGGCATTAGTAATTTTAGTCAGCAGCGTAGTTTATGTTCAGGCTTACGGTAAAAAGAAGCCTATTTATGAAATAAATACTGATAAAAAAATCGTTGCTTTAACTTTTGACATCAGTTGGGGAAACAAGACTCCTATGCCAGTAATTGAAATCCTCAAAGAAAATAATGTTAAATGCACTTTCTTCCTCTCCGGCCCCTGGGTAAAGCAATATCCGGAAATAGCCAAACAGATAAAGGCTGACGGGCATGAAATAGGCAGTCACGGCTACCGGCACATCAATCTCAGCAATCTGAGCAAAACCGAAATCAAAGATGAGATAATGAAAGCTCATAAGAATATACAAGAAGTGGCCGGGGTTGAAGCTAATCTGATCCGTACCCCTAACGGCGATTATAATGATCACGTCATCGAAGCAGTCAATGAAGTTAATTACCAGGCTATTCAGTGGGGCACTGACAGTCTGGACTGGATGAATCCCGGAGTCAACACTATTATTGACCGGGTAAGCCAGCGGGCTCATCCCGGAGATATAATCCTCATGCATGCCTCAGACACCTGCAAACAGACTGCTGAAGCTCTGCCAACGGTTATTAAGAATTTAAAGGAACAAGGTTACGAATTTGTCCTGGTCTCTGATTTGCTGAAAGAAGCGCCCAAGGAATAGAAGGTACGAGTGCACTTCACAGGCAATGTCCCCGTATAAATATTTAGAGATATGGCTTATGAAGCCATATCTCTTTTTTTAGAATCTGTTTATTCTAATTTATCCAGCATTTCCATTATCATATCGAAGAAATAACCGATATCTTCTTTATCATTTATCCCTGCTTTAAAGCCTACTTCCGGGAATCTGCCTTCGCTGGTTATTCTCACATTGACCATATACATAGCCTGGTCTATTTCATCTTCAATAGCTTCCAGATCTATTTCCTCTTCCCAATCATCCTCAAGTTCATGCTCTCCCTCTTTGAAAAACTTGGAATGTATTTTAGCGTTGGCTTCCTCATTATTTTCCATGATCTGTGATACTATCCATAGAATATCGGCTGTACTCAGTTCCAGTTCTTCTGCCAGCTGCATAACTTCATTTGCTACTGGTGTTATTCTCAATAAATCAGATAAATTAACAGGTTCACCTTTCCCCCATCGCTTTTTCATACTATCACCTCCGCAACTAGTAGAACAAAATTCTTATTCAAGCATCTGGCTCAATAACACACCTGGAGCCATTTATCTCATTTAATTGTACTCTTTATGTCCTGATTATATGTGAATAAACAGCTGAAAATATATTTGATCTGCAGACTGTTTATTTTTACTCACCCATCAAAATATAGCTGAAAATAATTGAGTTTAAAATATAGCATGCATACTCATTTTTGGCAATACTTATTGGCGTTATTGTTGGCTTGCCTCCATCATTCTATTAAAACGTTCCTGTCTTATTCTTTCAATATCCGGTACCACCATTTTTTTTAATTGGGACAGGTTTTCGCGGATATATTTTTCCAAAAGCTCAGTGGTAACTTGCTTATCATGCCGGCCTAATCTTATACCGAGGCACTGGCTTCCCTGCAGGTAGAAATTGAATTCCGCGTGGATTTTTTGTCCGCAATAATCCAGATATGCATCGGCACCTGCTTTACTGCGGTCTGTAAAGCGGAAATTCTCCAGAGATAACAACTCCATTCAACTAAACCCTCCCAATATGATTAACTTATAATAATCATACCCGATTAATCTTCTGCCTAAAATACATAATCGCTTTTTTATATATATTTAAATTTTTCTAATATTGGGTGAAATAGAGTAGAATATATTCTATCGACTTTTAATTGCATTAGTAGCAGTTAATTAATATGGAAAAGGGTTTTATGATGTTATTCAAACTGTCAGATCCGGTTAAAGGCTCTATATTTGTGTTTATCTCAGCGTTTATGTATGCCACCCTGCCTATCCTGACCAAATATGCTTATAAATATGGGCTGGAGCCCAGTTCAGCTATTTTCTTCCGTTATCTGTTTGCCTTTATAATATTATTCGTTTATCTGAAATTTTATAAAAAAGAGCCGGTGATCAATAAATCATTTTGGGTTTTTGGGCAGGGCATTTTTCTTATTACTGCCAGTGCGACTTACTTCTTTGCTTTGCAGTATCTTGCTGCCAGCATCGCCAGTATCATATTCTTTTCTCATCCCGTACTGGTTGCTTTGCTGGCCATTCTTGTTTATAAAGAAAAATTAAACTCCAAACTGGCAGCAGGATTGCTGTTAGCCTTATTGGGCATAATTTTTGTTTCGGGAGTATTCAGCGGTTCAGTCACAATTGCACCTTTTGGTTTATTCCTGGGGATGATGGGCAGTATTTGTTACGCACTGTTTGCTCTGCTGGGTCAGTTTAATGTTTCCAGGTCATCACCGATATCTTTGACAGCTACATTTGCTTTGGTTGGGATCATAATGATTCCGCTGCTATTTTTCCGCGACCTGGATTTTTTAACTGCTCTCACTTTAAAGCAGGCTTTGATATGTTTAACTATGGCCTTGATCAATACCGTGCTTTCGATTTCTTTTTACTTAAGAGGCATGCAGAAAATAGGCGCCTCCCGGGCAGCCTTAATAAGCAGTCTGGAACCCGTATTAACTGTAATTTTAGCTATGTTATTCCTTGGTGAAGCTCTTTCTCCTCTGGAAGCGGCAGGAGCAACCCTGGTCCTGATCAGCTTGTACCTGGCTGTTACTTCTCATCATAATGTTAACCGGGAGCAAAATGTCTGCAGCGATGATTGAGTAAAATATCTTAATTTAAAAACAACATCTTTATTGGCTTCTAGCCATCCAGGTCATTATCAAACGATTCCCAGTCATGCTTCGGGCCGACATAATATCCCGGATAATGCCCGTTTTTTATTCTGGTGTTAAATTCACTTCTGCTCATTACAACACCGGTTTGTATATCCATAAATTCTTCTTCGTCGTCAAACTTATTGTCCTTAATGCCGTTATCTTTATCATTATTCATTTTTTACGCCTCCAAATATTTGGTTTCTATTTATATTTTTGATTTATGCGAGGCAGAATATACAATTAACCATTATTAATATCAAAATAATATGCAGATTTATACATCCGGAAATGTGGTGTCATATATCACAAAACAATGCGGAAACATGCTTGAATTTTTTAAATCATTGAGTGCCATCGTCCTTTTTTATTGCCATTAATCCAGAGTACAGAGCAACGCCAAATAGTAACCCGGCCATAATTATTGGCAGATACTCAACTTCTCTGAATACATACAATGTAAAACATGATAATATTACTCCGCCCAACAACATATTCTGCAAAAAAATGTTCCAATCCATTACCCATTTTCCAGAGCCAATCCTCTGCTTTCGGAAATGAATAATTGTAAAGTATGCACAACCCAAAATCAACATCAATACCCAGAGAAATATGTTGACAACGGGCGTTAAGAAAAATAATATTGCAAATACTATTCCCCCTAAAATCCGCCATATATTATTCATAAATACCCTTCTCCCTTACCATATGATAGCTTATTATTTAACTATATTTGAATTCTACTTCTAATTATTAACATATAATTAATTTTCTCAGGGTTCAATCCGGTGGTCAAACCAAAAATTGCCGACAAAATACCTCCAGAAACAAAAATACCGAAGGTCTTAAACCTTCGGTAATTCTTTTATATAGTGGTGCCCGAGACCGGGGTCGAACCGGTATGGTGTTGCCACCGCGGGATTTTAAGTCCCGTGCGTCTGCCTATTCCGCCACCCGGGCAGGTCTATATCATATATGGAGGGCGGGACCGGATTTGAACCGGTGAATGGTGATTTTGCAGACCACAGCGTTAGCCTCTTCGCCACCCGCCCTAATCCCAATTATATTGGGTATAGCCACCGCGCGCACAAATTATTATATCAACCTTCCATTTAATTTGCAAGCAAATAAAAATGCAGCAAACAAAAATAGAGCTTTGCTTTGAGCACAATAGTTTTGTGCTCGCTTCGCTCCCAGAAAAAATAAATAGAGCACATCGAATACAATGATTGTATATCGTTTTGCTCCAGATAAACAAATGGAGCGGAAGACGAGATTCGAACTCGCGACCCTCGCCTTGGCAAGGCGATGCTCTACCACTGAGCCACTTCCGCATTGTTATGCCATCCGGGGAATCACACCCGATTGACCACCACATTATAATATTAAAAATTTCCCCTTCTGTCAAGATTTCAAATCTATTTTCTAGGCTTCGCGAAGTTTAGAATTGAAAGGTACTTGCTTTTACTCATTCAGGTTTATTTCGATTCTCGAGAATCATGTTTAAATTGCTGAAGAATTGTTCCCTGGTTGACTGCATTATTTCCCAGCGCGCCCTGGTGTTGATAATCAGCCGTTCTTTGACTCCCGGTCCTCCATAATCCGCCAATTCATCTTTGTATAATTCAGACCAGACGGCTATCATTGCCGGGGTCACTTCCAAATGGAACTGAAGCGCCCAAATATGATCTCCATATACAAAGGCCTGATTTCTGCAGTCCCCTCCCTCGGCCAGCAGCTTTGCCCCTTCCGGCAACACAAAGGTGTCTGAATGCCATTGAAAAACTGAAAACCCGGACGGCATATCCTTAAAAAGCCTGTTGTTCATACCTGCCGGCAACAGTCGCACCGGAAGCCAACCGATTTCCTTTACCGGGTTGGGCATTACTTTTGCTCCCAGGGCACGTGCGATCAGTTGCGCCCCCAGGCAGATGCCCACGCAAGGGATCTGTTTTGCTGCCGCTTCCCTGACCAGTTCCTGAACTTTAAACAAATACGGATATTTTTCTCCCTCATTGGCTCCCATCGGCCCGCCTAAAATAATTAATGCCCGGTATTTATCAAGATGATCTGGTAATGCGCCCCCTGGCAGATCCATACACCGGATATCCAATCCCCATCCTTTGCTGATCAATTCGCTTTCCAATAATCCCAGCCCTTCACAGGTCACATGCTGTATAATCAATAATCGCATAAAATACCTCCTCGCCTGCCATTCCGGCCTTCGCCATAACTGTGTGTTAAAACCCTCATCGTTGGAGTTTAAGTTATATATAAACAATAATCCCTGCTTAATAATGCAGGGACATCATTGTCTCGCGCTTTAATAATTTTCTTTGTCATTCTCTAAATTCATTATAATCCATACTGATTATATAAAAGCAATCGTCTGCCGCAAGGTATTATGTATACTTTTCTGGTGATGCTTTTTTAAAATTTAAAGATAAAATTCCCGCAAATAAAAAAGTATACAATATGCCTGTCTTGAAAAGGTTGTATTATTTAAATAAATGTTTAGTATATAATTCAAATTTAATTATTCCGGACAGACGCAGAAGTCTTTGTAATTACATGGATTACAAGGACTTAATTTTTTGGGCCGGAATGATCAATTAAATAATGACATGGCACTGAGGCCTTTGCTTGATCCTTTTCGAGCAGGGGCCTCTGTCGTATTCAGGAGGTGAAAAGTGTGTGAATCGGCCCTTTCCATTCAGGATGAAACCCGCGGGGAATATCTCTGCATTATTCAATGGCATGGTCATTGTTCACCTCCATTGGATTAAACCAGATTTGCAGAAGACAATTATAAGGAGGCATTGAAATGGTTAAGTTGGAATGTATTTTACGTCCGGAAAAGTTCGAACAAGTTAGAGAGGCATTAAGCGATTTCGGTGTAAGGGGAATGACCGTATCCCAGGTAATGGGATGCGGCCTGCAGAAAGGCCATACCGGATATTACCGGGGTGCTGAAGTAAACGTCAATCTCCTGTCCAAGGTCAAGCTCGAAATTGTGACTACCGAAGAGCGTGTTCAAGAAATGGTAAAAATCATCCGGGCAAAAGGCGTAACCGGCTCGATTGGAGACGGCAAAATTTTTATATCGCCTATCAATGATGCAATTCGTATGAGAACCGGAGAAAACGGTATTGATGCTTTATAATAGTGAAATTTATGGTTTGATAATTGATGACTAATATTAATAAAATTCAATTTTTGGCAGTGACGCCTTTTGAATAAATCAAAAGGTGTTTTTTTATTTGAAAACTGGAACGAACTGTTTAAAAAATGTTAAAGGGGAGAAAAACATGAAGAGAAAAATTCTTATTATAATAACCACTCTGTTAATTTTACTTATGGTGCCAGGTCTGGCCCTGGCAGGCGATGACCCAACCGCAGCCGGTAATGCGATTGCTATTGATACTGTATGGACTCTGGTTGCTGCCTTTCTGGTTTTCTTTATGCAGGCCGGCTTCGCCATGGTTGAAACCGGTTTTACCCGGTCTAAAAATGCCGGCAATATTATAATGAAAAACCTCATGGATTTCTGCACCGGCTCGTTGATCTACTGGCTCATCGGATTTGCCATAATGTTTGGCGTCGATCAATCAGGCTTACTTGGTACGAGCGGTTTTGGGCTATCCGATAGTTTTGAACACCTGGGGTTAAGCATCCCTTTGCCGGCATTCCTGTTGTTCCAAACCGTTTTTGCGGCAACTGCAGCTACGATCGTATCCGGTGCAATGGCCGAAAGAACGAAATTTATTTCGTATTTCATATATAGTATCGTGATCAGCGCAATTATTTACCCGATAGTCGGTCATTGGATCTGGGGCGGCGGCTGGCTGGCAGCACGAGGCATGATTGATTTCGCCGGTTCCACCGTTGTTCACTCGGTTGGCGGCTGGGCAGCTTTGATCGGTGCTTATATGGTTGGGCCGCGTATCGGCAAATATACCCCAGGAGGAAAGCCAAACGCAATTCCCGGCCACAGTATCACGCTGGGAGCTCTGGGGGTATTTATCCTATGGTTTGGCTGGTTTGGTTTTAACCCCGGCAGCACACTTTCCGGAACCAATCCGGCGATTGGACTGATCGCTGTTAATACCAACCTTGCTGCTGCCGCCGGCGCAATAATGGCAATGAGCATTTGCTGGATCAAATATGGCAAGCCTGATGTTTCCTTAACATTAAATGGTGCTCTGGCAGGACTGGTTGCGATTACTGCCGGCTGCGCCGCTGTAAATCCATTCGGAGCTGCGATCATTGGTGTTTTAGCCGGTACACTGGTTGTTTTCTCAGTCGAATTCATCGATAGAGTATTAAAGGTTGATGACCCGGTTGGAGCAATATCGGTCCACGCTGTCTGTGGTGCATTTGGTACAGCCATGGTTGGATTGCTGGCTGTTGACGGAGGCCTTTTCTTCGGCGGCGGTACTTCCTTGCTGGTAACACAGCTTATTGGCATCGCCGCAGTATTTATCTGGACTGCTGTTATCGCCTTTATCCTGTTCTCGATCATTAAGAAAACCGTTGGTCTGCGCGTCAGTGCGGAAGAGGAAGAAGAAGGTCTTGACCTTGGCGAACATGGATTAAATGCTTATGCTGATTTTATCATCAAAAAATAAGGACAATAATATGATCTCTGCTTATTAACAAACGAGCGGCAATATGTTTTAATCGATTAACATATTGCCGTTCTTTTGACATAAAAAATCCCTCCGAACTTCGGAGGGCGCTTTGCTTAAAGTGGTGCCTCGGGGCGGACTTGAACCACCGACACGCGGATTTTCAGTCCGCTGCTCTACCGACTGAGCTACCGAGGCTGATTGAATTTTTTGGTATTAAACAAAAAAATATGGCGAAGCCGAAGGGATTTGAACCCTCGATCTCCGGCGTGACAGGCCGGCATGTTAACCGCTACACCACGGCTCCGCAACGAAATTTATTATAGCATCAGGTAAAAAAATAGTCAACCGATTATAATCTTTTACTGACTTTTAGTTTAAATTAATATAAGATTTACTGTAAGTCGTTATACTAATGGCAGAAAATCTCTGGTTAAACTGCCACACTGTAAAAGAGGTTATTTGGTATGATAAAATACTATGTCCAACTGATTATAAAATCCATGAAGCCGACAATTTTCTTATCAGGCTTATCCGTAATCGTGCTCACTTTCCTTTTATTAATGGCACTTCCTACCGGCAGTTATGCTCTGGGCAGTGAAAATGATTCCCCGCCTTCAAGGAAAGCTTATATTATTTTAGTTGATAAAATGGCTGTTGAAGACATTTCTCCTGAGCTTACCCCTAACATATACAGGATGGTTGAGAATGGTGCTTTGGGACTGGCCACCAGCCGCACATTAAGAGGCCAGAATAATATGGACAGCAGCCTTACTATCGGCTCAGGCAACATTGCCCGGTTATATGCCAAAGGCATTATGGCATATGACCGTGATGAAGCTGTTACTTCTCAAGGCAAGACCGCTGCTGAGTATTACTGCTCCCTTACCGGTTATGAACCTGGGAACAGTGCAGTTCTTTTTGTCAATCTTCCCGAAGTTGTAATTGGCTTAAGCGAAGAGAATGTTTCTACTATCCCGGGTGCCCTTGGGGAAAACCTGCATCTTAATGATCTCGAAGTTGCCGTCTTAGGCAACAGCGACTATGACGGAGAGATGTTAAGAATTGGCGCGGCAATTGGTATGGATGCAGACGGCCAGATTGCGTATGGTGATGTGGGCCAGAATACTCTGACCTATCTGCCCCGCCGATTTATAAATCAGGGTACTGATTATTCGTATTTACAGGAAAAGCTAGCGGCAGTTAATCCCTCAGCCGATTTAATAATACTTGAATTATCTGATTTGGCGCGTTTGGAGAAATCAGTCATGGCCTTTCCCACTTTATACGCTAATGAAAAAGCAACTTGTTTAAGCGAGATCGATCAAATGGTGGGTCATGTTTTAAACGGGTTTGATCCTGACCGCGACCTGGTTTTGTTATTTCCCCCTTCCGCGTCCTCAGAGCAGTTGAAACTTAAAAACAGTTTTCTTCCGGTTGTTGCTTATGGGAAAAACATATCTCCTGGTTCTCTTACTTCAGGCTCTACGCGGAGGAATTTTATTATTGCCAGCACTGATATTGCTCCTACTGTTTTAGATTTTTTCGGTTTAAAAGATCAATTAAATTCCATGATTGGCGTTCCCGTGAGAGTCTCATCCTTCCAGGGTGATACCCTGGATACTGCTGCAGTTATAGCTGATTCGGCCAGTACGACTACCCGTTTACGCACTATACTGGTAAAATCCTATGTAGTCATGCAGATCGTATTTATTCTCTTAGCTGTTTTTGCTATTTTTTGGTTCAAACCGCTCCGTAAGCTGGCAGAACCGCTGGTACTGTCGCTGGTCACCGTGCCGTTAGTATTTTTATTCCTGGGCAGAATACCTTTCGGCCAGGATATTTATTATATTCTTGGCGCTATAGTACTGGTCACACTTGTAACCATCCTGTTTACAAAGATTTTTAAAGAAAACATGTTTTACGCTTTTATATATGTCAGCAGCTTGACTTTGCTGATCCTGATCATAGATACTTTGACCGGCACTTCTCTTATTCAATGTTCAGTACTTGGTTATGATCCGATGGTCGGAGCGAGATATTACGGTATCGGCAACGAATACATGGGCATTATGCTCGGTTCATCGATTATAACCGCAGCAGCCATATTTGAAAAGTATTCTTCCCGGTTGGTTTTAGCTGCTCTGACTTTATTTTTCCTGTTTCTCTGTTTTATTATCGGCAATCCTGGACTGGGGGCCCAGTCGGACGGAATTATTACTGCACCGGTTGCCTTTCTGGTTACCTTGTTCCTGTTTTCAAATCTCAAAATGAACTGGGGCCTTCTGGCCGCTGTTTTTGGTATAGTTATTGCCGCAGCTGCCGCATTGATTGGTTATGATATCCATAAACCGGTCGAACTGCAGTCTCATCTGGGAAGGTCTTTCAATCATATAGTTCAGGGCGGTTCTAAAGAACTCTGGACGATTTTGCTCCGTAAAGCCAGCATGAATATACATCTGATCAGATATACTATCTGGAGCCGGGTCTTTTTAGTAATGTTTTTAGTGCTGTCCCTGTTGGTTTTCAAACCGGTTGGAGCATTAAGACAATTATTACAGGAACGGCCGGTTCTGGTTAAAGGTTTCGCAGGTTTGATCACTGGAGCAGTTATTGCCTTAGTTATTAATGATTCCGGGATCGTAGCCACTTCCACTACTTGTATCTATCTGGTGATTCCTTTATTATTGTTAATGTTTGAAATACAGGAGAATAAATTGGAAGAAGATATACCTTCAGCAGCGGAAAATAATTAATCAGGAAGCAGGTATTATGAAATATTTAGTAATTTTAACTGATGGCATGGCAGATTATCCAATACCAGAACTAGGCGGGCAAACACCCCTGCAATATGCTCACACTCCTTTTATGGATAAACTGGCGAAAACTTCTTTGATTGGTAAAGCAGCTACTATTCCTGCGGGATTCCCGCCGGGAAGTGATGTGGCCAATTTATCTGTCTTAGGTTATGACCCGGCGCTTTATTATACGGGGCGCTCGCCATTGGAAGCCGTAAGTCTGGGAGTAACGCTGCAGGAAAAAGATTTGGCAATACGCTGTAACCTGGTCACTTTATCACCTGAAGATGCTTACAGTGCCAAAACCATGCTTGACTACAGCGCTGAAGAAATACCAACTGAGGTTGCCCATCAGCTGCTGGAAACGATTCAGTCAGAACTGGGGAATGAACAGTTCGCTTTTTATCCGGGCATCAGCTATCGCCACCTGTTGGTATGGAAAGGCGGCTATAATAAAAAAGTTGACCTCACCCCTCCTCATGATATTTCCGAACAGAAGATCATGCCCTTTCTCCCCAGTGGATATGACGGGAATTATCTGCTTATGTTAATGGAAAAAAGCGCTGAGATTTTAAGAGATCATCCGGTCAATCAATCTTTAACAGCTTCCGGGCATCTACCAGCTAATTCCATATGGCTGTGGGGAGAAGGAAGAAAGCTTTCCCTGCCCGGCTTCGCTGAAAAATATGGACTTACCGGTTCGGTCGTTTGTGCAGTTGACCTGGTTAAAGGGTTGGGAATCAGTGCCGGTCTTACACCTGTTACCGTAGAAGGTGCAACCGGCAGCGTAAAAACCAATTTCAGGGGCAAAGCTGAGGCAGCCATTAAAGAACTGGAATCAGGCAAAGATTTCGTATTCCTGCATATAGAATCCCCTGATGAATCGAGTCACCAGGGGAGTCTGCCAGGTAAAATCTGGAGCATAGAGCAAATCGACAGCCAGGTAATCGCTGCTGTCATTGAAGCAATAGACAGGCTTGCGGATATTAAAATAATGATTCTGCCTGATCATCCTAGTCCGCTGTCAATAAGAACCCACAGCAGCGACCCGGTGCCTTTTATGATTTATGACTCCCGCCGGACTTTTAACAGTGTTGGAGTATATGATGAAATACATGCTGAACAGGGACCTTTTATAACGCCCGGTCATACATTGATGGATTATTTTATCCGGCTTTAAATGAGCTGCTCAGAATGAACATCTCTCTGCTTCCCCGCACCTTATCCCGGCAAATTCAGCAAAGACATCAGCGTATCAGCCATATGTTCACCGGAGCATTCGGTCTTATGTCTGATTTCTTTTTCCTGCAGCTGTTTGATGGCTGCCGGTATATTATTACCCGTAATATCAGCCAACTTTTGCAGTATAACAAATTCGTCATCATCCTCCACGGCAAACAGTTCTTCGGCAACACTTTGCCCGAATTTAAAAGGGCTGGCGGTGGAGGCAATAATTGTGGCCGTTTTATCCCCTGTGATCTGCTGATATTTTTCCCATACATTAACTGCAACTGCCGTGTGCGGATCCAATAAGTACTTCTTCTCTTCCCATATTTTCTTTATGGTAGTCCGGGTTTCATCATCACTGCAATATCCGGCCCAGAATTTATCCTGGATCTTTTGCCGGGACTCATTATCAACCGTATACTTTCCGTGCTGCTTAAGACTTTCCATCCACTGGCTGATCAGCGAATGATCATGTCCGGTTATTTCATATAACAGCCTCTCCAGGTTGGAGGATATCAGAATATCCATGGAAGGTGAAATGGTTTTGGCAAATTCACGCTTTCGGTCATATGTTCCAGTCTGGATAAAATCAGTTAAAACATTATTGGCATTGGAAGCACAAATCAACTTGCCTACCGGTACTCCCATCAAGCCGGCATAGAAGGCAGCTAATATATTGCCGAAATTTCCAGTAGGAACGACAATATTGATCTTGTCGCCGGCATTGATATGTTGCCCTGCAGCCAAGTCCAGGTAAGCAGAGATATAATATACTATTTGCGGCACCAATCTTCCCCAGTTGATCGAATTGGCCGAACTAAGCTTCATATTATGCCGATCAAGCAGCGCACTTAAATCCTGGTCGGCAAATATCTTTTTGACCCCGCTCTGGGCATCGTCAAAATTTCCTGTGACCGCTGCAACGTGTACATTATTCCCCTCCTGGGTGGTCATCTGCCGCTGCTGCACTTTGCTCACCCCATCCCGGGGATAGAAAACCACGATCCTGGTTCCCGCAACATCTTTAAAGCCTTCCAATGCAGCTTTGCCGGTATCGCCGGAAGTTGCTACCAGGATCACTATTTCACGCTTTTCCCCGCTTTTAACTGCACTTAGTGTCATCAAATGCGGGAGCAGCTGTAAAGCCATATCTTTAAAAGCACTGGTCGGACCGTGCCACAACTCCTGGATGAAAAAGCCCTCATCAACTTTAACCAACGGTGCAATGGCAGGATCATCAAATTTATCCGCATTGTAGGCCTGGTCAACACAGTCAGCTAATTCATCACCGGTAAAATCAGTCAGATAAAGGGCCAGAATTGCTTCAGCTCTCTGCCGATAAGTCATATTGCTCATAGCGGTAATAAAGTCACTTTTCAGCTGTGGGATGTAGTCGGGGACAAAAAGCCCGCCATCAGGCGCTATTCCCATAACAATGGCTTCTGCTGCTTTAACTGCACATACCTGCCCTCTGCTGCTCTGGTATTCCAAAAAAAGACCTCCTTAATTTATACAATGTCTGGTATGATTGGCACTATAATATATAGATTTATTCAGACATAAGTGTGATTTTAATATTTTTATTGTAAAATAGAATATACCATAAATTATAAGAAAACAATTCATATAGATAATTATTGTCGCCTAATGAGGAGGTTTTTTATTTTGCTGCAAGCGGTTTTCGTTGTAGTCATGCTGATCATAGGCAAATTGATCTATGATAGTTACATGGAGCAGACTTCCAATCGGCCTAAAAAGGAAAAGAAATCCCGGAAAGGCGATATAATAGACCTCAGTGAAGCATGGGTCTCACTGGACAACTTGCCTTTTCGCAAGCGCGAAAATCTTTTATCCGCGCGTGAATTAGGCCTTTTTAATCTTTTCAGCCGGCTGTTGGAAAGCAGTTCCTATATCGCTGTACCCAAACTGCGCATGTCAGAAATTTTTTATGTTGCACCTGATGCTGACAAAAGACAGGAATATCAAAACCGCCTTAAGGATAAAACCGTTGAACTTTTGATCTGTGAATTGCCTAATTTCAAACCGGTATTGATCGTTTTGGCTGATAATGAAACTGAAGCCAGGAAAAAGCAGCTTTCCGACCGTTTTATCAAAAGCGCAGCTCAGGCAGGAGGACTCCCTTTACTTAATGTTACTTCTGACCTTTGGGAAGATGAGTTATTACTCGTGCAGGAACTGCAAAATCTGGGTATAATCGTGAGAAGATTACATTAAAAATAATTTGCAGGTGAGGTTTTTTGTTATTACGGAGATTCTCATTGCCACTTATAATATAAGACATGGTGTAAATATAGCGGGTGAGCTGGCATTAGATGCTACCGCTTCGGTTCTGGCGCAGATCGATCCTCAAATAATTTCCTTGCAAGAAGTTGACTGCCTGCGTCCCCGTAGTGATTTTGTAAATCAAACCGCTTTTCTGGCTCAAAAGCTGGATATGGAATACGTCTTCGGGGCATCGATCCGTTATCATACCGGTGCTTATGGAAACGCTATTTTAAGTAAACTCCCCATAATAAGTTCAACTAATCATCTTTTACCTTCAATTATGGAAAGCAGGGCCTGTTTAGAGGTTAAAATCATTATTGACAATAGTATTTTGACCGTCTTTAATACCCATCTTAGTTTGAACAATCAGGAACGCAGCAGGCAGTTAAATGATATCATCCTGCCGCTGGTGATGAAGCAAAAAAATCCTGCTGTTTTATGCGGGGATTTTAATGCCCCGGATTCTGCCGAAGAAATAAAATCAGCAGCCAAGCAATTACAGGATACTTTTAAAAACAACACCGGTCTTATAGTCAACACTTATTCTGCCGCTGACCCACAAGTCCGGATAGACTATATCTTTATTAATTCTCATTGTCAGTGCCGAAGTTTCTATATAGTTGATTCCCTGGCTTCTGACCATTTACCGGCCGTTGCATCTATTAGCATATAAAAAGACGAATTATCCTTTTGCCGTTGTTCTGGCAAATCCAATAGATTTCAGTTCCTTCTGAAACCCGGCCTGAACGTATTTTGCTCCTCTTTCAGTTATTCTATAGAGGTTCGTTTTGTGGGTTATTCTCTCCGCCCCCCTTTTCACCAGTAAATTTTTCTGAGAAAAAGTAGCGTATGTTTCATTATTGCTTTTCAGCATATCTCTGTCACATAAAACCCCTAAGTAATATTTTATTTCCTGTATGCTGAGCGTCTCGCCAATATTGTTTCTGACCATGTGCGCAGTAAGCCATAAATGACTTCTGAGCTCATAGGCGGCTTGCAGTATTTTGTTCATGATTATAATATCTCTTTCCATAATATCCCCCCTGATAATTTTAATATATCATTTAATTCTTTATTGTAAAGCTGACAATTTTCACAAGCAGATTATTTAACAGGTATACTCATTAAAACCCTGTTTGTATTATATGATTTAACAAAGTGTGGAATGATTTGAAAACTTTGCGGTTAATACTTCATAGTTTTTTACAAATAATAAAGGTAAAGTCTATAAGGAGGCATCATGATATGGAGTTTAATCAATCAGAAACTTTCAGTCATTGGGAACAATGGAAAAAGGTTCTTGCCAGGACAGTATCAGTGGCAGAAACAGTAGGAATGTCAGAAAAAAATATTGACAAAATCGCCTTAAAGGTTGGTAATATTCTGGCAGACAAAGTAGATCCTGAAAACAGAGAGCAAAGACTACTCCAGGAATTATGGCGGGTCGGTAATGAAAATGACAGAGCAGTTTTAGCCAGATTGATCGTAGATATGCTGCAAACAGATGTTAAACATTGACCCTATAATTAAAAAGACCACTGTATTTCTTTTCAAAAAATATAGTGGTCCAAGTACAACTGTAGACTATTTTGCATTTTTGCGGGTATCATCAGGCATACGCAGTCGGGCTAAAATATAACCATCAAACTTCACCTCTATGCAAAAAGGCTGATCTTTAAAATCAGCCTTTTATGTTCGTTGTCTCTTTCGCATGGAAAGTAATTATGATTACTCTTTTTCCGCTAACCATTGGTCAAATTGCATCTGCATTTCCTCGATAATATCATCAAAACCGGCTGCTTTTAATTTATTAATGAATTCAGGAAGCGTTGTATTGGGGTCTGCTGTACCGGTTACAAGCGTTGGAATAAATTCCATGTAAATCGCTTGGCTTGCAGCAACCTGGGTTTTCACACGTTCACTATCAAAGTAGAATCCAAGATTGTTTAATTTATTTTCCCCCGCCTCTTCATTGTATGTTAATAGTTTTGGCCATTTCTGATAATTTTCACCAGGCAAGAGGTAATTTAGGAACTGGTTGCCGATCACCCATTGTATGCCAAGCATTTCATCATAACCTGAATCACTTATCGGCTCTATGGTCTCATCTCCTGTTTTGGTATAATGCCTGTCTTCTATTCCAAAATTGATCAGGTTATTAAAATATTTGTCGCTGTTCAGCAATTCCAGGAACTTCATAGCTGTTACCGGATCTGCTGAAGTTGCAGAAATAGCCATCATGGAATCAGTTGCCTCAAGATTTGACATTACCGGGCTGGTAATATCAACTTGAACCCATCGATAATTACTTTTTGCCGTTACTTCAGCATCTTTTCCCGGCTTCAGCGAACTGCAATAAGCGAACACCTTGCCAGCTTCCTTCACTGTTTCTATGTGATCTGACGAAAGAGTAGCGACATCTTTGCGAATATAGCCTGCCTGGTAATACCTATGCAGCGTATTTAGCATACTCTGCGATTCAGGTGCTTCGAATTCATTTATGATCTTCGTATCCCTGTTATCTGCGTATAAGGCAGCCGGCAGTTTATTATCACTGATTCTATTCCAGTCCAGCAGCAGGTAGGGTGATTGTTCGGAAGTAACTCCGAAAACTTCAATGCCAATTTCTTTCTCTTTTATGGTCTTAAGCAATGGTTCAAGATCCTCAATTTTTTTAATAGTATTAAGATCAAATGAATATTTGTCAACCAGGTCTTCACGGAACAGAATTCCCCAATTATGACCTTTTTCCTTGTTGCATGGCAAGGCATAATTCTTTCCGTTGATAGCGGAACCTGAAAGGAAGTCTGTGCCTAAGAGTTCTTTTGTATTTGGTGCATATTGAGCCAGAAGATCGCCGGCCGGCCCTTCAGGATCATTGATCGCAAGAAAGGCATTTTTCACAACATTTTCTCTGTAACTATTGATTCCATTCGAAGTGAAACAAATATCAAAAGGTTCATTGTCATCAATCATATCCTTCATATTCTCATCGTAACTGTCCCAATCATAGCAGGTGATCGTAATGGTTGCACCGATTTTATTTAGTAAATACTGGTTTGCTTCTTCCTGCACAGCTGCGATATCATCCGGCTGCCCGTTTCCGACTAAATACCAGGATATCTCATAAGGCATTTTTACTGTTACCCTGGATACTGCACTTGTTGCACTTGCTGTCTTGTTACCTGTAGCAGTGCTGTTTGTGTTGGTCGCAATACAGTAATAATAAGTTATCCCCTCTACATCTACCGGTGGAGAATAAACGGGATTGGTTTCCCCGTCAATAGCTGCTGCATCTGTCAACTCTTCAGTTGTTGCTTTGAACCATTCATAACTGATCATACCTCCATCCGTTACTGTTGCCGTGGCATCCAAGGTAATCTGTGAGCCCTTATTTGTAATAGTATCTGTTAAATTGTTTGTAAAGATTGGTGTATCTGCATTTATCAGTGCCTTTATTGCTGAAGTCGCTTCACTTTGCACTGTTCCTTTATACTCACCTGTGCCGTTTGCTTTTACTTTTATAAATTTGTCTGCATCAGCAGCAGCCGGTATGTATGTTTTTGATCTAGCTCCGGTAATATTATCGTAAGCTAAACCATCAGCAGAAATAATCCACTGATACCTTACTGTAGCTGCTGCTGGAGTCAATGTACCCGCTGTTAACACAGACCCTACCTGGGGCGTTCCAATTATATTGCCAATAGAACGTAACGAAATAAGGTGTATGTCGTTTTCGCCGCTGCTGCTAGTTTCGGAGGTTGAATTCTGTTGCGTGGCTGCCTGCGCAGAATCATCAGCAGGATTGATTGGAGAGGTATTTTTATTTGGATAAGCCTTGGTTAAGGCCACCACAGCTTCTGCGCGTGTAATGAATTTTTCAGCTTGAAAAGAACCGTCCGGGTAGCCACTCATAATCCCGGCTGAGAAAACTGCATCAATTGCCCCTTTGCTCCACTCGGGGAAGTTGCTGGCATCAGCAAAATTACCGGATGTTTTTCCATTTGGCAGTAATTCTTTAGCTTTCAATATAATCATTGCTGCCTCCTGACGACTAATTGGGTTGTTAGGTCTCATTGTGCCATCGGTATATCCGGTAATATAATCCGCTGACTTGGCTTTCTCTATTTCGTCTGCAAACCAATCGGCTTTTTTAACGTCAATAAAATTAACCGAAGCCGACTGGCTGTACCCTGCAGCTGCATTTACCATTGTTATAAATTCGGCTCGAGTAATGCTATTGTCCGGCTTGAAGGTCCCATCCAGATATCCTTTTACCAAACCCTTGTCCAACCAATCTTCAATCTGCACTTTTGCCCAATGGTTGGCAATGTCAGGCATTGATACCGCAAATGCCGTTGAAGGCACTGTTGCTGCGAGTAATGTTAGCACAACAAGCAATGACAACATTCTATTCTTCATTTTATATAATCTAATCATAAAAACACTTCTTCCTATCCCCAAATTCTTTGGCAAATCTAAATTAATTTTAAATTCGACAATATGTTAAAATATACCTGCAAAATGTAAAAAAAAGTGCACCCACCAGCTCAAAAGGGGTGCATCTTTACGCAAAAAGTGGTTAAAAATTCATTTATGGTATTATAAAAGAAATCCAGAAATGCCATAAAGCCCTGTATTACAGAGCTTTTCATTGTATCAAAGATTAATTTTTAAATGGTCGGAGTGACTGGATTTGAACCAGCGGCCTCTACGTCCCCAACGTAGCGCTCATACCAAACTGAGCTACACCCCGACGCAAAGAATATTGTATTACACCTTACTGTTTTAGTCAATAATAGCCGGGAAAGTATGAGCAGTTAATTCTGCTCCAGTTCATTCAATTTAAACTTTTTATGCAGTGCCAGCACAGCTTTTTTAGTTTGATCCTCATCTATTATACAGGAAACTCTTATTTCGGAAGTGCTGATCATATCGATGTTTATATCCTCATCGGCCAGAGCTTCAAACATGTCGGCTGCAACACCTGGATTGGTTTGCATTCCTGCGCCGATTATTGATACTTTGGCTATCTTGTCGCCGTATGCATAGTCCGACGCCCCAATTTTTTTGACTAATGCTTCAACTACAGGCAATGCTTTGCCTAATTCGTCCCGGTCGATGGTAAAGGCTATATCATTATGGTTGTTTCTCATAGCACTCTGAATGACCATATCAACATTTATACGGCCATCCGCCAGTGCTTTAAAAAGCGTTTTTGCTATTCCTGGCTGGTCCGGTACATCAAAAATCGCTATTTTAGCACAATTTAAATCATGGGCTATTCCGCTTACCACTCTGTCTTGTTCCATATTGCCTACCTCCGTTATAATTGTTCCGGGCTTGTCATTAAAACTGCTTAAGACTTCAACGTCGATATTATTGAGCATGGCACATTCCACAGCCCGGGGCTGCATAACCAAAGCTCCCAGAATGGCCATTTCCAACATCTCTTCATATGATATGAAGGAAAGCTTCCTGGCATCGGGTACTATCCGTGGATCAGCAGTAAATACCCCGTCAACATCGGTAAAGATCTGACAGCGATCAGCCTGAAGCCCCGCTGCAATTGCTACCGCAGTAGTGTCGGAGCCTCCTCTTCCCAAAGTAGTAATATCGCCGTCGGGAGTTATTCCCTGAAAACCTGCAATAATAATAATTTTTCCGCTCTGTAATTCCATTTTAATGCGATTGGTCTCGATATCACTTATTTTAGCTTTTCGATAAGTGGAATCACTGATTATTCCTGCCTGCCAGCCAGTAAGGGAAATAGCATCACAGCCCATATTATTCAAGGTCAAAGCCAATAGGGCTGCTGATTGCTGTTCACCGGTAGCAAGCAGCATATCCATTTCGCGGCCGTTTAAGTTACTGCCGGTAGCTTTGGCCAGTTTGATAAGATCATCGGTGGTATCTCCCATAGCCGAAACTACTACCGCTATATCATCACCTTCAGCCTGCATATCTTTGATACGCCGTGCGATGTCCTTTATTCTTTCTATTGTAGCTACTGAACTCCCCCCAAATTTGGCTACTATAAGCGACAATTAAATTCCTCCCAATATAAATTAAATAATAAGCGTTCCTGCCTGATCAGGCTTTAAATATAATATCCGGCAGGCAACATCATGATCAGCGAAGATTTCCTTCATACTCCGGCCGATCATTTCCTCCCGGTCTTCTGCAAAAGCAATAACTGAAGGGCCGGCCCCGCTCAGGAAGGCGCCGATTGCGCCGGCCTTTTTGGCGTTCTTCAGTACTTCGTCGAAACCAGGTATGAATTGTTTTCTATATGGCTGATAAATCTTATCATCCATGGCTATAAACATATGGCTGAAATCGTTATTGAAAATGCTGGCTAATAAAAAACAAGCCTTTTGCATATTGGCAACTGAATCATGTAAATTAACTGTGGCCGGCAGTACCTGCCGGGATTTATGGGTCGGCAGCTCAAAATCTGGCACCGCAGCTATTATTTTTAATTTTTCCGGCATATTTATCTTCTGATAATATATTTCACCTTCGTATTCCATGACCACAGTCAGACCTCCGACTATTGCCGGCACTGCATTATCAGCATGTCCTTCCAGTTCAACGGCAAATTTAATCAGCTGCCCGATATCAAATTTCGTGTCCAACAATTGATTGCCCAGGAACAATCCGGCAATTACTGCCGCTGCACTGCTGCCTAATCCTTTGCCCACCGGTATTTGATTATTGATCGTCAGTTTCAGTGCCGGCAAGGATTTCCTGGCCTCCTGAAATACTTTGTTTAAACCGGATAGAATAAGGTTTGTATTGTCAGCCGTATTGAGCCTTTCATGTCCTTCGCCGAAAAACTGGCAGCTGGTTACTGGTGCGTTTTCAGCTTCCACGGTTAAAAACAAATCAAGTGCCATACCCAGTGTGTCAAACCCTGGGCCCAGATTAGCGCTGGTGGCCGGGACTTTAACAGTAATCATAGTTCCTCCCGAATTGTCCTTTATACCCCTTCCAGCCGGATAACATTGTTTATCTTATCAACAATAGGCATATCCTTCAAAACTATCAGAGAATCACGCAGGTCCTTTTCTTTGACCTCGTGAGTGATCAGGATCAATTCAGCCATTTCCTGTCGGCTAGCTTTCTGCAGAACCGTTGCCAGGCTGACATTATGCTCGCCAAATACTCCGGCAATACCTGCTAATACACCTGGCCGGTCAGTTACAGTCATGCGGATATAGAATTGGGCAGCCAGACAATCAATACTTAAGGTTTGCTTGTCCTCATAGCATGTACAGCCTATGCGGGCATTGGTATGCTGGCGGATATTGCGGACTATTTCAATTATATCGCCCATCACTGAACTGGCGGTAGGCATTTGTCCTGCCCCACGGCCGAAATGCATTATTTCGCCGACCGCATCTCCCTGGATAAATACTGCGTTGAATACATCGTTCACGGCTGCCAGGGGATGATTTTTAGGCAAAAATGCCGGATGAACACGGGTCTGCACTTTCCCGTCCTTTTCCTGGCCGATAGCTAACAGTTTTATAATAAAGCCTAATTCGTCAGCATATTTGATATCTTCGGGAGTTATCCCGGAAATACCCTCCACATATACATCATCCAGCGTGACCCTGCTGTTAAAGGCAATGGAAGACAGAATAGCAATTTTCCTGGCGGCATCCAGTCCTTCAATATCTGCTGAAGGGTCAGATTCCGCATATCCTTTTTGTTGAGCTTCTGCCAATACATCGTTGAAATCTCTTCCTTCGCGGCTCATCTTGGTTAAAATGTAATTGGTAGTCCCGTTAAGAATGCCAATAATTTGCTGAATATGGTTTCCCGCCAATGATTGTTTGAGCGGAGCGATGATTGGAATGCCGCCCGCAACGCTTGCCTCAAAATAGAAATCTACCTGGTTGGATTCAGCCAGCTCAAATATATCCTTGCCTTTGACCGCGATCAGATCTTTATTGGCAGTTACAATATGTTTGCCCTGTTTCATAGCGGCAGCTATAAAACTGAAGGCTGGCTCGATACCGCCAATCAATTCCGCCACAATATCAACTTCACTGTCATTGAGCACATCATCAAATTTATCAGTTATTAATGCTTCGTCTATTCCTAAAGCCCGGCACTTATTTTTATCAAGATCCATAACCCATTTCAAGGTGACAGGTTCTCCGGCCCGCATGGCAATAATATCACTGTTCTGCTGCAGGAGCTTTACGACTCCGTAACCAACAGTGCCGCATCCCAGAATTGCTATTTTGATCATGTCTACCTCCCGAATTTCTTAGTTCATTGTCAAGTATATAATAAAATTTATCGACTTAAATAGCGATTATTAATCAATGATTTATTTATTATAGACTATAGCGGCAAAAAGTTAAAGAACCGGCTCTAAAGCCGGTTCCCGGAGCAACAAATATGGGTGATATTAATTTATATGATGATCACGATCAGCCCGCCGCTGCCTTCGTTAACGATCCTCTGCAGGGTATCCTGCAGTTTATGCTGTGCGTTTTCGGGCATGCGGTGCAGCTTATTCTGGATCCCTTCTCTGACCAGATCATGCAATGATTTGCCGAATAAATTTGAATCCCATATTTTCGAAGGATTTTCTTCAAATTCATCCAGCATATAACGCACCAGTTCTTCACACTGTCTTTCGGTACCGATGATAGGAGTTATTTCAGTGGTGATATCAGCTCTTATAATATGCAGTGACGGTGCTTTGGCTTTTAATTTTACGCCAAAACGATTACCCTGACGGATCATCTCCGGTTCTTCCAGCAACATTTCATCTAACTGGGGAGTTACTACTCCGTAACCGGTTTCCTTTACTTCCTGCAGGGCGGAAGCTATCTTGTCAAATTCCTTTTTCGCCACGCTGAAATCTTTCATCAATCTCATAATATCATGGTTCCCGGTTACATTGTAGCCGCTGACATCAGACAGGCAGTCATAGAATAACTCTTCCGGAACGGTCACATCGATCAGAGCCTCTCCGGTACCAAGATTCATCTCTTCCAGACTGACATAGCTTATGTTTTCAACTTCTGACAGTTTTTCAATGGCTTTGTCAATATCCCGGACTTTATGAATGTCACTTAAAATATCCCGTATGGCAGTTTCCAGATTATCCCTCAGCCAAAATTCCTCATCCAGTTCATCGACCCATTTTGGCAGCTTGATATTAACTTCCTGGACCGGGAATTCATATAATACTTCTTCTAACACGCCAAAAATTTGCTCCTCAGTTATCCTGGCTGCATCAATGGGTATAACACTTACGCTATATTTTTCTGAGAGTTCATCAGTAAGTGCCAATGTTTCTTTGTCATAAGGATGAACTGAATTGAGCAGCATAATAAAGGGTTTTTTCAATTCTTTTAATTCTGTAATCACACGTTCTTCAGGTAATTCATAGCTGCTCCTGGGTATTTCGCTGATGCTGCCATCGGTGGTCATGACGACTCCGATTGTAGAATGGTCGGCAATTACTTTCCTGGTTCCTATTTCAGCTGCTTCTTCGAAGGGTACCTCGTAGTCAAACCAGGGAGTTCTTACCATTCGAGGTTCTTCATCCTCTTCGTAACCCAAAGCCCCTTCCACAGCATAACCCACACAATCAACCAGTCTTACTTTTAGATTAAGACCGTTTCTGGTGGTTATTTCTACTGCTTCGTTAGGCACAAATTTGGGTTCTGTAGTAGTTATGGTCTTTCCGGCACCGCTTTGGGGCAGTTCATCTTTTGACCGCTCCCGATCATAAATATCTTTTATGTTCGGCAGTATCATAAGTTCCATAAAGCGTTTTATAAAGGTTGATTTTCCCGTTCTGACCGGACCTACTACTCCCAGATAAATATCGCCTCCGGTTCTTTCGGCGATATCTCTCAAGATGTTGTTTCCTTCCACTTTTCCTTTTCCCTCCCTCTGATTTAGACTTTAAAAGGCTCCAATCTCCGAAAGCGAAACCCTTTAAGTAAATATTCTCGGGTTATAACAATATAAATATATTTATCAATATTCGGTAATATAACCAGAAAAGAAAAAAAAGTGTGGCTGTCCACACTTAGAGTGTTAAGAATATTTTATAGCTTAGTTATTTTATGTTAATCTAAATGACGATCTGCCGATGCTGCCATTCCCGGGGCTGATATATATGACTAATTGCCATCATTATTGTTACAATAGCATATTCAGACGGTTTTTATGAAAGACCTCTATTTTTCACCCCCCCCCCCAGCTTGCACCCGGGTGGGGTTCTTATTGTGAAACAAAAAGGTTCCCGGGACCCGCAAGTAATCTTTGATTGCGTAAGCGGGTGGGGTTCTTATTGTGAAACAAAAAGGTTCCCGGGACCCGCAAGTAATCTTTGATTGCGTAAGCGGGTGGGGTTCTTATTTACAAGGTCTCACTCACTTCTTAGGCATTATCTTGCGATAGACTTCTTTGGGGGATTTCTTTTGGTTATCCACCGTA
>DAOPZM010000017.1:0-16208 GCA_035353375.1 Syntrophomonadaceae bacterium
GGAATTTATGAGCCTGATCATGGAAATAGCTTAAGCAGCCTGAGAGCAGATTGTGAAAAATGCTTCGGTTTGTGCTGTGTTGCCCTATATTTTTTTGCTTCCGAGGGGTTTCCCGGCAATAAAGAGGCCGGTCAGCCTTGCGCTTATCTTAAGGATAATTTTAGCTGTCTGATTTACAAAAACCTTAGAGAACGTGGGCTTAAAGGCTGCACTGCTTTTGACTGCTTTGGTGCCGGGCAAAAGGTTTCCCAGGTCAGTTTCAAGGGACTCAGCTGGAGAAAAAATCAGGAATCCGCAGCGCAAATGTTTGAAGTGTTCCTGATTATGCGGCAACTGCACGAGTTGCTCTGGTATCTTCAGACAGCACTGGCATTCAAACCAGCCCGCCCGATGTACAATGAGGTCGTATCCATATTTGATAACACACAACAGCTTACTCACCTTGAACCGCAAGCTCTGCTGGAATTAGATGTTGAAGCTCATAGAAAAGCTGTTGATTTAGTGCTTTTAAAAACCAGTGAACTGGTGCGGTCCGAATATTGCCGCGGGGAAAAGACACATCCGGCAAGTAAAATCTTACGCCCGGGTGCTGACCTGGCAGCGAAAGATCTGAGAAGATCAGACCTGAAAGGAGAAAACTTGAGAGGAGTCTGCCTTATCGCCGCTGACTTGAACGGGGTGGATTTAAGCGGGGCCGATCTTATCGGAGCAGATTTACGGGATGCCGACATCAGGGGGGCTGACTTGTCAAATTGTATTTTCATAACTCAGGCCCAGATCAATACAGCCAAAGGGGATATAAACACAAAACTGCCGTCTTCACTTGCAAGACCTGCGCATTGGGAAATTTAAAACAGTGAAGCTTAAAATAATAAGTAAAGCTTCATTGCCCGATTTTTAGCAGTGATATTGCTGATAATTATTGTTATTCAAGACCAGAGCATTAATAGTACTAAAAGGAAAGAACAGGAGCAGGAAGCTATGAGCAGCAAACAAGCGTATGATTTTGATACGGTGATCGACAGGAGCGAAACCGGTTCGGAAAAATGGGAGCATATGAAGCGTTGTAAACCAAGTGTTGCAAAGGGGATCATACCTTATTCCGTGGCAGATATGGAGTTAAAAAATCCTCCGGAAATAACGGCGGGCTTAAAGAAATATATGGATTCAGCCGTATTGGGATATACCGGGCCTACGGACAGTTATTTGGCTTCGGTTTGCAACTGGATGAAGAAGAGACATGACTGGCTGGTTAAAAAGGAATGGATACTCGGCACACCGGGAGTAGTCAACGCATTCTTCCAGGCCGTCAAAGCTTTCACTGAACCTGGTGATGGGGTAATCATTCAACCACCGGTTTATTATCCCTTCTATGCTGCTGTTGAAGGCAACCGGCGGACCCTGATAAAAAATCCGCTGATTTTTACCGGCTCAAAATATGTTATCGATTTTGAAGATCTGGAAAGGAAAGCCGGTAATCCCAAGGCTAAAGTATTGCTGTTCTGCAGTCCACACAATCCGGTAGGGAGAGTCTGGACTCCGGAAGAACTGGCTAAGGCAGGGGAAATATGCCTGCGAAACAATATCCTGATCGTTTCTGATGAAATCCATTTTGATCTGATCATGCCGGGGCATCAACATACTGTTTTTGCCAAAGTGTCGGATGAACTGGCCAATAACATGATTGTATGCACATCACCCAGCAAAACTTTCAACCTGGCAGGAATGCAAACTTCCAATATCATCATTCCCAATGAAAAAATCCGCCGGGCTTTTGTCGGGGAAATGGCTTCAAACGGTTTATTCTTCTTAAACATCCTGGGTTACAAAGCATGCGAGATCTCCTATACCGAATGCGAGGAATGGCTGGAGCAGCTGCTGAAACATATTTATAACAATCATCTGAAGTTAAAGCAATATGTTGAGCGAAATATACCGCAAATCAAGGCCTTTGATATGGAGGGCACATATCTGCAATGGATGGACTTCAGAAAGTTGGGCCTTAAAAAAGATGAACTGGAAAAACTTATGCAATATCAAGCAGAAGTATTTTTTGATGAAGGCTATATTTTCGGTGCGGAGGGAGAAGGATTTGAACGTATGAACCTGGCCTGTCCCACCAGGATAATGATTGAAGGACTACAAAGATTGGAAGCTGTATTAAAAACGATCTGATTTGCGTGGTGAACCGGTTCCCTAAACAGATGATAATGAAAAGCTTAAAAACTATAATAGAATATGAACAGTTGGCGGGATGGGCATAAAAACCTGGGCCCGCCGAAATATTATGGATTTTTAAATATGTGATTAGTATTATAAATGATTACAATAATTGAAAAATAACCGGTAAAGCAATGTTTAGTGCTATAATAATTTGGTAAATTTGTCGAGGAGGAAAGGCAATAATGCTCATAACACAAATACTAGCCCGCAATGCCAGTCTGTACGGTGATGAAATCAGCCTGATCGAAATAAGTCCTGAGTTACAGGAAAAACATAAAGTTACCTGGCGTGAGTACGAACTGGTGGAACCTAAACCTGCTCCTATGTACAGACGGGTAATCACCTGGCGTGATTTTGACAATCAGGCTAATCAATTTGCCAATCTGCTGCTGAGCCGGGGAATAAAAAAAGGTGATCAGGTAGCGATCCTGCTGATGAATTGCCTGGAGTGGCTGCCGATTTATTTCGGGGTCCTGAAAACCGGAGCAATTGCTGTACCTTTAAATTATCGCTATACCGCAGAAGAAATAAAATACTGCCTGGATTTGGCGGAAGTTGATGCATTGGTTTTCGGGCCGGAATTCATTGGCCGCATGGAGAGCATTTCCGAACAGATACCGGCAGTAAAGTTACTTTTATTTGTTGGGGAAGATTGTCCGACTTTTGCTGAAAGTTACGATGAGCTGGCTGCAGGGTGTTCAGTTGATGAGCCCCAAATAGAAATCAGCGAGGAAGATGATGCAGCTATATATTTTTCATCGGGTACCACCGGGTTCCCTAAAGCTATCCTCCACCGTCACAGGAGTTTGATTTCTTCATGTCAAACGGAACAAAACCATCACGGCCAGACCAGAGAAGATAATTTTTTGTGTATACCGCCGCTTTATCATACCGGAGCCAAAATGCACTGGTTCGGCAGTCTGATTTCCGGCAGCAAAGCAGTATTACTGCGGGGCGTCAAACCTGAATGGATCTTAAAAGCAGTTTCTCAGGAAAAGGTCTCCATAGTTTGGCTGCTGGTTCCATGGGCTCAGGATGTTCTGGATGCGATTGAAAGGGGAGAGGTGAAACTGGAGGATTACCAGCTTGACCAATGGCGGCTTATGCATATTGGCGCGCAGCCGGTCCCGCCCAGCTTGATCCAGCGCTGGAAAAAATATTTTCCTCATCATCTCTACGATACAAACTATGGATTGAGCGAATCGATCGGCCCGGGCTGTGTCCATCTGGGAACTGAAAACATTAACAAAGTAGGAGCCATCGGGAAAGCCGGTTTCAACTGGGAAGCAAAAATCGTTGACGAGGCAGGCAGCCCGGTACCTCAGGGAGAAGTGGGAGAATTGATAGTATCCGGACCTGGTTTGATGAAATGTTACTATAACGACCCTGCTGCTACTGACGCAGTATTGAAAAACGGCTGGCTTTTTACCGGTGATATGGCCCGTATGGATGAAGAGGGCTTTATATTCCTGGTTGACCGGAAAAAAGATGTTATAATTTGCGGCGGTGAAAATATTTATCCGGTGCAAATAGAGGATTTCCTGCATCGTCATCCTGCCATAAAAGATGTAGCTGTAATTGGGCTGCCAGACAGGCGGGTGGGAGAGATAGCCGCAGCAGTCATTGAAACCAAGCCGGGGTTTAAGTGCACCGAGGATGAGATCGTCTCCTTCTGTGCTTCTCTGCCGCGCTATAAAAGACCGCGCAAAATTATTTTCGATGAAGTACCCCGCAATCCTACCGGTAAAATAGAGAAGCCGAAACTGCGGGAAAAATATTACGGAGGCAATATAGTAGAGGTTCAGACCCAGTATTAGGTTTCGGACTGATTTTTGGTGAAAATATATACGAAAAGTTATAAAAGGGACTGTGTTAAGACACAAGCCTGGAAAAGCCGCTTAAAACTCAAGGTTTCAGGCGGTTTTCGTATATGGAGTTGTCAATGACAACTCTTTTATATCGACGTGAAAAATTGAGAAGCATAAATAGATAGTATACTCCTGTGAAACTTATACAATATAATTATTGTGGGCAAGTAAGAGTATGAAGTAATGAGCGGATGAGCAGATGAGTATAAAAGAGAAGGCGGATGCTTTAAAAGTATATATACCGGCTTTGTTTCTGGCCATAAAAAAGCCGGAAACTCCGCTTGCAGCTAAAATTGCAGCCGGAATAACGGTAGCATATGCATTGTCACCAATCGACATAGTTCCTGATTTTATTCCGGTTTTAGGCTATCTTGATGACCTGATAATATTGCCTTTGCTGGCAGCATTGGCAATAAAGCTCATACCGGATGAAATTATGGAAAGATGCAAGGCGGAAGCAGAAGGCTTGTGGATAGAGGGAAACCCGGAGAAATGGAAATATGCAATTCCGGTCATAATTATATGGACAGTGATAATAACCGCGATTGTCTGGAAGATTATTGATTGAAAGCTTAATGCTTGTCCAGGGAATACAAATTTAATTTAAGCCGTTTATATTTAAATAATATTAGAAGAAATAACGTTTAAAGATATAAACAGGAGGGTGCCTGATGAGTATTGGATATGCCTGCCTGACTGTAGGGGTACCGGATGCCAAATTCAAAAATTGTGTGCTTAAAAATGCCGGGGTGAAAAAACTCCAGGAGTTGATTGCTCACAATCTGAAGACTCTGGAAAACATTATTGATTACAATATCAAAAACGATATTAAACTGTTCCGCATCAGTTCAGATCTGATCCCCTTCGGGTCAAGCCCGGTCAATAATTTGCCCTGGCATGAAGATTTATCCGTTCAGCTTAGAAATATCGGCGGCAAGATCAAAGGCAGCGCCATGAGAGTATCCATGCATCCCGGACAGTATACGGTCCTGAATTCACCGGATGCAAATGTAGTAAATAGAGCAATCGCTGAACTTGAATACCACCAACGGGTGCTTGAAAGTCTGGGCATGGATGAACAGCATAAGATCGTGCTGCATATCGGCGGAGTCTATAAGGACAAGAAATCATCTGCCCGCAGGTTTATCTCCCATTATGCCCAATTAGACGAGGCGGTCAAAAAGCGGACGGTCATCGAAAATGATGATCGATCCTATAATATTGCCGATGTTCTTGAAATCAGCCAGGTTATAAAAGCGCCGGTCATCTATGATAATCTGCATGATCAAATCAATCCTGCCGGTAAAGAAAATTATGAAATCGAATGGATCGATGCCTGTGCAGAAACCTGGCGAAAAAGTGACGGCAGGCAAAAAGTACATTATTCGCAGTTGGATCCGCTCAAAAAAGCAGGAGCACACTCCAATACTATAAGCATTAATGAATTCCTGCAGTTTTACGCTGCGTTAAATGGACGCAGCCTTGATATCATGCTGGAGGTAAAAGACAAAAATTTGTCGGCGGTCAAATGCATTAATTGTATTTCATCAAGTATGAACATAGCAATACTGGAATCGGAATGGAGTAAATATAAATATTCAGTATTGGAGCGCTCTCCGGAAGAATATCTGGCTATACGCCGATTATTGAGGGATAAAAAAGAATACACCGCTATTGAATTTTACAATCGATTGGAAACTGCTTTTAAAATACCAATGGACAAGGTAAATGCTGCCAATGCCGCCCTGCACGTGTGGGGTTATTTTAAGGATGATGCTACCGCTAAAGAAAAAGAAAAATTTTTAAAGCTGCTACGGAAGTTTCAACTAAACGAAATCAGCATAAGCAGTATTAAAACATATCTTCATCATTTAATGGTAAAATACCAGCGGGATTATTTGATTAACTCTTATTATTTTGTGTTTTAGAGGCAAATAATAATGAACAATATATATTATTACCACACAGATATAGGAAGGATAGGCATAGCTGACAACGGCCAGGCTATAACCAATGTTTTTTTTGCTCAGGAAACTGCATCTTTAAACATTGAGAAAAATGAAACCCGGCTGATCAATAATGCTGCCGGTCAGATCAGGGAATACCTGGCCGGCAAACGCAGGATATTTGATTTGCCACTTAAAGCAGAAGGTACGGAGTTTCAAAGAAAAGTCTGGCAGGCTCTGTTACGTATTCCTTATGGCGAAACCAGTAGTTACCAGCAAATTGCTGAGCAGATCGGCAATGATAACGCCTGCCGGGCAGTTGGCATGGCCAATAATCACAATCCGATCGCAATTATAATCCCATGCCATCGGGTCATCGGCAAAAACGGAAAACTGGTGGGATACGGCGGGGAACTGGCAATAAAAGCACGGCTGCTGGAAATTGAAAAGGGGCATTAAAGTTGAGGGATGAATTATGAAGAAAGTTTTTGTCATCGGGGGCGGGGCATCAGGAATGATGGCCGCTATAGCTGCCCGCCGTTTAGGGGCGGAGGTCACCATACTGGAGCGGAACCAACGAATAGGAAAAAAGCTGCTGGCTACCGGCAACGGCCGCTGCAATTATACCAATATAAATGCTGATGTTACATGTTATCATGGCAATGATCCCGGTTTTGCTGAGAGTGCTTTAACGGGTTTTACTGTCGATAATACTATCAGGTTTTTCGAAAAACTGGGGATAGAGCGAAAAATTGAAGAGGGGGGCAAAGTTTTTCCCATGTCAGAACAGGCTTCCAGCGTCCTGGATGTTATACGTTATGAATTGGAGCAACTGGGCGTCAATATAATCTGCGAAGCATTGGTCAGAAATATCAGTGCCAAAAATGATGGATTTATTATTGAACTGGAAAATGGGCAGGTTTATAAAGGAGATCGGGTCATAATTGCAGCCGGCGGCAAGGCTATGCCTTCCAGCGGGTCAGATGGCAGCGGATTTGAATTAGCAAAAAAGCTGGGCCACAAAATTACTGATATTTTTCCGGTACTGGTGCAGTTAATGCTGGAAGGCTCTTGCTTTAAACGTATCGAGGGAGTCAAATTTGAAGGTACGGCAGAGATTATCCATAATGATAAATCTGTAGCCAAAGACCGGGGCGATATCCTCTTTGCCAATTATGGAGTATCCGGACCGCCCATCCTGCAAATCAGCCGGAAAGCCGGAGAACTACTGATAAACGGGCAGGAAGCTCATTTAAAAATTGTTATCATGGATATGATGTCCAAAGAAGAGCTTGAGATGCTCATGCGCAAGCGCCTGCAGAACGCAGGTAATAAACCGATCGACTTCAGCCTGGTGGGCCTGATAAATAAAAGATTGATACCGGTAGTCTTAACGGAGGCAGGTATTAATGATTTAAAACGTCCGGCGGCGGATTTGTCAGTTCAGGAACAAAAAGAACTTATAAATGTTTTAACCGACTGGAGATTTAAAATCCGGGGGACCAAAGGCTGGACCAGTGCCCAGGTAACTGCCGGCGGAGTTGATACCACGGAAATAGACACTGCTACTATGGAATCAAAAATAACAAAAGGGTTATTTTTCTGCGGGGAAATTATCGATATAGACGGAAAGTGTGGCGGCTTTAACCTGCAATGGGCCTGGTCATCAGGATTTGTCGCCGGACAGAACGCGGCATTATAATCGAGCAGTACCGGGAGGTCATATGTTAAGGCTATCTGATATAAAAATAAACATAAATAAAGCTGCCGATTGGGACAGGGAAAGACTGGCTTTACGCCAGGCTATACTTTTAAGGCTCAATATCAGAGAGCAGGAGCTGAATGATTATTCTATTTATAAGCAATCGGTCGATGCACGCAATAAAAGCGCCATATTTTATGTATATACCGTGGATGTGAACCTTACAAATGAAACAAAGTTTCTGGGGAAAAGCAGTGCCAAAGGAGTGACCATGACCCCGGATATATCTTATAAAGGAGTACAGCCCGGGACTGAAAAACTAACTTACAGGCCGGTGATAATCGGTATGGGACCGGCGGGATTATTTGCCGGCTTGCTGCTGGCCAGGAACGGTTACCGCCCTCTTATCCTGGAAAGAGGAGAAGATGTTGACAGCAGAACTGAGAAAATCAATAAGTTCTGGCATACAGCCCGGCTGGATACCGAAAGCAACGTACAGTTCGGCGAAGGCGGGGCCGGAACATTTTCTGACGGGAAACTTACCACCCTGATAAATGACTTAAGATGTCGCTATATTTTGGAAGAATTCATCAAAGCCGGGGCACCGCAGGAAATATTATATAAGAGCAAGCCCCACATCGGGACTGATTTGCTTAAATCAACCGTAAAGAACATCCGCCGGGAGATAATCGCTTATGGCGGGGAAGTAAGATTTAAAGCCAAAGTAACTGATTTTATCATTCGGGACAATAATATTGATGCAGTTGAGATCAATAATAATGAAAAAATTGCTGGCCGGATCGTCCTGTTGGCGACCGGCCATAGTGCCAGAGATACTTATGAAGTGTTGTATCGCCGGGGAGTGGTCATGAGCCCCAAAGCATTTTCCATCGGGGTCAGAATCGAGCATCCCCAGGCCATTATCGATAAAGCCCAGTATGGAGACAGTGCCGGTCATCCTGGCCTGGGGGCGGCTGATTACAAACTGGCGTATCATTCTTCAAATGGCCGTTCTGCTTATACATTCTGCATGTGTCCGGGGGGATATGTGGTGGCAGCAGCATCTGAATCCTCTGGGGTAGTTACAAACGGGATGAGTGATTATAAAAGGGACGGTCAAAATGCCAATGCTGCGCTTTTAGTAGGCGTAACACCTCAGGATTATCCCAGCCATCATCCCCTGGCCGGGATAGAATTTCAGCGGCAGTGGGAAAGTCTGGCATTTAAACTGGGAGGAGAAAACTACCGGGCTCCGGCGCAGTTGACCGGCGATTTTTTGTTTGACCGGAACAGCAGCAGTTTGGGGAGGGTAAAGCCTACCTACCAGCCGGGCATCACCTTTGCTCCTGTAAAAGATTGTCTGCCCGAATATATCAGTTCAACACTGAAAGAAGCGATAATTTATTTTGATAACCGCATCAAGGGATTTGCCATGGAAGACAGTTTGCTAACCGGGGTTGAAACCAGAAGCTCTTCACCGGTAAGAATAAATCGGGATGACCAGGGCTTATCCAACATAAAAGGATTGTATCCGCTGGGAGAAGGCGCGGGTTATGCAGGCGGCATAATGTCATCGGCTGTGGACGGTATCAAAGCAGCGGAAAGAATAATCCGGCAATACGCTCCGATTATAGCTGGTTTATAACATAAAATAAAATATTTTAAGCTAAAATTATCACTGTTCCTGGCATGTTTACATATGCTGATACGGGGTGATAATTTTGGCGAAGTTTTTTACAACAGTAAATAACATTGTCATAGAAGATGAGATGCAATATGACGGTGTTACACTATTAACCTACCGTATCCAGTATCCGGAGTTCAAATCGGATAATTATAAAAAATCATTGACGGTAATTAATAAGTATTATAAATCCCGGGCCATGGAGTACCAGCAATATATCGAGACAGATCTTTATCAAATGGCGGTGGAGCAGTACCTGGATGATATCAAAAACGGTTTTCCGGTGCGGGTATTTGCTGCTGATGACAGCTATGAAATTACTTATAACAAAGCCTGCATTTTAAGCCTATATTTTGACCGGTACGAATTTACCGGCGGAGCCCACGGCAATACGATACGCACTTCTCAGACCTGGAATCTGCAGACCAGTCAGATAATAAAACTGAGTGAACTGTTTGACTGTTTGTTTGATTACAGGACGTATATTAAAGATCAGGTTATAAAACAAATCGAACAGAACCCGGATATATACTTTGATAATTATGAAGAACTGGTCGAGCAGACATTTGATGTAAATAATTTTTACTGTACTCCACAGGGAGTTATAATTTATTTTCAACAATATGATATTGCACCTTATGCCAGCGGTATAAGAGAATTTTTGTTGCCATACAATAATTGCGTAAAAGATCCGGTCAAGAAATGCATTTAAAATGATAAATTAAAACTCCCGGCAGGGAAGTGATATCAGACTGGAAAAAAGGTGTGAAGGTCAATTAAGACTTTTGAACAGCTGTTGCCGGCTGTTTTTTTTATAAACTTCTTATTAGATGTTAAGTAGTCCTGATAGGAAAGTTCTTTTCGGTAATGTATAATAAAAACATTCATAGAATCAGAGGTAAAACAAGTGATAAAAACCAATGCCATGAGGTTATTGGAAAGCCGGGGGATCCATTTTAAAACCCAGGACTATGAAGTAGATGAAAATGATCTGTCCGGGGAACATGTGGCAAAGCAGTTGGGAATACCGACGGAGCAGGTTTTTAAAACCCTGGTCCTGCAAGGGGAGAATCAGGGATATTTCGTTTGCTGCATACCCTCCGACTTTGAGGTGGATTTAAAAAAAGCGGCCCGGGCGGTCAACGATAAAAAAGCCGACATGATCCATGTTAAAGACCTGCAGAGAATAACCGGATATGTCCGCGGCGGCTGTTCACCTGTCGGAATGAAAAAGGACTTGCCAACCTTTATTGATGAGACAGCGCTTTTATTTGATGAAATATTTGTCAGCGCCGGTGTCCGGGGAACCATGGTCATTATTGCCCCTGAAGATTTAATAAATTATGTAAATGCACAGATGTACGATTTAGTAAAAAGTTGAATGAAAAAAGGCGGCAGGTCGATACTCCTGCCGCCTTCGTTATGGCTTATCCCAGATAATCTACATGCCGGCAGATTTCTTCCACCACGATGTCTTTGCGGATATTAAATTGCTTTTTATTATTTTCAAACAGATTATTGCCTTTGGTATCGATGGAAACTATCAGGGGACCGAATTCTTTTACCCGCATTACCCACATGGCTTCTGGCATACCCAGATCCAGCCATTCTACCCGTTCAACTTCTTCCACGCAATTGGCTGCCAGTACTGCACAGCCGCCTGGAAATACTGTGTGAATCGCTTTATGTTCTTTACAGGCCTGGGCGGTATGAACTCCCATGCCGCCTTTGCCGACGATAATTTTGACCCCAGTACGGGGAATAAAATCTTTTTCATATTTTTCCATGCGCATACTGGTGGTGGGACCGATGGATATTACCCGATACTTGCCGTTTTCTTCCGGAATTTCCTGCATTATCGGACCGGCATGAAAAATTGCCAGACCGTTAAGATCGACCGGTAATTCTTTGTGCTGCTTGATCAAGCGTTGATGTACATCATCACGTGCGGTGATCAAATACCCGCTCAGATAAATGACATCGCCAATGTTTAAAGAGATCAGATCTGCATCTTTTATCGGCGTAGTCAATATTGTTTTTTTCATATTCTCGCTCCCTTGTGTGAAATGATCTCATATTCCATTGCAGGATCGATCTTGATCAAAGCCCGCCGGTGAGCCCAGCATCCGGTCGATAAACCTACTGCCAGAGTGGCAGGATGTCGGGCTGCCTGTTCAATATGCACGCCCATGACAGAAAATTCGCCGCTTAAGCCGCCGGGGCCGATTTTAATTTCATTCAAACCTTTTTCAATTCTGGCTTCCAGTTCAGCACCGCGGGGATTGGGGTTATGGGTACCCAGCGGACGCAAGAGCGCTTTTTTCGATAATTTTGCAGCTACTTCAACAGAGCCGGCAATGCCGATTCCGATCAAGAGGGGAGGGCAGGCATTGATTCCATAGGAAGTAACCTGGTCAAATACGAATTTCACAATGCCTTCATAACCTTCCAAAGGCATGAGTACTTTGGCTGTGCCAGGTAAGCTGCAGCCGCCGCCTGCCATATATAAATAAATTTTAACGTCGTTGTTATAAGGTACTACTTCCCAGTCGATCCAGGGAATTCTGGTTCCAACATTGTTGCCGGTATTCTTCTCATCGAAGATTTCCACGGCGTTATGCCTGAGAGGGCCCATTACCGTTGCTCTTTTCACCGCTTCCTGCAGGCAATGTTCAATTTCATTTATCAAGGGGAATCCGGTTCCAACCTGAACAAAATACTGAATCACACCGGTGTCCTGGCAACAGGGACGATCAAGATCGCCCGCCATTTTAATATTATCAAACATAGCATCATAAATAATTTTTGCCATGTCAGAATCTTCTGCTTCCCTAAGCTCTTCTAATCTGGCATAAATATCATCAGGAAGATATTTGCCTGAATAGACTGTAAACCTGGCCATGATGTCAATGAATTTTTCCCGCATGTCATCTGTGCTCATTTCATTCACTCCAAAAAATATTCATTTTAACAATTTATATTAACATATTGTGATAAATTATGGGACTATTTAAGCAATCATAGTTTTTTAAATATCAGCGATGAAATTCAGCTATATAAGGAAGGTTCCGGAAGGTTTCCCGGTAATCCAGGCCGTATCCTACCAGGAATGAGTCGGGTATAGTAAAACAGCAGTAATCTATTTTTATAGTGATGAGTCTGTCAGCAGGGTTGTCAAGCAATGTACAGATTTTCAAACTGGCAGGCTGAGATGCCTCCAGATGCTGGCAAACATAACCCAGGGTAAAACCAGTACCGATAACATCTTCCACTAAGAGCACATGCCTGCCGCTTAAATCCAGATCCAAATCTTTTTTTATCTTTATTGCCGGTTTCCCGGAAGCTTCAGGTGATAAACCAATCGAAAGAAAATCCATATTTAAGGGCATGGACAATTTACGGGTCAAGTCTGCGACAAAATAGATCGAACCTTTAAGGACGCTGACAATGACTAATTCCTTATCCCGATAATCGCGATTTATCTCTGTACTGATTTCAGTTATACGCTGCCTTATTTGCGCTTCAGTATAAACAATTTTGCCGATACCGGTTGGTTTATGATCCATTTGCGTTCCTTCCTGCCTTTAAAACATAATTTAGAGTTTGCTGCAAAAATTTAATCATAATTATTGCCGTATCTATACTTATTTAAAACGGTTTACAAGAATTATTTATTTATCAATATTAAACATTATGACGATTATTCCTGCATTCATCCCAATATGCAGATAATTTGAATCGAAATAAATAATTTTAAATAATATAGATTTTTAAAATAAATAGCTAGCAATATAAAATAAAAGCAAATAAGATAAAAAAGCATATAGAAGTTATAATCAGCAATATTTGAGCTTATATAAGGGTTGTTAAATTCAGAATATTCTAATATCATTAAATCAAGCTCCAGGGAATTCCTAAAACGGAAACCTGACAGAGCCGGAAGCAAAAACTTAACACAGCAGCTGAAAATAAGAACCGGTGAATGAAAGTTCACTATATCAAAGGAGAAGTCAGAGAAAAAAGTTTACAACAGTTGGACTGAACGGAAGTTCTTATATTGGTCTCAACAGATTGATATAAAGTAAGAACAGAAGTAAAGTAAAGCTGATGCAGACGATGAGTAACTGAAAGAACTGCGATGAAGGAATTATGGAAAGCTGTTAAGGGAAGCAAAAAGCGGAAGGCAATGAAAGGTGAAAGTTGATAAAGGTTCGTTGGAGCTTACTTATTTTAAGAATAAACAGGCAGATGATCATTTGCAGATTATCTGCCGTTTTGCTGGTTTGAATCAATTCACGGCGATTTTCTCGGTCTTTTTGGTCAGACAAACTACAGCTGTCTCCAGGCGATGATTTTTTATTTCCGTCACCTTAATACTAAGCCCGTACTCTTCCAATACAGGAGTGCTGCCGTCATCGGGAATTGTACCTAACAAACCGAAAATCAGGCCGCCGAATGTGTCGTAATCAGCTTCAGGCAAAAATATACCTAATTGGTCGGCAACCATTGGCAGCGGTGCTATGCCCTGTATTCTCCAGGTCTGGGAATCGATACGTTCTATCAGCGGTGGTTCATCGGGAATCGTATCGTCATCTTCCAAATCACCGACGATTTGTTCCAATAGGTCATTCATGGTGATTATGCCATTCATGCCGCCATATTCGTCCAAAACAATAGCGAAATGATTGCGGCTTTTTTTCATATTGCGGAATAGTACATCGGTTCTTACAGTTTCAGGAACAAAATAGGCGGGCCGTAATGTATTTTCCAGAATATTATCATGGCTTTTATCAGGCAGGCGGAAATAGTCCTTCACTTTTAAAATGCCAATTATGTTATCAGTACTTTCATCGCAGACCGGATAAACAGAATGTCTGCTTTCCAGGATGGTTTTTTCCCATTGTTCCGGGGTTTCATCCAGCCATAAGACCGATACTTCGGTTCTGTGGGTCATGATATCCTCAGCAGTCTTATCGTCAAATTCAAATATATTCTGGATCATATCTTTTTCATTAGGGCTTATCGCGCCTTTTTCGCTGCCGGCATCTACCATCATGCGGATTTCTTCCTCAGTAATCGTTTCATCATCAGCATGCGGGTCTATTCCCAATAAACGGAGAATGCCATTGGTGGATATGGTCAGCAGCCAAACCACCGGACTGAATATACGGGAGATACAGTATACCAATCCTGACATAGCTAAAGCCAGCTCTTCGGCTTTTCTCATGGCCACACGCTTGGGAACCAACTCGCCTAATACCAGCATGAAATATGATAAAGCTAAGGTTATAACTATGACAGATATCGTATCCAAAGTTGCAGCAGGTATCTTTAAACCTGCTCCTATCAGCCAGTCGACCAAAAAATCGGAGAAATTATCGGCAGCAAAAGCACTGGCCAGAAAACCAGCCAAAGTGATGCCGACTTGAATAGTGGAAAGAAAACGTGCCGGCTGTGCAGTTAATCTGGTAAGTCGTATAGCTCTTTTATCACCCTGAGCAGTAAGTTTGGCCAATTTAGTGTCGTTCATGGAAATAATCGCAATTTCTGCACAGGCAAAGACGGCATTAATGATAATCAGCACCAACTGCAAAAGCAATGGCCATAAAACCAAAGATATATCCGACAATAAATTAACCTCCTGAAGGTATATTAAGAAATTAATAACCCGCTTTTAACCGATATTATAATGATGCACTTAAGTCAGGTCAATAATGGCCAAAGCTGTGGAAAAAAAAGTCGCAGGTTAAACATCATTTCCCTCGTGCAATTTGAACCTTTTTACAAGGTTATTAAAATCATTTTTAAAAACAATATTTATGTTGGTCCCGGGGTATAATTTTTTGAGCAATTTAACCTTTTTCTTCTTTTCCGAAACATATTTTTGTTCCATAGTTGTCAGCTCGATGAAAGTATTGAATTTAGGCAGATAAAAATCCGGCGAAAAAGCCTGGGTAACATTTCCTTCGGCATCCCATTTGACTGGAAAGGTTCGAGGTTCATATTGCCATTCAATTTCATGCATATTTAAAATCTCAGCAAATTCTTCTTCAGAAGGGTGTTTAAAAAATATTGGTTTTTCTTCTGTTTTTATTGTTGGTTCTTTTGCCGGTGAGGCAATCTGCCGGTTGACAGCCAGGAAATATAATAATGCTGCTGCTTCTTCAATATTAATGGAATCGGTATTTAAAATAATATGGTAAAGAGAGGGGTCTGACCAGTCCTGGCCGTATATTGAAAATATATAGCGCTTATGTTTGCGGTCAGTAAGTTCCAAAAATCTTTCCGCCTCTTGATGCTCAAGACAATGGGCTTGCATAATGCGTCTGATTCGCACGTCACGGGAAGCCATTATTTTAAAATGTAAAGCTTCAGGATGGTCGGCAAATATTATCTGCGCTCCCAAACCAAATATGATAGCATCCTGCTGAGCAACAAAATCCTTGAGTTTGTTTTCTAAATGCCGGGCAAAGGTAATCCCCGAGGCAGAAGGAGTCAAAAAGAACGCCGGGCTTTCTGACAGCATATGTAATTCGTGAGTACTGGCTATTTCAGGAAACCACCTGCTCATGACCAGATCACGGGTTATAACAGGAATATTCATCTTTTGGCTTAAAAGCTCAATAATTTCCTGGCCCAGGCTTCCGGTTTGCCGGGAAACAGTTATAATCAAAGAATACTCACCTCTTGATACAATATAACTGTAGTTTATTTTATGTGGTCGCTTGGTATATTAGTTGCCATTTTTTACAACATTATAACATGGATTTTGGATATCTGATAAC
>DAOPZM010000017.1:16308-60860 GCA_035353375.1 Syntrophomonadaceae bacterium
AAAGCAGTGTATTATGATAAATTTAGTCAAATAATAATAACACAAACCAGTAATTTTTCATGAATAATTGCATGATAAATGCCCGGCAATAAAATAATTGCACTAAGGGGGTTGTCTATGGAAACCGGACTTTTTGATGTACTGGGGCCTATAATGGTTGGCCCCTCAAGTTCTCATACTGCGGGGGCGGTCAGGTTAGGCAACATAGCCCGTAAAATTGCCCGGGGGAATATTAAACAGGCGGAATTTTTTCTGCATGGATCTTTTGCTAAAACCCACCAGGGACATGGTACAGATAAAGCTTTATTGGCAGGGGTGTTGGGAATGGCCCCTGATGATGAAAGGATCCGTGAATCATTTGCCATAGCTGATGCAGATGGAATCCATTACGAATTTTACACGGCTGATCTTGGCGATGTTCATCCTAATTCTGTGCGTATCGTGCTTATGGGGGATAATGATGAAACCTGCGAGATAATTGGCTCTTCCGTCGGCGGCGGTAAAGTGACGGTCAACTCCCTGAATGGAATGCATGTTGAATTCAGCGGCCAGTATCCAACGGTCCTCACCAGTCATTATGACCGTCCGGGAGTCGTTGCCAATGTAAGCTCCGTACTTTCCAGGCATGGGATCAATATTGCATTCTTAAAAGTATTCCGCCAGCTAAGAGGCAGTGAAGCATGTATGGTAATCGAAAATGACCAGATAATCAACCCGCAGGTCCTGGATGAATTAAGAAGTCTGCCGGATATAAACAGTGTGACCCTGGTCGATATTTAAATACATGAAAGCGGGGTTTTGTCATGTATCAATATAATAGCGGAGTAAAGCTGATCAAGCTCTGTCAGGAGCAGGGCAATAATATTGCTGAAATTGCTTTACAGGCTGAAATAGAGAACTCAGGCAATAGCAAGGAACAAATATTGTCGCTGCTTAAGGAAGAACTTTTTGTTATGCGGGAAGCGATCAGCAAGGGGCAGGATCCTGAAATCAAATCTATTGGCGGATTGATCGGCGGTAATGCTTATAAAATGCAAAGACGGCTGGAAATAGGCGATACTTTGACTGGACGTACTTTACTTAAAGCACTTTGCTATGCGTTGGCAGTAACTGAAGTAAACGCAGCGATGGGAAGGGTGGTTGCAGCACCAACCGCTGGTGCCAGCGGGATAATTCCCGGCATTATAATAGCTGTACAGGAAGATAAATGTCTGACCGATGAAAAAATCATAAACGCCTTGTTGGTCAGCGGGGCAGTCGGCAAAATTATCGCGACCAATGCGACCCTTTCCGGAGCGGAAGGCGGTTGTCAAGCGGAGTGTGGTGCAGCATCTGCCATGGCCGCAGCATCTGCAGTATTTCTTGATGGCGGCAGTCCTGAACAATGCCTGGATGCTGCGGCCATGGCTTTAAAAGGGATGTTGGGATTAGTCTGCGATCCGGTAGCGGGATTAGTGGAAGTTCCTTGCTCAAAACGAAATGCCAGCTCGGTTGCCAATGCTCTGGCCTGCGCGGAAATGGCTCTGGCAGGGATTGAAAGCTTTATTCCTTTCGATGAAGTTATCGATGCCATGTTTAAAGTCGGCAATCTTATGTCCCCCAGCCTGAAAGAGACTGCTGCCGGAGGTTGTGCCAGCACTCCCACTGCTTTAAAATACAGTCGCTCTATTCACAAAGAAGGAGGAGGGGAATAAATGCGGCTATTTATCGCTATTGATTTGAATGAAGAAATCAAAGATAATTTGATCAGGATTATTTTACAGCTTAAGAATAAAAGCCTCAGAGGCAGTTATACCCGCCGGGAGAATTTACATATTACCCTCGTATTTTTGGGGGAAGTGGAAAAATCAAAAATCAATCTGATCGAACAGGCTATGAATGAAGTAAAGGCTGTGAGCTTTAAAATGTCCTTAAGAGGATTTGGATGTTTCAGGAGGAAAGAGGGAGACATTTATTGGATTGGCATAAACCAGAATGAGAAGCTGAATGATATTTATCAGCAACTCCACATGCAACTGACTCGGGCAGGATTTGTTCTCGAAAACCGCCCTTTTAAACCTCATTTGACGGTTGGGCGCCGGATAGTTACCGGGCCTTCCTTTGATGCCAACGCTTTTGATCAATTAATTCCGCCTATGAATATGGATATAAGTAAAATATCCTTGATGAAGTCAGAACAGATTGATGGAAAACTGACTTATACGGAAATTTATGCGAGAAATATTTAACTAAATCCTGGTTTTTAATTCATCCGCGCAAGTTATTTACCGGATTAACGTAAATAAAATCAATAAGTAAATATGAAGGATGGTGGTATTATGAATAAAAAATTAGCTGGTGCAGTTATAGTTTTGATTATAGCAGCAGTATTGCTGTTTTTATTTATCAACAACCGGCCGGGAACCGGCTCTGATGTGGAGTATAAGAATGAAAAATATGGATTTGCTTTAACTATGGATGAAGAATTTGATCAGAACGTGGAAATACAAGAAGCTGAAAACACGGTCTGTTTTGTCAGCCGTGAAATACAGGCAACACAACCCGATATGATATTGGGGGTAATCGGCAGAATTGAAATTTATGATAAGAGCGAATTTACTAAAGCAACTATGCTGAAGTCGGGAGATTCCTATGGCCTTAAATACCTGGGCGAGAATGATACTTATCTGTTTGGCTGGGCACATGCTACTGATGTTCAGGTACCGCCCGGGAATGAAAAATTGTTAAATAATTTTCGATCTCTGGAAAATGATTTTGACGAAATAATAAAGAGCTTTACGGCCATGAAAGCATTACCACCAGAAACATCGGAAGTGAAAACTGATACCGGCAGATATGTGGGGCTGGCAGACAACAACTTTTTTGAGGTAAAAATAAGCGGCGTACCTGATGAAAAAGCATACAAGGTGTTTATGATTACCGATCAGGTAAGAAGCAAATTTGAAAGCCTCGATTTGCAGGGAGATGAAGAAATCAAGCTGATATATAAGGAGAATGAGTACGGGCAGAATGCGGTGGAAGATATTGAAAAGATAAACCAGTAAAAAAATGAATAATTGCCATTGAGGCAATTTAAGCCGTCCATTAAGACGGATATTTATAAAATTTGGCTGCAGCCAGGTTTATAATTTTGGCCCAATAAAACGTAAAATAATTTCATTTAATAATATAAAGGGAGATATTTGATGCAAATATCTCCCTTTGTTAAGCTGAAAATATTTTTTAAAGGAGTTTATGCCCATAATATTGTAAGTAATGCCGCAACTGATGTAAAAACAAAAGCGATGACACCTGCTACTCTTATTACTTTGGATTCTATACCGATGGCGTCAATGGTTGCGGCTGCATTCTGGAGTTTGGCAGGTGATATTACACTAGCCAGTCCCCCGGCAATAGCGGTACCGGCAGTTACTACCAGCGGATTAAAGTGCAGCAATTCAGAGGTTATATTGTTATATTTAGTAAACAAAGCGATAGTTGAGGCCTCGGAGCCTGAAACAAAACCGCCGATCAAACCTAGATAAGCAGCTACCGCCGGGTATAAGTTTTTGAACAAGTCAGCCGAACCGATGGCCAGGACAGAAATCATATTATGACCTGAATCGAGCAATTTCCAGCCGTCAGTTTGAGGAACATAACCGGAGTACATCATGATATAAGCTATAGAGAAGAATATCGCGGCAGAAAAAACCGGGCGGGGAGCGCGTTTCATCCATTTAGTGCCTATTTCTTTCCATTGAGCCCTGGTTGGTTTTATAAATGGAACTGCCAGCAGGGTACTTATAATTACCCATGTATAAGCATTCCACAATAAACGAGTATTTAACGGTTTAGCTCCCGGAATGATTTCAACCGCCATGGCCAGATCTTTAAATAAATAATTGTAAAGCGGTGTCCAGAAGTTAATGATCAGACAGCAGGTGACCAAAATAATCCATGGAGACAGGGCTGTTAAAAGTGACATGGATTTTTCTGCTTCCATGTCTTCCGGCAGCATCGCGGAACGATCTATTAAGGGCTGCTTAATAAATCTTAAAAACAATATCATCATTAAAATGGTAGCCATACCACTCATTACCCCGGTCAATACAATTCCTTTGCCGATATGAGCAATAGCAATTGCTGTAGTACCCATTGTGAGTCCGGCTAACAGACAAGGAATGAAGCCTTCCTTCATTTTTGCCCAGCCACCTACTATATAAAGCATACCAAAGCCGATCATGGTCGAAATTATCGGCATATAATTTGAAAATACCAGAGCAGCTTCGTTTAAAGGGGTGCCAGTCATATCAGAGAAGATGACCAAAGCCCCGCCCAACAGTGCGTAAGTGCAGAGGGCATCAAAACCAAGCGCCGGTAAAGCAACTGCTATGAAAGTGGAATAACCAAGGGCCAGCATAATAGGGGGCAGGATAGAAACCGGAGTAGCTCCCACTGATACCAGCAAAGTTCCAATACCCATATTTATTATCATGATTTGTACGGTCTGGTTATTTTTAGCCAGGGTTTTGACAAACGCGACAATACGCTTGAGTGCACCGGTACATTCCAGGAAGGTGATCTGAAATATTGAAGTGAAAACCATCAGGGAAACTGGGAATGATGCGATTATTCCTGCCAGAGTAGCAGTCAATCCGACCTTGAGCGAAGTATTAAAAAATAAACCGGCTATTAAAATGGCAAAAATCCAGCCTGCCAATCCGCTAAGGTCAGCAGGCCATTTTAATATAGTAAGCAAAACCAGTACAACCAAAATTGGTACTAATGTTAATATAATATCCATTTATTCCATACCTCCATACTACTTAACTTATATATTTCTTTGCTCCCGTTCTACTGTACTGCCGGGCAATAGATAAACTTAAAAATTTGATATAAAACAATATTAAATTAATATTATCACAAACTTCAATTTAAGCGGTTAAAATTTGTCTGAAATTAATTATTTTTTAACCGCAATCGTTCACAACTGGTTTGACAATGCTCACAGTCCTCATCTCCACAAGGTTCGGCATGTACCATGACATGGACATGTGAGAGCCGTAATTCTATTTCATTTTCAATTTGGTCGCATATATCATGGACTTGGGCGATATTCAAATCCCGTTGTACTACCAGATGCATATCAACATATCGTTCAGAGCCGGCTTTTCTAGTTCTAAGCTGATGAAAGCTGCTTATCCCCTGGGGCATTGTCATCTTTAGCGCATTTTCGATTTCAGCTTCTTCTTCAGGCGGCAGAGCTACATCAAGAAGCGGTAATACGGCCTTAACAGTAAGTTCATAAGCGGCTTTAATTATTAACAAAGCAACACATAAAGCAATTAAAGGATCCAGGATTTGTATCCTGGTAAGCGATAGGACCAGTAAGCCCAGCATAACCCCTAATGATGTATATACATCAGTTCGCAGGTGCATAGCATCAGCTTCTAAGGCAATGGAATCAGTTTCCCTGGCAGTTTTCATTAAGATACCAGAAATGATCCAGTTAGCCAGTGAAGCAAAGGCCATTACTCCTATACCAATACTTATAGTTTCAACAGCGGAACCATTAATAATTTTTTGGTAGGCCTCAGATATGATCCAAATGGCAGCAATGAAAATTAGCAGGGCTTCAATGGACCCTGAAACATTTTCAAATTTACCATGACCATAGCGATGAGTTTTATCTGGGGGATGACCGGATATTTTTACAGCAGTAAAAGCAATTATGGCGGCCAGTAAATCCAAACTCGAATGGATTGCCTCGGCAATAATACTAACTGAATTCGTTAGTATTCCAGCAACTAATTTAAAAATTACGAGCAAGGTGTTCGAAATTATAGATAAAGCTGCTACCTTCTGCTTTTTATCAGCCATTAATTCTTTATAAAAATTACTTAATTTCACGATCATAACCTCCAGGATAAATTAGTATAAAAAAGCGGGGCTTCAACATAATGAAGTCCCGCGGTAATCCGCTGCTCAGATGAGCCGGGTCATAAGACCTGACTAATAACAATAGATTAATTTATAATATAATAATACATGTTTATGCAATTAGCAACCATAAAATTATTATTTTATCTGTCTTCAAGGATCCGCTTGAGAAATATTCGGGTTCTTTCATTATTCGGATTATTAAAAATAACATCCGGAACATCATCTTCCGCGATTATTCCATTGTCCATAAATATAACCCGGTTGGCAACATCACGGGCAAAGGCCATTTCATGGGTTACTACCACCATGGTAAGGCCGCTTTTGGCCAGCTCTTTCATAACTATCAAAACTTCGCCGACCATTTCAGGATCCAACGCGCTGGTTGGTTCGTCAAACAAAAGTGCTTCAGGTTCCATGGAAAGAGCCCGGGCTATTGCTGTACGTTGTTTTTGGCCGCCTGATATCTGGTTAGGCTTGGCATCTATAAATTGAACCATACCAACCATTTCCAGGTATTCCATGGCTTTTTTGCGGGCTGCTTCTTTTGAGCGTTTTAAGACTTTGACCTGACCTATAATACAATTATCTAAAACTGTAAGATTGTTAAACAAATTAAACTGCTGGAATACCATCCCCATTTTAGCCCGGTATACAGCATTTGACATATTGTGTTTCATAATGTCTTTACCGTGGAATAAAATCTCACCATCGGTAGCAAGTTCAAGGAGGTTCAGGCATCGTAAAAGGGTAGATTTACCAGAACCGCTGGCTCCGATAATACATACAACTTCGCCTTTGTTTACAGCAAAGTTGATATCTGTTAACACTTCATTATCACCGAATAATTTTTTCAGATGACGCACTTCTATGATTTTATCCATTAATGCCTCTCCCTGTTAGTAATTCGTATTTCTGCCTGCGGTACTGTCTGTGAGCCGTGAATAGTATAGACCGAAGGACCTTCCAGCAAAACTTCAAAATACCTCAAAATGCGGGTGACAGTGAAGGTCAATATGAAATAAATAATACAGGTGATCAGGAATACTTCAAAGAATCTGTAATTTACTCCGGCAGCCGATTTGGATATGAAAAACAGTTCTGAAACTGATATGACACTTAAAACCGAGGTATCTTTAATATTGATGACAAACTCATTACTCAGAGCGGGCAGGATATTGCGAATTGCCTGAGGCAGAACAATACTGAACATAGTCTGGGAATGGGTCATACCTATGGAATGGGCTGCTTCAAACTGGCCTTTATCGATGGAGATAATACCACCACGAACGATCTCAGCCATGTAGGCTCCGGTATTGATAGATACAATAAAAATGCCGGCATATATTGGCGACAGATGTATATTGTAAACCATGGCCGCACCATAAAATATAACCATGGCCTGAACCATCATAGGAGTGCCTCTGAATATTTCTATATAGCTTAACAGGATAAAGTTTACCAATTTAAGAAATAAGTATTTAATTGGATTACAGTTCTGTTCTATAGGTATGGTACGAATAACGCCGATAATAATTCCCAGACCAAAACCAGTTATGGTTCCGGTTAAGGAAATAAGTAAAGTTACGCCGGCCCCTCTTAAAAAAAGGGGCCAGTATGTCAGTAAAATATAGTAAACCCATTCGAAAAATGTACTGGCTGCATCTACTTCCATAATGTTAATACACTCCAAATTGAATTAAAAACTATTGGGAAACCGGCTGGTTCTTGATAGCGTTATCCATCAAGGTTATCCTTTCGTCTTCTGATAAACCTTTCAATATTTCATTTATTGCAGATACCAGTTCAGTATTGCCTTTTTTGATCCCTACTGCAATAGCTACATCATCATCAGAAGTTTCAAAGCCTTTGCCTTCGTCAAATACAACCATGGCAAATTTGTCATTGGCTGCAGTGGCAGAAACACCTTCCGGTCTTTCAGAGACATAACCATCTATAATTCCTGATTGCAAAGCTACACGCATGGCATTGAAATCATTCATTGCGGTTTGTTTTTCTACACCAGGAATCTGGTCAATAACAGAATAATGAAAAGTATTTAATTGTGCCGTAATTTTAGCGCCGGAAAAGTCTTCCAGACTGGTGGCAGTTTCGAATTCAGAACCTTTTTGTACGACCATTACCAGGTCGGAACGATAGTAGTGATCAGAGAAATCGATGGTCTTTTTTCTGTCTGCCGTAGGTGACATTCCTGCAATTATAGCATCGATCGTACCTGATTGCAGTGCAGGAGGAAGTCCATCCCATTCGGTTTTGACGATGACCAGTTCTTTACCCAGACCTTCAGCCAGCATTTTAGCTATTTCAACATCATATCCACCGGCAAATTCAGTACTGCCCTGTATAGGAACTGCTCCGTTGGAGTCATCAGTTTGTGTCCAGTTAAATGGAGGATATGCACATTCCAGACCAACTTTAAACTGTTCGATCTTATCCTTGGCTGGTTCACTCGATTGATCAGATTTTGAACAGCCGGCAGCAAATACACCCATACTCAAAACCAGTAATGCAAATAGAAGCAATAAGACTTTCTTTCTCATTCCCAATTTCATTTCCCCTCTCAAATGAATTTTTATTGAATATTGTAACATAAATAATGTTATAGCAGGGATAACTTTATAACTAAACATAAAAGAAAATGAATTTTACTGGTCATCTATATGTTATACTTTAGTCAAAAGGAGGGATGTTACATGGATGATATGAAACAATTTAAGGGCAGCACCAAGAAGGAAGCATTACAGAAACATGGACTGAGCATTGCTTATGAAGGCGATTTGGATGGGGTCAAACCGCAAGGAAAAGGCAAGGCATATTTCAAAGACGGCAGGATATATGACGGGGAATGGGTCGACGGAAAATTTGAAGGTTACGGACTCCTTTATTACGACAACCTGAATCTTTGGTATGAGGGTGAATGGAAAAAAGGCAAAAGAGAAGGTAAAGGGAAATCTTACTTTGAAGATGGGACGCTGGCTTTTGACGGCGAATGGAAAGACGGCAAACCGGTCAAATAAATAAACACAAAAAACCAATAAATATGTCTGATTTTTTGCAGGAATAATTCCTGATAAGCAGAATTGACAAATGTGTCGATTCTGCAATTTTATTTATGCTGAAAATTAGGGAGAAATTTATGACAAGTGTCAGAATAATGAGTTTGATCGAACAATCTGCCGCTGCATTTCCGAATTCAGTTGCCCTTATAGATGTTAAAGGTAATTCTGTCAGTTATGCCAGACTTAATGAGACAGTTTTATGTCTTACAGAATATCTGGCTGTACGGGGCATTAAAAAAAACCAACGAATTGCTGCTGTTCTGGAAAACGGGCTTGAAATGGCAATAGCTTATCTGGCAATCTCCAATATCGCTTCCTGCGTACCATTGGGCTTTGATTTCACTGAAGAGAATTACCGCTATTATTTTGAAATCATGAATGTTAAATTCCTTGTTCTGAAGCAACAATATAAAGGTCCTTTACTTTATTTAGCCAGGGAAATGGATATAAAAATAATTTTTCTCACAAGACAAAATCATAATGAACATTCGATATATCACTTTGAGAGCAATTTAGAGCCTTACGATGCTTGCTCCATTTTACTTGCTGAAGATGATGATATAGCGGTTGTCAACTATACTTCCGGTACGACATCCAAGCCCAAAATCGTACCCCGGTCCCACATCAACGAATATTACTATGCGAAGCAATCGGTGATGAATTTATCGCTGACGGAAAAGGACCGGGCATTAATTTTGCTGCCCATGTTCAGAGGTGCTTCCTTGAATGTGTTGCAGGCAAGTCTTGCCAGCGGAGGCACAGCTATGTGTGTGGAAAACTTTTCTCCAGATGTGCTGTTTCGCCTGATAATTGAAAACAGACTAACCTGGTTTTACGCTATACCGACAGTTCTACAATCTTTAACCGAATTTGCCCTAAGTGAAAATATAAAAATTGTAAATCAGATAAGATTTATAAATTCGGGCGGTGCTCAACTGACAGAGGAGCTTGCCGAAAGAGTAAGAAAAGTTTTCAGTGCTCCGGTATTTAATGCCTATGGTTTAACAGAAACAGGCTGGATTGGGTATAATAAATTTTCACCGAAAGGGTATAAAAAAGGTTCTTTGGGAGTTCCGAGTTTTTCTGATATAGCCATCATGGATGAATATGGTCGGATGCTCGGCAAAAATATTACCGGCGAAATTACGGTAAACGGACCGCAGGTTATTAAAGGTTACGACAACGGTGAAAAGGTGAATCAGGAATCATTTTTTAATGATTGGTTCCGTACTGGAGATTGCGGTTATCTTGATGATGATGGTTATTTGTTTATAACCGGTCGTATAAAGGAAATAATCAATCGTGGTGGTGAAAAAATCTCTCCTTACGAAGTCGAAGACGCGATATGTCAGCACACGGATGTGATACAGGCTGCAGTATTTCCCATGCCCGGTGCCAACGGAAATGAAGATGTTGGTGCAGCAGTAGTTCTTAAAACCGGAAGCAAAATGTATTTAAAAGATATGCGAAGATTCCTATACGGGAAGGTAGTCACTTTTAAAATGCCTACAGCTCTTTATATTTTGCCTGAAATTCCGGCAGGTGATGCCGGGAAAATACAGCGGAAAAAACTTCATGAAACAATTATTTCTCTCGGTATAATTCCCCAGCCTGAAGCTGACGAAAACGAAATACTTATTATGCCACGCAATGATACTGAAGCTTTGCTATATGATATATTCAAAAAAATTCTGCCGGTAAAAATGATAAGCGTGAACGATACATTTTTTGAACTGGGCGGAGATTCTCTGAAGGCTGCAGTATTGTTTGAAGCGATTAAAAAGGCTTTTCAACTGCAGGTTCCGCTTAAATACATTTTTAAGAACAGCAGCATCGAAGATTTGGCTGAATATATATTAAAAAATAATGACAATAAGGCTTTGTATCCGTTTGTGGTGCCTTTTCAGGAAGAAGGAAGTAAAATCCCCATATTTTTTGTCCATGCGCTTGAAGGCGAGGCAGTAATATTTCGTCATATTACCAATAACTTTGATCCGGACCGGCCATTTTATGCATTTAATTTTAATCATGACGCAGCAAATTGGGTACATCCTATATCCGTCGAAAAAATTGCCGAAAACTATATAAAGGATATGCTTTCAATACAGCCGGAGGGGCCATATATACTGGCTGGGCAATGTATCGGCGGCGTCATCGCTTATGAAATGGGGCAGCAACTGCAGAAAGCTGGGCATGAAATTGCTTTATTGGCTATGTATGATCCGATAATTTATTGGCCGAAAGAGTTAATAACTATCAAAGGACGAGCTGCAAAGAAGATTGATGCAATTAAAAACCAGGGTTTAACAGCAGTTTCAGAATTTATTGCCAATAAAAAATCATATTATTTCAGTAGACTTTTGCAAGCAATATATAAAAAAGGAAACAACCTGATAAAAATATTTATCTATAAATTGATGAATAAAGAAACTTTATTGAAATTTGCGCTGTCTAATTATATGATCAGACAATATAACGGAGAAATTATTTATTTCAAACCCGAACATAATTTAAAAAATATTTCTCAGACCTCGATCGACATCTGGGCAAAATTCGTCAGCGCAATAAAGGTAATTCCTATACAGGGCAATCATCTCAGTGTATTTTATGAAGAGAATGCGGAAAACACACGAAGAATACTGGAAGAGGTTCTGGCGGAAATCAGTTGATAAGTTAATATAACCCAAGGAGCAGGATAAATGGAAAATATCAGAATAATGAGTTTAATTGAACCTAATATGGAAATCAATCCTGATGCCACGGCTATTATTGGCGTCGATAATCAGATCATTACATATAAACAATTACATCAGACAGTTATAAAGCTGAGCGAATGTTTAAGTTTACTGGGAGTAAAGGTCATTCAGAGGGTAGCGGTTGTTATGGATAACGGCATAGACATGATGCTGTCTTTCCTGGCAGTTTCCAATATAGCTGCATTTGTTCCTTTGAGTACTGACTATTCTGCTGAACAGTACCGCTATTATTTTCAAATCTTAAAAATTGATTACCTCCTTGTGCCGGCAGGCTATGACAGTGATTGCATAAAAACAGCAGAAGAATTAAATATAACTGTTTTCAATCTGAAAAAAGAAGGCAATATAAATGAATTTGAATATGAAATAACCGGAAGCATTGAGGCAAATCATTCATATACGCAATTACCGGCAAAAACCGAAGATATTGCCCTGGTCTTATTCACTTCAGGGACTACTTCTTTGCCGAAAATCGTTCCCCGCTCGCATAGCAATATGTACTGGTCCAATCAAAAGAGAATGCAGGAAATGAAATTAACCGACCATGAACGTATAGTACTGACCTTCCCGGTTTATAGCGGGATATGGCTGACTGACTCATTAGCAATTCTGTCCTCGGGCGGAACAGTCATATATTCAGCACGCCTGGAACCGGAAAGATTTTTTGTTCTAGTAGCAAATATTTCCCCGACTTGGATATTAGGCAGTCCGGTTTTATTTCAATCGCTGGTTGAATATGCACAGAAAAACCATATCAAAAGCAGCTGCAGTTCCCTGCATTGCATCAGATCCAGCGGTGCTCCATTGACAGAAGAACTGGCAGCCAGGCTTAAGCAAGTATTTAATGTTACGATCTATGTAGCCTTTGGACTGACGGAAACCGGCAATATTTCAAGTACCCAGAATTCGCCTGAAGGAATAAGAAAAGGATCGGTAGGAGTTCCGGATAATATTGAAGTAGGTATCATGAATGAAAACGGAGATTTGCAGGGCTGTAACATAGTCGGCGAGATCGCAGTGCGCGGTCCGCAGGTGATCAAGGCTTATGATAACGAAGCGGCGGTAAATGAAGCAGCTTTTTACGGAGACTGGTTTAAGACCGGTGACAGTGGATATCTTGATGAGGACGGATATCTTTATGTTATAGGGAGATACAAGGAGATAATCAACCGGGGCGGGGAAAAGGTATCACCTTACGAAATTGAAGCAGCTATTTCCCGGCATCCCGATGTATTACAGGTTACAGTATTCCCGATCCCTGTTGGGGAAGGAAATGAAGATGTCGGCGCAGCAGTAGTATTAAGGGAAGGGACTGAGCTTTATTTAAAAGATATTCGCAGATTTTTAAACGGAAAAGTAACAGCATTCAAGATGCCGTCAAGTCTTTATGTGTTAACTCAAATGCCGGCCAGTGATGCCGGTAAAGTGCAGAGAAAGATGTTATATGAAAAGATCGTTGCTATGGGAATACCGGCCCAGCCCTTGGCAGATGCCAATGAACCGATTATCGCTCCGCGCAATGAAACGGAATTTAAACTGTATAAAATATTTCGCACTATTTTGCCGGTAAAAGAAATCAGTGTGACGGATACCTTCTTTGAACTGGGCGGAGATTCACTTAAGACTGCAGAATTATTTAATCAGATAAAAGAAGCTTTTGAGACGCAGGTACCGCTTAAATATATATTCAGCAATGGAACAATTGAAGTTTTGGCAAACTACATCACTGGAGGACATGGAAGTAAAAAACTGCATCCTTTTATAATGCCATATCAGGAAACCGGTACTAAAACGCCGCTCTTTTTTATTCATTCTGCTGACGGAGAATCGGTAATGTATCGGCATATTGCCATTAATTTTGACCCGGAGAGGCCTTTTTATGGGATCAATTTTAATCCCGAAGCAGCAAAATGGAAACATCCCATAACATTTGAGCAAATGGCTGCCTTTTATATAGCAGATATACGAACGATTCAACCTGAAGGCCCCTATATTCTGGCAGGGCAATGTGTGGGCGGGATCATTGCTTATGAGATGGCCATTCAATTAAAAAAAGCTAAACAGGAGATTGCATTATTGACAATATTCGATGCCATACTGCCAGATGCCGAGCAAAAGGTTCAATTCAGAAATAAACTTGTCAGAAATATTGAAGAAGTCAAACGAGATGGTCCGGCTATGTATTTTAAAACAAAATGGTATTATTACAAAAAGTTGATATATAAAAATTCGCCCAATGCCTTAAAGGAGAGTACTTTTAACAGTATGGATAAAAGGAGTATTATCAGCAATGCCAGGGCTGATTACAAGATGAAAAAATATGACGGGGACATAGTCTTTTTTAAACCTGATAACAACATCAGCCATGCAGCAGTGTCTTCTGTCGAATTATGGTCAAAGCTGGCGAGAGATGTTCGTATAATTCAAACACACGGAAACCATACCAGCGTTTTTTATCCTGAAAACGCAGAATATACCAGACAGGTATTTGAAGATGTTCTGATTGATATCCCTTAAAAAGCGGGGGAAGAGCTGATAAATCAGATTGAATTTATATTATTATATAGAAAGAGGAGATTTGAATTTATATGGCGACAGAAAATAATGAATTATATAAATATAATGAATCAACATTAAAAACCATGTTTAAGAAATGCCTGGGTATTAATGCTGAAATAAAAACTTATGATAATCCTTGGCAAGGCAAATGGTGTGTTTATCCAAGATTGGGCATCATAGCGCCGCGTTTCCCGTCAACCAATATAACTGCATTTGTGCTGTCCCAGTATGATACACGGGGAGGATTTGCAAAAATAGCAGCAAGAAAAATGGCAAGAGCAGGGTACTTGTGCTCCCTGGGTTTGTTGGCTGCAAAATCAATGGATATAAAAGGAACTGAAACGCTGGGTAATAATATGTTTTTTTGGTGGCGAGGGCGTTCGATGCGGTTATATAATTTTGCTGATGATACTATTGTTTGTATCTTCAAGAAAGGCATACCAAGGAAAAATATCGAAAATATAATCCGTTTCCGTAAAAAGTATTATTACGATTTTATGATAGAGTTAACAGACTATGGTAATGACTGGTACCAAGAACCAATCATGTACGGGAAAACACTGTCAATGTACAAAAATAAAAAGGGTTATACCACTTTATTAAAACAATCGGTAAAATGTATGAAGCAGATTGCAGACGATACAGTGCATTTTAAAAACCCTAAAGATTATGCTGAAGAAATCTGCCAGCAGATTGAAAAAAATATAAATTCAATGTCCAAAGATGCTTTCAATTATGATGGTTTTAAACAAACAGTGAATAGTCTTAAAACAAGGGCGCAAAAGCTTGACAAGCCTGTACCGGTAGCATTGGCACATTGCGATTTTCATCCGCAAAATATATTGATCGATAAGAACCGTAAAATATATATAATTGATTGGGAAGCCAACAATTTCCGTAGTATTTGGTATGACCCGGCATCGCTGTTATTAAACTTCAGACAGCCGGAAGGAATGCGCAATATGCTGTTAAACTATTGCGAGAAAAATATTATTGATGCGGTCTTAATTAATGATGAACAAAAGATTTATAATATGGAATCGCTTATGTGCATATTGCTCCTGGAAAATATTTTAGGCAAAACGATTATTGCAGGTGAAATGAAACATGGTACAACAGGTATACTTGATAATTATACAGAGAAATTATCCAACATTAATTGGTGCTAAGTCATTATAAAATTAAGGAATTAATCATTGTCTTGGTCCTGCTAATAAATTTTATTTAATACCAGAAACAGTCTGAGGAGAAACAAATATGATAAATGCCAGGATAATTGAGCTTGTCGGGCCTATAGCCTGGAAAGTACCCAATAAGCTGGCCCTTATAGGGCCGGATGGGCAGAATCTTACATATCAACAATTATATAAGTCGGCAACTAAGATAAGCGAAAGTTTAAGTTTTCTGGGAGTAAAGGTCAACCAGCGAGTAGCGGTTGTTATGGATAACGGCATAGACATGATGCTGTCATTTCTTGCAGTTTCCAATATAGCTGCATTTGTTCCTTTGAGTCCTGACTATTCTGCTGAACAGTACCGCTATTATTTTCAAATCTTAAAAATTGATTACCTCCTTGTGCCGGCAGGCTATGTCAGCGATTGCATAAAAGTTTCTGAAGAATTGAACACACCTGTTTTTTATCTTGAAAAACAATGTGATATAGAAGAAGGGAACTATGAAGTAACAGGAAACATTAAGGCAAACCATTCATATTCTTCATTACCGGCAAAAAACGAAGATATTGCCATGGTTTTATTCACATCAGGCACAACATCTTTCCCCAAAATTGTTCCTCGCTCACAAAACAATATTTACTGGTCTGCCCAAAAACGAATGCAGGAAATGAAATTGATAACCAATGACCGGGTTTTATTTACATTCCCTGTATTCAGAGGAATCAGTCTGAATGACACATTAACAGTACTGGCATCGGGCGGGACGGTTATTTATGCAGAAAGACCGGAACCGGAAAGATTTTTTGATCTTATCGAAAAAACTGCTCCTACCTGGATATTGGGCAGTCCGGTTTTATTTCACTCACTTGCTGAATATGCACAGAAAAACCATATAAAAAGCAGCTGCAGTTCCCTGCATTGCATCAGGTCCAGCGGTGCTCCATTGACAGAAGAACTGGCAGCCAGGCTTAAGCAAGTATTTAATGTTACGATCTATGTAGCCTTTGGACTGACGGAAACCGGCAATATTTCAAGTACCCAGAATTCGCCTGAAGGAATAAGAAAAGGATCGGTAGGAGTTCCGGATAATATTGAAGTAGGTATCATGAATGAAAACGGAGATTTGCAGGGCTGTAACATAGTCGGCGAGATCGCAGTGCGCGGTCCGCAGGTGATCAAGGCTTATGATAACGAAGCGGCGGTAAATGAAGCAGCTTTTTACGGAGACTGGTTTAAGACCGGTGACAGTGGATATCTTGATGAGGACGGATATCTTTATGTTATAGGGAGATACAAGGAGATAATCAACCGGGGCGGGGAAAAGGTATCACCTTACGAAATTGAAGCAGCTATTTCCCGGCATCCCGATGTATTACAGGTTACAGTATTCCCGATCCCTGTTGGGGAAGGAAATGAAGATGTCGGCGCAGCAGTAGTATTAAGGGAAGGGACTGAGCTTTATTTAAAAGATATTCGCAGATTTTTAAACGGAAAAGTAACAGCATTCAAGATGCCGTCAAGTCTTTATGTGTTAACTCAAATGCCGGCCAGTGATGCCGGTAAAGTGCAGAGAAAGATGTTATATGAAAAGATCGTTGCTATGGGAATACCGGCCCAGCCCTTGGCAGATGCCAATGAACCGATTATCGCTCCGCGCAATGAAACGGAATTTAAACTGTATAAAATATTTCGCACTATTTTGCCGGTAAAAGAAATCAGTGTGACGGATACCTTCTTTGAACTGGGCGGAGATTCACTTAAGACTGTACTATTGTTCAACCATATAAGAAGGGTTTTCGGAACACAAATTCCCGTTACATATATTTTGAATAACAGCAGCATTGAGGATTTAGCCGGATACATATCAAAAAAACAAAATAATGAAAATATATATAATTTTGTCGTTCCTTTTAATAAAGAAGGGACTAAAACGCCGCTGTTTTTTGTTCATGCTGCCGATGGCACCCCGGCTGTATGCATGAATCTGGCCAAAGATTTCGATCCTGACCGGCCATTTTACGGTTTTTATTTTAATCATAATGCTGTTGAATGGAAACATCCTATAACATTTGAGCAAATAGCTGCCGAGTATATAAAAGATATCCGAACAATACAGCCTGAAGGCCCATATGTTATAAACGGACATTGCCTGGGTGGGATCCTGGCTTATGAAATAGCGCAGCAGTTAAGCCAGGCAGGACAGCAAATTGCCTTGCTGGGGATGTTTGATACGATTATCAGCAAAATACAAAAAGAGCGGGAAGAAGATGCTGAAGGTGATAATGTACAAGCAAACAACAGTACTTTAATGGGATATTTGCGTCTGAAGGCACGTAAAATCAAAATTTATTTAATGGTTGACGGTTCCATGTTTATATATAAAATTACCCCCAACTTCATGCGTTCGGTAATCGTAAAATATTTAAATCGGGAAGCCTTGCTAAGATATTCGCGGCGCAGATATGAGCCAAAAGAATACAAAGGGAAAATGATATATTTCAAACCTGAAAAGTCAAAAGCATCGTCAATTGAGTCAATTAAGCTTTGGCAGGGAATTAACAGCAAAGTTGAAGTTATCAAATTAAAGGGAGATCACGGCAGCATGTTCAGTGTACAAAACGCCTGGTATACGAGAGATGTACTGAATAATTTATTAGACAAAATCAGTAACAATTAAGTCGGGTATATGCAGTAATACTATTTAATTCAATACATTGGTAAAAGGTTCCTGCTTTTAATAATAGTAAGAAAGAAGAGATAATTAATTGTCTGATATGAGAATAATGGATTTTATTGAACGATTCGAAAAGAATTGTCCTGATTCTACTGCGCTTGAAAATGCTGTCGGAGAAAATATTACATATAGCCAATTAAGCAAAACAGTATTTGAGTTAAGCCAGTATTTAAGTTCACACGGGATCAAATCCAATCAGCGAATAGCTGGCATCATACCGGATGGGATTGAAATATCACTGGTATTTTTGGCTGTTTCCAATATAGCTTCATTCATACCATTAAACCATCATTACTCGGAAAATCAATACAGATATTACTTTTCCATACTTGGAATAGAAGCTTTGATCATATCTGAAAATGCGGATTCTTCAGTACAAAGAATAGCTGATGAAATGAACATACCAATATTTCTTCTTTCCAGGAAGAATGATAACAGTGAAACAATATTTGAATTAACCGGGTGAGAAATGCCGGCAAAACCAGCGCGGCTTATATATGCAAAAGGGGGAGATACGGCACTGGTTTTATTCACTTCCGGGACAACTTCTGCGCCTAAAATAGTCTCACGTTCGCATAATAACATTTGCTTTGGTGCAGAAAGAAAAATAAAGAACATGAGCCTTAATTCACAGGACAGGATTTTACATACATTCCCATTTTACAGCGGGATCAGTATTAATGACACAGTAACTATCCTGGCAGCTGGGGGTACAGTTATTTTCCCTGAAAGCTTAGTAGTTGAGCAATTATTTGATCTAATTGAACGTACTTTGCCGACATGCTTTTATGGCAGTCCGGTTGTTTTTCACTCATTGACTGAATATGCAGAAAAGAGCCATATGAAATGTAATTGCAATTCATTGCGTTATATCAGAACCAGCGGTGCTGCTGTAACTGAAGAATTAAAAGCCAGGCTCAACAGTATTTTTGGCGTACCAGTATATATCGCTTACGGATTGACTGAAACAGAGAATATTGCCTGCAGCATAAATTCACCTCAAGGTTATAAAGCAGGTTCAGTAGGAGTCCCATTTGATATCGAAGTAGCTATATTGAATGCGACAGGCAGGATAGCAGAGAGCAGCCAAATTGGTGAGATAATTGTGCGGGGGACGCAGGTAATCAAACTATATGATAATGATGACGACCAAATAAATATTGATTCATTTTACGGGGACTGGTTTAGGACCGGAGACAGCGGATATTTGGATGAAGACGGTTATCTGTTTGTTAAAGGAAGAGTCAAGGAAATAATCAACCGGGGCGGGGAAAAGGTATCACCTTATGAAGTTGAAGCAGCAATAGCTCAGCATCCTGATGTATTACAGGTAACAGTATTTCCGATCCCTGCCGGGGAGGGAATTGAAGATGTTGGTGCAGCCATAGTATTAAAGGAAGGAACTGAGCTCTTTTTAAAAGAGTTACGCAGGTTTTTAAAATGGAAAAGTTACGTCATTTAAAATGCCGACAAATCTTTATATATTGGATCAAATTCCTGCCAGCGATGCGGGAAAAGTACAGAGAAAGATGCTTTATGATAAGATCACTGCTATGGGAATACCGGCACAGCCATTGGCGGATACCAATGAAACAATTATACTGCCGCGCAATGAAACAGAAAATAAGCTTTATAAAATATTCAGAAAGTTGTTGCCGGTAAAAGGAATAAGTGTAAACGATACATTTTTTGAATTAGGCGGGGACTCGCTCAAAGCAGCCGTATTATTTGAGGAGATCAAAAAAATATTTAAGCTGCAAATACCGCTTAAATATATTTTCAAAACCGGGACAATTGAATATTTAGCTGATTACATTAATAACAATCAAACCAATAAACCCAGTTATCCTTTTTTAGTTGCATTTAATGAGGAAGGCAGCAAAAAGCCAATCTTTTTTGTTCATGCTGCAGAGGGTAAAGCTGTTATTATCAGATATATTGCCAATGATTTTGATTCAGAACGCCCATTCTACAGTTTTGATCTGAATCCGGAAGAAAATGACTGGGTATATCCTATAACGTTTGAGCAGATAGCCGAACAGTACATAAAAGACATAAAGGCTGTTCAGCCCGAAGGGCCATACATTTTGGCAGGTCAATGTGTTGGGGGAACCATTGCATATGAAATGGCCTGTCAATTAACTGAGCAGAATCAGGAGATTAGTTTACTGGCGATGTATGACCCTGTACTGCCGGGAACGGAAGAAGTTTTTATTGTTGAAAACAGGTTCAAGGGTTATTTAAAAGAAATTAAAAGGATTGGCATAAAAAATTTCTTATCCAGAAAAACAAAATCTTATAGAATGCGCATAATAAATTATTTTTTTAAGAAAAGCCCTGAAAATATAAAACAATTGGTTTCTGATTATGAATTAAACAGAGCCATCATTGCCAAAGCCAGATCATTGTACAGGGTAAATAAGAAATATGATGGCAAGGTAATCTATTTCAAACCATTGAACAATTTTAGTAATACAGCAACCAATAATTCAATAATAAAATGGTCTGAATTTGCAAGTGATATTCATGTGGTGCCATTGGAAGGAAATCATATCAGCGTATTTCATATAGAGAATGCTGAGAATACAAGAAAAGTCCTGGAGAACGTCCTGAGAGATTATCAATAGTTGGTATTTAGTTTAATAACAGCAATAAATAAAGTCAAATAAGGCGGTAACAATTTGATGAAGTTAAATAATACAGGGATTGAAGCTCAGGATACATATAGCAGAATTAAAATGTATATAGGCGGAGAAGGTGAAAGGAGAAACTTAAACGGTTTTTCAGCAAAACTATATAAAACGATCGCATTTTTGACCGCTGTTTATATTTTTTGGGCTATCATATCATACCCTCAGCCAATTTTGCATCGAAGTCTTTGTTTCGGCTTGTTTTTAGCCCTTACCTTTATGTGTTACACCATGCCCGGTACAGATACAAAAGACAAGATACCATGGTATGATTGGATTCTTGCCATATTGTCGATATCTGTCAGCATCTATATTTATATTAATCTGGAGCGCCTGGTTTACAGATATGTTTTTGTTGATGCTGTATATGCGTCAGATATAATAATGGGACTGATAGCAGTGCTGCTCTTGCTGGAAGCAACCAGAAGAGTTATTGGACCATGGCTGTCTCTGCTCAATATCATTTCACTGGTTTATCTGTGGGCCGGGCCATTTATACCAGGAAAATTTGGGCATAAAGGTTTCACCTTAAACCACATTACCGAAGGATTATTTATGACAACTGATGGTATTTGGGGCAGTATAATGGGAGTAGCCACCAACGAAGTTATTCTTTTCGTAATATTTGGAGCATTCCTATTATACACCGGAGCCGGAGCCTTCCTGTTTGATTTTGCATCCGCTATTGCCGGATGGAGCCGAGGGGGGCTGGCAAAAGTCGCGATACTGGCATCAGGATTATTTGGCATGATATCTGGCAGTCCGGTAGCTAATGCCTCAACTGTTGGAGTTATAACTATCCCGATGATGAAAAAATCCGGATATCCCGGTGATTTTGCAGCTTCAGTGGAAACCTGTGCTTCAGCGGGAGGTATATTGATGCCACCGGTAATGGGATCAGTTGCTTTTGTAATGGCTGAAGTCATTGGTGTACCATACTCGGAAGTTGCTATTGCCGCTTTCTTACCGGCAGTTCTTTATTTTTTGGCTTTGTATTTCACAATAGATATAAGAGCTCGTAAAATTGGTTTAAAAGGATTGCCAAGGGAAGAAATCCCCCCGCTGTTTAAGACTTTAAAACAAGGGCTTCCGTTCTTTATTCCTATTATTTATTTAATATTAAGACTGACATTGACAGGTGCAAGTATATCAAGAGTTGGACTTGAATCAATTATGCTGATCACAGCGATAAGCATACTAAATAAAAATAACAGAATCACATTGAAGGTTTTCATTAATGCATTGGCAGACGGCATTGATAAAGGAATAATGATAGTTACTACTATGGCATCATGCGGAATAATGATCGGAGTTTTTAATTTAACCGGAATTGGCGGCAAATTCAGTTCTGTCTTAATGTCTTTGTCAAATTCATCATTAATATTAACCTTGATTCTGGTCATGTCATTGACTATGTTTCTTGGGCTGGCTATGAACATCAGTACTGCCTATTTGCTTACTGCTGTTGTCGCAGCACCGGTACTTGTCAAACTGGGAGTTCCCGTAATAGCTGCTCATATGTTTATATTATTCTATGCAGCGATGGCAACTATTACACCGCCAGTTGCAATAACAGCGTTTGCTGCTGCAAGTATTGCCCAGGAACCACCGATGAAAATTGGATTTATGGCGATGCGTATGGCCCTTATCGCATATGTATTGCCATTTATTTTTATTTACTGGCCGGCTTTGCTTTTACAGGCATCGCTAATCCAGATAATTATGGCGTTTATTTTAGGTGTTATTTCTGTCGCATTAATTGCGATGGGCATAGAAGGATGGTGGTTTAATAGAGAAATGCCAAAATTATCCCGGCTATTGATAATAATTGCCGGCATAATTACACTGACCGGGAATATTTATCTTATCCTGGTTTCAACAGCTATAGTATTTGTGATTAATTACTTAATAACAAAAGCTCAGACATTAAAAAATACGAAGTATTGATCATAAGTCAAGACTGGAAAAAGAATGGACTTAATTAAATAATAAAATCCGGAGGCGTTGGTAAATGAAGAAAAACAGCTTAATATTGCTTGTTTCGTTATTGTCGGTATTTTTATTGATATTCAGCGGTTGCTCAAATCAACCAGAAAAATCAGCCCAGGAAGAACAGTCTGCTGCTGAAATTGACAAATCTCCAATGAATCTTACCTTCATTGGGGCATCAGCTACCGGACCGGGGTTAATAATCATGAATGGCCTGGCGGAATGCGTCAGTAAAAGTTATCCAGATTCAGTGGTAACAATTGTTCCAGGGAATTTTGGCACTAACGTTACACGAATGAATAACAGCGAAGCAGATGCAGCAATCACCGATTCAGCTTTCGTAAAAGCGGCAATAGATGGAAAAGAACCATTCGATCAAAAGATGGATAACCTGGCAGGTATCGCATATCTGTATTCATCATCTTTGCATCTGATAGCTGATAAGAATTTGGGAATAGATTCTTTTGATGAAATCATAAAAAACAAGATGAAATTAAGAATATCGGTTGGTCTTGCCGGCGGCTCAAGCGACAAATACTTTACGCAATTGCTGGCAGAATATGATTTGACAAAAGATGATTATAATAAATGGGGTGGAGAAATTCTGTACCAGGATATAGCCACTGGAGTACAAATGATGACTGATAACCGTATCGATGCCATGGTCATGGGCTCCTTTGTTCCTACTCCCAATGTACAGGAATTGTCAAAAAACAAGGATATTGTTTTGCTAAAAATAGAGCCCAAAATAATAGACAGCATGTGTGCAAAGTACGGCTATAATAAATCTTCATTTCCAGCGGGTTCATACAGTTTTGTAAACGAAGATCTGGATTGCATAAATTCCAATACAATATTCATAACCCCCAAAAACAGCTCGGAAGAAAATGTTTATCAGATAACCCGTTCAATCTGCGAAAACCATGAATACCTTCAAACAGTTCACTCTTCCCTGGCTAAAACAGCAGCGGGGGATTTTGTCAATAAATTGGACATTCCTCTTCATCCCGGGGCGGAGAAATACTACCGGGAAGCGGGGATTATAAAATAAAACTGGTCTGATTAAAGAATTAATATACTTTGCGCAGAGAGATTCAAGATAATAGCCGTAGCCAAGGTAAAACCCAATAGGCCGGCTATTATCGCTTGAGATTATGTTGTAAAAAGAAAAGCGTCGGTTGTCAAATCACACCGACGCTTTTTAATACAATTACTTAATAAAAATCTGCACAAAACGCATAAATACCATTGCAGCCTCAGCGCGGGTGGCAATTCCCTGGGGGTCAAACAAATTATGGCCTTTGCCCGCAATAAGCTGAGCCTGCCGTGCAGTAAGAACATCCTCATATGCCCAGTTACTGATCGACCCTGCATCATCAAAGACAATCCCGGCTTCTGCAGAAGTAAGTTTGATGCCGGCATACTCTGCATATCGCACCAGCAGCGAACACATCTGCTCGCGGGTGATTTCATCATCGGGGACAAACAGTTCACTGCTGTAACCATCGGCAATGCCATTTGCCTTTGCCCAGATTACTGATGGGCCATACCATGAGTTGATGTCAATATCATTAAATGTGCTGGAGCTGATAGTACTTAAATCAGCGTGGCTCACTCTTGCCAGGATAGATACAAACATGGCGCGTGTCATTGGTGTTTCAGGTTCAAAGGTTGTTGGGCCGGTACCGATGAAAAGTCCATTATCAATAACGAATTTTACTGCATCATAGTACCATGCATCTGTTTCCACATCGGTAAACGTACATTGTGGCGATACCGTTTCATCGATAATTACCAATTCGCTGACATCTTTCAACTCGGGTGATATAATAACCGGATCAGGACTCAAGTTGACAAAGGCTCCCTCCTGGGTGTAATCATCAGAAAAATGGAATACAATAACATCATTTGACTTTACAGCATAGTCTGTAATACCTACAGCAGGATGGGTACCGTTGACCGTATACATCCAGCCGGAATTGTCACCGGCATCACCTTCTGTCAGCCCATCTATGCTCTTGACATAATTGCCGTTATCAAGAACATAGTCAATGTCCTGTTCATTCATGACTTTAATGAAAATATCATAGACAGTTGAGCCGCTTTCCGCTTCAACAGATTTACTGAAAGCGGAGTCAACATCCATTAGTGTAAAGGTTACGGTGACATATGAAGTGTTGCCGGAGTTTCCTCCGCTGCTTCCAGCTACAGTAACAGTGTAGTCAGGGGCCAGGCGGAGAACCAGCGGCAAATATTGACCATTGACTTCCGTATCAGCATATTTTTCAATTTGTATCCGGTGAATGCCTGGGGTCAGATAGGTACTGTCAATTCTGATCTCGCCATTTGTATCGGTGGTATAGAATTTAGCGCCCCGATTATGATACCAGGTGACGGTTGCGCCGGTAATAGGATTGTTTACAATAGTTGGATTCCATTGTTCGTCATAAGTTGTATCTGAACTGGTAAATTTGAGTACACCGTTGCTGAGATTACTGCTGTCTGCCTCAGGAAATTGCATACCGGTTCCATATTCGTCACTATAGTAAACAAGTACAGCATCGCCACTGTTCAGAGCGTATTGGTTTATTCCCACCGCAGGTGCAATGTTGTTGACGCGGTAAAGCCAGCTGTCCCACCCCCCAAAGGTAGAAGCTGTTTCATTGTTTACCGCTGTAATATATGCCGAGTCCACCCCGGTAAAGGTAATATTATCATCTATTTCATCAATATATAACAGCGCATCCTGTACGGTTAAAGTATCAGTATAAGGAATATCCACTGTATCATAATACAAATTGTCGGATATGCCCTCAACCCGAAGGGTGACAGACATGGCGTCACTGCCTGAATATTTGGGAACAACTATTTTGAGAGCATTACTGATATTGCTGTCGGAGTCTTTTAATTTTATGTAAACATCCTTGGCACCAGTGCTCAGGTCAGTAAGATTGAGGGTATTTTCCCCGGCATTGCAGGAAGTACCGTCCCCGGTCATATCAATAATTGGCTCGTCAGAGCTGCTTTCAACAACAATGTAATAATAACTGCCCGATTCAGATGCAGTAAAATCAATAACAGCCTGCGAGTCTGAAATGCGTTCCACCGTGTCCAATGTAATGGTTGGAAAGGCGGGATCATAAGCACTGTTTTCAACAGCCATCAGATATCCGGAATCGTTTTGATAGTAAAGAATGCCTTCGCCGTCACAGATAACGCTGTGAATACAATAATTGGCCAAATCACCAGTGGGCGTAAATAATTCGCTGGAAGTCAGAGTATTTAATGTTGTGTCGTACGCTGCTACAGTGATGCCGCCGGGAGGAGCATTGCAGGTTATATATATATACAGCTTGCGGGTACTTTCATAAGCCTTACTTAGCAGCGGGGCAGACTGAACTCCGCCGCTTAAGGATACCGAGGCAATTTCCGACAGGTTATTGGCATCAAGCACATAAAGGCCGGCATCGGAAGTAGCTCCTACAAATACCTTGCCATCATAAACAAGTGGCGTGCTGGTACTGGCTGAAGCGAATTGAACAGAAACCGCAGTGCCGAAGGTTCCATTGGATTCAACGGGTACGGAATAGACATAGCCAGAATTAGTAGTAAAGTAAATATTGCCACTGTTGTTGTCATAGGCGACAGACGAGCGGATCTGTCCGTTGACAGACAAATTGTCTGAAAGACTGCCGGAAGCAATTACTCCTGTGCTGCTGATTGGTACTGAATAGAGGCCATCACTGCTGCCGAAAATGACAGCGTTATTGACAACCACCGAGCCAGCCCAATAGAAACCGACTCCATCAGGCGCGAAGGACCAGACAACAGCTCCAGTTTCTGCATTTAAGCAATAATAGGTACCGGCACTGTTGTTGGCATTGGTTGTACCGGCAAAAACATAGCCGTTGATTCCGTCATTATAGAAATAGACCGGGCTTAGTCCCTGAGTCCCAATGCTTACTGTACTGCTTCTCCACCTGGAATCAAGTGTATTCAGATCAAAAGCTTCAACTATACCGCCGGTTTCCTGGACAAACAGCATATCGCCGCCTGCGGTAAGGAAATATGTTGAGTCGATATCATTGGTCAATGCAGCACTATCGGCAACACTGCCGCTTATAATATTGAATTTGTAAAGTGTATTGGAACCGACCGAATATATATAATCACCGACAATAATCGGACCCGAACTCGGATCTGCGCCCCACGAAGAACCAGCTTGACTGACCTGATATGACCATTTCAAACTGGCGGCATCAGTAGGTGTCTCATTGTTTACAATCGCCATATTGCTATCACTGCTACGAACCCCGTTTGCCTCTGGTATTATTTGTGAAACAGATACAGTGGTTTGGTCCAATGCCAATTCCATATTTGGGGGAGTGTCGGCGGCTGAGGCTGTCGATCCCCAAATTAACACCAGAGCTATTAAGATGGGTATCATAATAGCTTTTGACGTTTTCAATGCACTTTGGACAAAGACTTGTCGCAATTCTAGTTTTCTTATATAGTTTTTCATATTCATTCTCCTAACGTTTAAAAATCAGTACGAAAAAAGACTTTCCTATATTCCGGAAAGTCTTAATACCTAAAGCAAAACGGCAAAAAATATTAATACCATATTCCCTCTGCCCGGAATAGTATTTAAGTATATACAACATGGCAGGTCTCCTGGCTTATGCTTCATCCTTAAAAGCGCCTTCTCGTCCTGTTCAGACAATGGCAATTTGCTTTCTCGTCAGCAATTACAGTAATGGCTGTTGCGGAGGATTTACACCCCGGCTTCCCTTTTCAAAGCTCCCGCTTCACCATATTGCTTTTTAATATTTAATTGTTGGTCACATTAACTTATATAATTGTATTTATTTAATATAGCACAGTTATTTATTTTACAATAGTATATAAATGATTGAATTAGTAAGCTATATAATCAGGTTTGTGTTTACATAAATGATATTTGCAGTTTAATAAAATATTTGTAGCTATGGCAAAAAAATGATATATTTTTTTCCGTGAAGTATTTTAACACTAATTAATTATGTTGGAAGGAGTGGGACAAGGTATTATTTTTAACCAGGAAAATATATAAGAATAAATAAACAGGAGAGATTGAGATGAAAAAAACTGCTTTATTATTAATTATATCTATTCTGATTGTATCAATTTTATCAGTATCAGGATGTTCAAAAAAAGAAGAGACAAATTCAGAAAAGGCAAAAGATATTGAAAAGCAGACAGAAAATACCCCAATGAACCTGACTTTATTAGGCATGTCTGCCAGTGGTCCCGGTTTGATTATGATGAACGGTGTTGCAGAATGTATCAATAAGAGCTATCCAAATTCAGTGGTTACAATTGTACCAGGTAACAATGGCACGAATGTTCCCAGAATAAATAATAACGAAGCTGATATCGCCATGTCTGATAATGTATTTACATCAGCCGGTGCTGCCGGGGAAGCTCCTTACGATAAAAAAATGGATAACCTTGCCTCTTTGGCTGTTATGCAGCCGCAAGTATTCCAGATAGTAGCCAACAGCAATTTGGGGATTGATTCCTTTGATCAGATCATCAAGAATAAAATGAAGGTGAGGATTTCATTAGGACTTGCCGGAGGAGCTTGGCCGTATTTCTTCGAAAAATTACTGGCAGAGTATGGCTTGACAATTGATGATATGAGTAATTGGGGATGTGAGATTCTGTATCAGGGGATAGGTGATTCGTGTCAAATGTTAAGCGACGACAGAATTGATGTTATTGTTGCGGCAGTATTTGTTCCAACCCCGAATATACAGGAGCTGTCTAAAAACAAAGATATAGTGCTCTTAAAGCTTGAACCTGAAATGATTAATAATCTGTGTGAGAAATATGGTTATTTTAATTCAGATATAAAAACCGAATACTATGATTTCCTGGATGAAGACATCCCCAGTTTACATACAAATTCAATTCTGATTGTACCTAAAAACAGTTCTGATGAAAACGTATATAAGATCACCAAATCGATCGTTGAAAATCTTGATTATTTAAAAACAGTACACTCTTCATTTGCTGACATAAGCGAAGAAAAATTAGTTGAAGATCTTGATTATCCGCTGCACCCCGGAGCAGAGAAGTATTATCGGGAGAAGGGAATCATAAAATAATTTAATCGAGCTAAGTATATTCCTGACGCTTAAAGCAAGCTGGGAAATGGGTAATTAATTATAAACAAAGACTTAATAAAGAGCAGCTGATTTGGTATTGGTTTTTCTATATGCTTTGCCAGACACAGATGCTCTTTTATTTTTTATCGTCAATGGTTATAATTGTTTAATTTAAGTAACAAATAACAAGGAGAATCATTTCATGAAAGAACCAAGGCCGGCTTTGGATATTCCGGTTACTGCAACTGAAGTGCTGCTTGATGTAATTGCTATCGTGACAATAGTATCAATACTGTTATACATGAAAGTGAATTATCCCCCATTACCTGTTGAAATACCAACCCATTTCGGCTTTAACGGGCAGCCGGATACATGGGGCGGTAAAAACTCTTTGCTGATCATATTGATTGTCATGCTGGTTTTTTATGTTGTGTTTAAGCTATTGGAGAGATTTCCTCAATTTTATAATTATATGCAGCCGATAAAAGAAAATAATGCTGCTTTCCAATATCTTAACGGACGTATGCTGATAGCTTTCATAAAGACCGAAGTAGTATTGATTTTTGCTTATATAATATGGGGAACAATTGAAACAGCCCGGGGAAATATTACCGGACTAAGCATTTGGTTTTTACCGGTGATTTGTATAATTATAGCTTCAACCTTGGGGTATTTCATTGTTAAAATGGCAGGAAATAATAAAAAGTTGTGAGTCTTCTCACAGGTATACGTACAACTATAGATTAAAAGCAGTAATTTATTTATTGCAAACAAAATGAACAATGCTGTTAAACGGCAAATCCAATTGGCATATCAAAGGAAGACTTGACATAATGCATTTACAATGATAACATATATGTAATGATTACAAACACGAGGTTTAACCGATGAACGATTTAAATCATGATATAACCGAAATGCTGGTTAAGAAAAATATCAAGCCTTCTTATCAGAGGATCAAAATACTTGAATATCTGGCATTCAACCGGAATCATCCTACAGTAGAGCAGATATTTCATGAACTTGTTGAGGAAATTCCAACATTATCAAAAACTACTGTTTATAACTCGATTAATTTATTTATAGATGCCGGAATTGTAATACCGATCAATATTGAAGATCATGAAATTCGCTATGACTATGAAACAGCTATACACGGTCATTTTAAATGTATCATGTGCAGCAGTATTTATGATTTTCCCATAGAGAAAGATGTTTTTGCCACTGATTATTTAAAAAATTATGCAATAAAAGATAAGAATGTTTATTGTAAAGGCATTTGTCCTGCTTGCCTTGAAAATAAAAATTAATTTAAAGGAGGTTAAATAATGAAAAAATTAAATGGAACCAAAACAGCTGAGAATTTATTGAAAGCATTTGCCGGGGAATCCCAGGCCAGAAATCGGTATACTTACTATGCATCTGTTGCTGATAAAGAAGGTTATAAGCAGATAAAAAATATTTTTATTGAAACAGCTGACAATGAAAAAGAACATGCCAAACGTTTCTACAAATTTTTATTGGAAGGCATGGAAGGGGAAATGCCCTTCACTATTGAAATAACTGCTGATTATCCGGTTGCCCAGGCCAGCACCCTTGAAAATTTAAAATATTCAGCAGGCGGGGAGAGAGAAGAATGGTCGGATTTATACCCTGCGTTTGCTAAAGTTGCTGAAGAAGAAGGATTCCATGAGATTGCAGCTGCATTTAAAATGATAGCCAAAGCTGAAACTGCCCATGAAGCCAGATTTAATAAACTGGCAGAGAATATCGATAATGGCACTGTATTTAAAAAGGCTGAAAAAACCAAATGGAAATGCGGCAACTGCGGATATGTTCATGAAGGTGAGGGCGCTCCGGAACTTTGCCCGGCTTGCCTGCATCCAAAAGATCACTTTGAATTATTCAGTGAACCATATTAAGAATTATTATTTAAACATGATCTGAAATAGAAACACCCGGGCCATATTCCGGGTGTTTTGTTTTTAAATCAGTTTTACGTACAAGAATTTCTCTTGATAAATAAAAAGGTTATAATAAATAAATCGGGAGGAATACAATTGCAGCAATTATATGAACCTCAAAAATATAATATTTTAACTTATGGCTGTCAGATGAATGTCAGAGATTCTGAAACTATTGCTGGTCTGATGGAGGCGATGGGCTACTGTGAAACCAACCATGCGGAGGAAGCTGACATTATCATTTTTAATACCTGCAGTGTCCGGCATTCTGCAGAGAATCGCGTATTCGGCAAGCTGGGTGAAATAAAGAAAATAAAACGCCAAAAACCAGATTTATTGATCGCTTTTGGTGGTTGTATGGCACAGATACCGGCTAATCAGCAACGGCTGAAAAAGCAGGGAGTAGATATTGTCTTTGGCACGCATAATATTCATGAACTGCCGGCAATGATCGCCAAAGTAAAGGAGAGGAATTCGGGAATCTGTCAGGTCTGGGAAAAAGAAGGCAACATTATCGAAAACATCCCCAGTCTCAGAAAAACCGGATTATCAGCCTTTGTAAACATCATGTACGGCTGCAATAATTTTTGCAGTTATTGTATTGTCCCTTATACCAGGGGCCGGGAAAGAAGCCGTCAGCCTGACGATATATTAGCAGAAATAACTAATTTGGGAGAGCATGGTTATAAAGAAATTACCTTGCTGGGGCAAAATGTTAACTCTTATTGCAGTAAACAGGGAATGGATTTAGATTTTGCTGATTTATTAAATGCAGCAGTCAAAATAGAACCAATAGAAAGAATAAGATTTACTACTTCCCATCCCAAGGATATTTCAGATAAACTTATACAGACAGTTGCCGGGAATAAAAAAATATGCAAGCATTTCCATATGCCGTTACAGGCTGGCAGTAACGAAATCTTGCGCATGATGAACCGTGGTTATACCCGGGAACACTATGAAAGTTTAACCCAAAAAATTCGTTCAGCAATTCCGGATGTTGCCATCACCAGCGATTTAATTGTAGGCTTTCCCGGAGAATCAGAACAGGATTTCCAGCAGACCCTGGAAATGGTCGAAAAAGTAAGGTTCGATGCTGCTTTCACTTTTATGTATTCAGTGCGCACTGGAACCCGGGCGGCAGAATTTAAAGATCAGCTGACACTGGATGAAAAGAAAAACCGGTTAAGCAGGTTAAATGAGCTTCAGTACAGTATAGCAGCAAATATTAATAAAGCACTGGAGGGCAGCGTGCAGGAAGTTTTAGTGGAAGGCTTAAGCAAGACCAATCCCGATAAGCTGACCGGCAGAACCGATAATAACCGGATTTTAATTTTTTCCGGGTCAAGAGACTTAATCGGCAGCCTTATTAATGTTAGAATAACCAAGGGTAAAACTTTTTCATTATTTGGCGAAATAGACATTAATTAAAATTTAGGAGGAATTGATTATTATGAGCGGAGAAGACATCATCAAATTAGCTTTCGAACTGGGTGAAGCATTAGCTCAGTCCGATGAAATCGAACAAGTAAAGAATATGCAAGCCAAAATTACTGAAGATACTCGTGCATATGACCTGATCGTAAATTATCAGAATGCAAAAATTAAATTGGATGACCAACTGAATGAAGGGAAAATCGTCAGTAAAACCGATGAAGATCATTTACAGATTTTAGAAGACCAGTTGTCCAGTAATGAAACTATTCAGCAATTAATGATGGCTCAGGAAAAATTCGATAATTTAATGCAGGCGGTTTATTATGCTATCAATTCTGCTATTGCCGGCGAGGATACTTGTTCTTCCGGTTGTGGTTCCTGTGACTGCGGCTGCGGCAGCATGTAAATTAAACTGCTGGAAAATAAAGTATTGAATCATTATGAAAAAAAGTATTTGTTCATATATTAGTAACCCTATCAGAGCGGGTAAAAAGTTAGAGCAGATTCCGGAAGCAATGTGACCAGTTGTAAAAAGGTACGGGGACATAACCCAAAAGGGAATGTTCCCGTATGTAGTACCTTTTGAATGGGGCTTCCGGGTTAAAGAGGGCGGGCAGCAACATTTAAAAGTTTGTGAAGCAATCATCAATGGTGCCCTCGGGTGCCTTTTTTAACGGTCATAAGACCTGATTTGTCAATTCTTTCTTGCAGGAGGTAGAGTCATCTTGTCTCAGCCTACACCAATGATACAACAATATTTAACCCATAAAGAATTACATAAAGATGCTATATTATTTTTCCGCCTGGGTGATTTTTATGAAATGTTCTTTGATGACGCAGTGCTGGCAGCAAGAGAACTGGAAATTGTACTGACAGCCAGGGATAATGGAGAGAATAAAGTTCCCATGTGCGGAGTCCCCCACCATTCTGCCTCCAGCTATATTGCGAGATTGATTTCCCGCGGCTATAAAGTGGCTATCTGTGAGCAAATAGAGGATCCCAAGGAAGCCAAAGGTATTGTAAAAAGAGAAATAACCCAGATCATAACCCCTGGTACGGTCTTGGACGACTGCATGTTAACTGAAAGCAACAACAATTACCTGGCAGCTATTTACGAAAATCCGGGGGTGATTGGTTTTGCCTACAGCGATGTCAGTACCGGGGAATTTATGGTAACAGAATTCAGCGGCAGCAATGCTTTCAACGAGCTGACCGGAGAGCTTTTCCGCCTCAGACCAGCTGAATGTCTGGTAACGCCTTCTGACAGCCTGGATAATCAATGGCAGGAGAAAAACTTGAATATCCCTACTTTATTTACCATGGTGGAAGCTGCTGTATTAAATGTTGAGGAGGCAATTGCTTTAATAAAAAGCCAGATCGATATTACCGATGATACAGGTCCTGATTTAAACTTAAGCGGGCCCGGCGTTGTTGCGGCCGGCATTATTATAAGTTTTTTACAGGAAATGTGTCAGACCCATCTTGCCCATATTAAAACTATTGAACAGTACAGTACCAATAATTTTGTGGAAATGGATGCTGCTACCCGCAGAAATCTGGAATTGTCATCAACAATCAGAGAGGGCAGAAGGGAAGGCTCATTACTGTCGGTGCTTGATTTTTGCAATACGTCCATGGGCAAACGCAAACTGAAAAGATGGATCGAGCAGCCTTCCCGGGATATAAATTCGATAAATTACCGACTGGATGGTGTAGAAGAAATCAAAACCAAGCTGGCTTTAAAAAGCCAGCTGCAAAAAGCTTTAAGCAATGTTTATGATATGGAAAGAATCGCCGGGAAAATTGGCAGCGGCATTGCCACCCCCCGGGATATGATAGCTTTGAAAACCTCTATTGCTGCCGTCGGCCAATTAAAAGAACTGTTGAGTACTGCCGATAGTGATTTGCTGAAAGAAATCAGCCAAATGGATGCCCTTAAAGATGTGCATAGTTTAATCAGTGACTCAATCGATGATAACCCTCCTTTAGGCATTAAGGAAGGCGGCATAATCAAGCCAGGGTATAAAGAGCAAATAGATGATTTAAAGCAATTGAGCCAGGAAGGTTCAGAGTGGCTGGTTGATTTTGAAAACCGGGAAAAAAAGCGGACCGGCATGAAATATTTGAAAGTTGGCTTCAATAAAATCTTCGGTTATTATATCGAAGTCAGCAAATCCAATTTACATATGATCCCCCTTGATTATCACCGCAAACAGACTTTGGTCAATACCGAAAGATTTATTAATGAAGAATTAAAAAATTATGAAGGAAAGATATTAGGGGCCCGGGAGAAATTATTTGCTCTGGAGTATGAAGAATTCGTAAAGATCAGAGATACTATTGCTCCGTATATAGGAATGATACAGATCACGGCCGATAAGATTTCTGATCTGGATGTTATTTATTCTTTAGGGGAAGCGGCTTATTTAAATAATTATGTCCGCCCCCGCCTGAACCGGGACCGTAACCTGGAAATAAAAGCCGGGCGACACCCGGTGGTGGAAAAATTTTTGCTTACTTCCCGTTTTGTTCCCAATGACATAAAAATGGACAGCGATACCCGTTTTGCCGTTATAACCGGTCCCAACATGGGAGGGAAAAGCACTTTTATGCGCCAGACTGCACTGCTGGTTTTAATGGCTCAAATCGGCAGCTTTATTCCGGCAGACAGTGCCGATATCGGTATTGTGGATAAAATATTTACCCGGGTAGGGGCTTCAGATGATCTGGCTGCCGGACAAAGTACCTTTATGGTGGAGATGGTTGAGGTGGCTTACATATTGGATAATGCTACCCGCGACAGTTTGATAATCCTTGATGAAATTGGCCGCGGCACCAGTACTTACGACGGATTAAGCCTGGCCCGGGCGGTCAGCGAATATATAGTAAATCGCATCAAAGCCAGGAGTCTTTTTGCTACCCATTACCATGAATTAACTGAATTGGCCGAGGAATTACCGGCAGTTACTAATCTGTCGGTGTCAGTTTTGGATTCAGGGGATAATGTGGTATTTTTAAAGAAAGTACTGTCTGGCAAAGCTGATAAAAGTTATGGCATACATGTAGCCCGGATGGCGGGCATAAGCAATCCGGTCATTTTAAGGGCCCAGACAATTCTGGAGGAACTGGAAAAGGAAAAAACACCATTTCGTATAAATGTGCTGCAGCAGGAATTATTTCCGGCCGAAGACCCTTTTAATGAGGAACTTAAGTATTTGGATACAGATAATTTAAGTCCTAAAGAAGCTTTGCTCTTGATTTATAAATGGAAAGAAATGCTTAAAAAATAAACAGCGGAGTCTGATTTAAGGGAAAGGGGGTAATATGATGCTGATAGGAATAGATGTTGGCGGTACCTTTACTGATGGAGTCGTTTTTGACAACGGACGGGTTTCAGTTTTTGCCAAGGAAGCAACCGATGATGAAAATCTGTCCCAAACCTTGTTAAATGTCCTGGATAAACTGCTGATCGACCAGGATGTAAATAAAATTGACCGGGTGGTCTTAAGCACTACGCTGGTGACCAATTTGACAGTAACTGACAGCGGTCCGCGTACAGCCTTGATTCTAATGTCAGGTTACGGATTGCCTCAGGACACATATAACCTGGCTCCGGATACTTATTTCCTTAAAGGCTGTATGGATTTCCGCGGCAATGAAATAACGCCTCCGGATAAAGAGGAGATTTGCCAGGTTATAAAACAGTTAAAGGACAATGATATAAAAAGAATTGCCATAGCCGGTAAATTCTCGAACCGTAACCAGCGACATGAATTGTTTGTAAAAGCTGAACTGGCAGAACAGTTTCCTGAAGCTGAAGCCGTGATAAGCTCCCGGATCGCTCAGCAGCTAAATTTTCCACGGCGGGCATTTACTGCTTACCTGACGGCCAGGACCAGTGAGAAGTGGAATAATTTTATTGACCATATGCAGCAGGCCCTTAAGGAGCGACAAATAAAAGCACCGATCCATATACTCAAAGCCGACGGCGGGACTATGCCTTTGGAAACTGCCCGGGAAAATCCTTGTGAAACGATATTCTCCGGCCCGGCTGCCAGTACCATGGGCGGACTGGCCCTTACCTGGAAGGATGTCAAAAATTCTGTAGTCCTGGATATAGGCGGAACGACCACTGATATATCATTGATCATTGCCGGCCAGCCCCTTTACGCTTCCCAGGGCGCCAGGATAAACGGTAAATTGACTCACATAAAGTCTTTTGCGGTTAAGTCGGTTCCTTTAGGCGGTGATTCAGTGCTGCGGCTTGAAAATGACATTCTGCATATAGGCCCGGAAAGGAAAGGCCCGGCGGCATGTTTTGGCGGCGAATATGCTGCTGTCACAGATGCGTTCAATTATCTCTATAAGCTGAATATTGGAGAGCCCGTTTTGTCAGAAGAAAAACTGGCACTTTTAGCATTGCCAATGAATCTTCCCTTAACTGAATTTTGCCAGTTGGTAACCAAAGAAACGCTTACCCGGCTAAAGACTAATATTGATGCCATGTTTAAAGAGTGGGAGCAGGAACCGGCTTATCGTGTATGGGAAATCGTCAACCGGCAGGAATTCCATTTGGACAGGATCATCGGTATAGGAGCAGCCGCAGAAGCTATCATTCCAAAATTGGCCAGTGATATGCAAATCGATCATATGCTCCATGAATACTCACCGGTTGCCAATGCCTTAGGTTCGGCAGTTGCCCGGCCGACTTTGGCGGTTAATATGCATGCTGATACCCAGGCAGACTTGTATTCTATCGAACCAGGCGGGATACAGGGACGATTAAATAAAAATAAGGACTTGCAGCTTGAGGATGTCAAAGAAATCACCCGGCAATATCTGCTGGATCTTGCTGTTGCCAGAGGCTTGGGCAGTTATGCCCGGGAGGCACAGTTTACCATGGAAGAGCAATTCAATGTGATCCGCGGCTGGGACCGCTTAGGAAAACTATATGAAGTGGGAATGCAGATAAAACCTGGTTTCATTGACGAGTTTGAGGGGGTGGATTAATATGGCGAAGAAACCTACCGGTTTATTATTTTTCCCGGCTTTTGACTGGGCCATCTCACCCACTCATCCTGAACGGGAAGAGCGGCTTTTATATACCCGGGACCAGATTTTTGAGGAAGGCATCATGGATTTGCCCCAGATCAAGGAATACAAACCAAAGCTGGCTGAAGCCAGGGATATTGCCCGGGCGCATTTTTGTGTTCCTGATGTTGCTGCCCAGGTGACAGAAGCCCATTTGATCTCTGCCGGTTCTACGCTGGTTATCGCCGATGCCTTGATGCAGGGCGAAATTAAAAACGGTTTCGCTTTAGTGCGTCCGCCCGGTCATCATTCCATGATGGTCAGCCATGGCAATCGCGGATTCTGCAACATAAATAACGAGGCGATCATGGTGGAATACCTGCGTCAAAAATATAAAATCAAGCGACTGGCTATAGTTGACACCGATGTTCACCATGGAGACGGCACCCAGAATATTTACTGGCACGATCCGGATGTACTGTTTGTTTCATTTCATCAGGACGGCAGGACTCTCTATCCCGGAACCGGACATGTTGATGAAAGGGGCGGTCCTTTAGCATATGGGACCACCATCAATATACCTTTGCCGCCGCGAACCACTGACGCAGGTATCCTTTATGTCCTTGACAACCTGGTGATGCCGGTATTGGATGAATTCAAACCGGACCTCGTCATCAATTCTGCCGGGCAGGACAATCATTATACCGACCCGTTGGCTGATATGCGGTTCTCTGCCCAGGGCTATGCCAGATTAAATGAAAAACTGGCCCCAGATATTGCAGTCCTGGAAGGCGGTTATTCGGTTGAAACTGCATTGCCTTATGTGAATATGGGGATCATCATGGCTATGGCCGGAATAGACTATTCCAATTTGCGGGAGCCTGATTATGAGCCTGGCCGATTTAAGGAACAGAATCTTGAAACAATAAAGAAAATAGTCGATATACAGTTAAATGCCTTTAGAAACCGGGCGGATACTATTGCAAAAAACCGTTCCCGCGGTCAGGATTTCGAAACTATTTATAAAAACATCTTTTATGACACTGATTATATAAGTGAAGATCAAACTGAACGGCTGCGTTTATGCTCCAATTGCGGCGGTTTCAGAGTAATACTTTCAAGCGCCCAGCACCGCAATGCCAAACAATATGAGGTTTATTGCATTTCTGTACCTTCATACTGCTGTGAAGATTGTCACCGAGAGGCAATGGATATGTATAAACAAATGGGCAGCAAAGGAAACTATGATTTTATTTACTTACAGGATCGGATCAACGACCAGTATAAAAGTCTGGATACTTATAAGGAAGTGGAGACAATTTTATAAATGGCCATTAAACTGCTGGATGATGATGTAATCAATAAAATCGCCGCTGGCGAAGTAATTGAACGCCCGGCCTCCATTGTTAAAGAACTGCTGGAAAATTCTATCGATGCGAAAGCTTCACTGATCAAGGTCAGTATCAAAAACGGCGGGACAGAGGAAATTATTGTTGAAGATAACGGCGCCGGCATTGATTTTGATGAATTGCCCCTGGCCTTTATGCGCCATGCTACCAGTAAACTAAAGCACGAGGAAGATTTATTTGCCATTAGCACTATGGGCTTTCGCGGCGAAGCTTTGCCAAGCATTGCGTCAGTGGCGCGGGTGGAGATATTCTCCAAAACGCATGGGGCTGACGGCAGCATATGCGTAATTGAAGGCGGCAATATAAAAAAATTAGAAAGATATCCTACTGCTGACGGCACAAAAATAATTGTAAGAGATTTATTTTTTAACACGCCGGTGCGGAAAACCTTTCTTAAAAGCCCGGTCAGTGAAGGCAACAATATTTATGATACGGTCTTGCGATATGCTCTGGCCTATCCCGAGATTTCGTTTGTTTTCGATAATTATAAAAAGACCCAGTTTAAAACGCCGGGCAACAGCAGTCTGCGCGATACTGTCTTTGTATTGTATGGTTCTGACATTAACAATTTTCTGATTGAGATAGATGAAACCGGCAGTCAATATAAACTCACGGGTTTAATTTCAAAACCTGAATATAAAAGAAACAATCGCCGGCAAGGTCTATTTTTTGTAAATAAAAGGCCGGTTCGCAGTCCGATGCTGGCCCGGGCAGTAGATAATGCCTACCGTGGCTTGCTGGTATCCAAAGAGTTCCCGGTTTTCTTTTTATCCCTTACCATTCCTGCTGACAGCCTCGATGTCAATATTCATCCTCAGAAAACCGAAGTCCGTTTCCAGGATGAACAAACAGTATTCCGTTTCGTAAGCGGTGCACTGAAAAAATATCTTGATGATAACAGCTATAGTCTGGGCAATAATTATCATAGTGATTATATGCGTCCCGACTATCATAAAGGCATAAATGAATTTCTTTTGCAGCCCGATTATATAAGACCTTCCGCGACACCAAAAATATTTTTTGAAAAGCCTATTTTCAGCCGGGATTATGATCAGGAAACCGGTGAAGTTCTTGTCACAGCACAAAAACCAGCTAATACACAATTGGTCAGCGGGAACCAGGCATTGGACTTTAAAATTATCGGTCAGTTAAACGATTCCTATATTTTAGCTGAAAATGCCGATGGCCTGTTGATAATCGACCAGCATGCTGCCCATGAGCGTATATGGTACAACCGTTTGACCAGACAATATAAGACTGCTGCGGTAAAACAACTGCTGGTTTTGCCGCTGGCAGTTGATTTCAGCAGCGCCCAAATTGCCTTGCTGGAAAATAATATGGAATTACTGTCCGAGTTGGGTTTTGAAATCGATATTATCGGCCATAATTCTATTGTTATCAGGGCGGTACCAAACATTGCTGCCGGCAATGAATCAGCCGTGATTTCAAGTATACTGGATTTACTTAAGGACGGGGAAGCAATCAATTTAAAAGATGAGATACTAAGCAGCATGGCTTGTAAAAAAGCTGTAACTGCCGGCACCAAACTCAGTATTGACGAAATGGTGCAGTTGCTTGATGACTTGTTGGGTGAAGAAAATTACAGGAATTGTCCTCATGGCCGACCGACGATTATTAATATAAATGCTGCTGATCTACAGCGCATGTTCAAGAGGCAAAAATGAAACTTATCGTTACGACTTCCCAATCTTCTGAGATAATCAGTACACAGTTAAACTTGTTTCTTAAGGAAACTAAACTTGAGTTTATTTCCCGCCGCAGAAAGAGCCTGGAATTTCTGGCGGAGGATAATAAAGCTCAGGGAGTCATTGTCTGGCATGAAGCAGGCCCGATACTGCACATGGAAGGGGAAAAATTCTTTTTTCATCCCAGCATGGCTAAAAACAGACTGTCTGCTTATAGAAAGCATCATATCGAAGATACCCTGGTCAAGGCCTGCGATATGCAAAGGAGCGACAGTTTCCTGGATTGCACATTAGGGATGGGGGCAGACTCTATAGTAGCATCATATTTTACTGATGGCCGGGTTTCAGGACTTGAGTCTTCTTATCCTGTTGCCGTCATTGTCAAATGGGGGATGAAAACCTACCAAACAAAGATAAGCTGGTTAATGGAACCAATAAAAAAAATAGATGTGTGCTGCGTCAATCACTATGAATTCCTGAAGAGCCAGCCTGATAATTCGTATGATATTGTTTACTTTGATCCCATGTTCCGGCATCCGCTGCTTAAAAGCCAGCCTCTGGCACCATTAAGGCTTATCGCCGACCATGCTCCTTTGACATGCGATACCATTGCTGAAGCTTGCCGGGTGGCCAGGAAAAGAGTAGTTATGAAAGAAAAGTTCATGAGCAATGAAATGCAAAAACTGGGTTTTGCCAAATTTGCCGGCAGTATTAACAATAAGATCAGTTATGGCTATATTAATATATAACCGGTTGCTTTATGTCATGAGCGGAAAGGAACAGTCATGTTGAAACTTGCTGCTATTGTCGGACCCACAGCTGTTGGAAAGACTGGAATAGCCTTGCAGGCAGCCCGTATAATAGACGCAGAAATCATATCCTGTGATTCGATGCAGGTTTATCGGGGCATGGACATCGGTACCGCTAAAGCTGACCGTGAACAGCAGGCAATAGTAAAACACCATTTGGTTGATGTAGCTGATATCGACAGTGATTATAGTGTTGCCCAATACCAGCAATCCGCAGCCCGGATAATTCAAATATTAAATGAACAGGGAAAAATCCCGCTATTGGTTGGCGGAACCGGTTTATATTACCAGGCGGTGGTCGATAATTATCAATTATTTCCCATGGAATCAAGCAGGGAAGTACGGGAAAAGTATCGACAACAAATAAATTTGAACGGCATCAATAATGTTTATCGCCATTTACAGGCAGTCGATCCGGATTATGCGCAAAAGATCAGTCCCCAAGACGAAAAGAGGATCATTCGGGCATTAGAGGTATATGAAATGACCGGCCAGCCATTTTCAAAGTTTCAGACCAAAAAGGAAGACAGTTACAATTTTGCGGCAGCAGGGTTGTATATGGAACGTGAATTACTATATAAACGTATCGAACAGCGGGTTGAGGAAATGTTTAAAGCAGGATTTATCGATGAAGTACAGCAGCTTATTAAGGCCGGATACAGTTTGGATAATAAACCGATGCAGGCATTAGGATACAAACAGGTTGTATATTATCTTCAGGGCCTGCTTACCCGGGAACAAATGCTGGATGATATTAAGCGTGAAACCAGACGCTATGCCAAAAGACAGTATACCTGGTTTAACCGGGATATAAAAATATACTGGTTTGATGCTGGAAAAATCAATGATGAACAACTGCTGGCGGAAAATATTTCGGCCTATTTGGAAGGACAATTATCAGGAGTGTAGAATTCATTGCAAATATAGAAATTGGATGGGAGGCCCTGCCTTGATGAGTAAAAGCCTTATAAACCTGCAAGATCTCTTCCTTAATCAAGTAAGGAAAGAAAAGGTTGCTGTTACAATCTTTCTGGTCAACGGATTTCAAATTAAAGGAAATGTCAAAGGTTTTGACAACTTCACTGTAATAGTTGAACTTGATGGCAAACAACAATTGGTTTACAAACATGCCATTTCTACTGTCGCGCCCATAAGGCCGATTGGGCCACTTATTCCGGATGATAAATTAAATAACGAATAAACTTAAATCTATCATATAGTGAATTGAGCAGGCTCAAAACAGCACCACTGTTATCTGTTTATCATATAATATCGCAGATAATTGGAAAGTGGTGATTTTGTAGTGGTCATTTCCATGAAGTTTGCAGAAAACAGCAGCAATCTTCCCATCCTGCCGGCGGAAACCTTTCCTGATAAAGATTCATTCAAAGAACTTGAAAAACTGATTGGTCTGAAAGAAGTAAAGCGGACTTTGGCTGAAGTTACAGCTTTTTCTTTAATCCAGGCCAAAAGAACTGAATTGCAGCTAAAAGCTGATCCAACCACACTGCATATGTTATTTAAAGGCAACCCCGGCACCGGAAAAACAACGGTTGCCCGTATATTGGGTAAAATATTTAAAGAAATAAATATACTGAGCAAAGGACATCTGGTAGAAGCGGAAAGAGCCGACCTGGTTGGAGAGTTTATTGGCCATACTGCCCAAAAAACAAAAGAGATGATAAAACGTTCCCAGGGTGGTATTATGTTTATTGATGAAGCTTATACTTTGGCCCAGGGCGGGGAAAAGGACTTTGGCCAGGAGGCTATAGCCACCTTGGTCAAAGCGATGGAAGATCATCGTCAGGATTTTATCGTAATTTTGGCGGGTTATTCAAATGAAATGAGCCGGTTTATCCGCTCCAATCCCGGTCTCAGATCACGTTTTCCTATTCATATTGATTTTTGTGATTATAATGAAGAAGAGTTGTTTCAAATTGCCCTGCAGATGTATGCGGAGAGGGAATACCAGCTTTCCAGCCGCGGACGCTGGAAACTGAAAAATGAACTGGCGGATTTTATTCGTACCCGCCATCCCCATAGCGGTAATGCCAGGTACGCAAGGAATTTGGTGGAGAAATCCATCCGCCTCCAGGCTTTAAGGATCATAGACCGGGAAGGTTTAAACCGCCGCGACTTAATGATAATTGAAGATGTTGATTTGCCCGATATTACCTCCCAAAATTAGTGGGCAAAGAAATCTTAATGAAACCTACAGCTATGACCTGAATAACAACCTTACCGGCCGAACAGACAAACCATTACCTATAATGCCTTAAACCAATACACCTACAATACAAAAGGACTAAGGATAAGCAAAACAGTAAACGGCCAGGAAACCAGACATATATGGGACGGCAGCAATATAGTCATGGAGTTAAATGGCAGTGACCAGGTAATAGATAAATACATCCGGGGATACCAGTTGATAAAAAGCGATATAAACGGTTATTATCTATATAACAATCATGGAGATGTTATCCAGCTGACAGACCAGCAAAGGACCGCAACCACCAGCTGACAGACCAGCAGGGGACCGTAACCACAAGCTACCTGTATGACGCCTTTGGAATCAACCTGAAACCTCAGCCCAACGACACCAACCCCTTCAGATACTGCGGGGAATACCTGGACAAGGAAAGCGGCAATGTTTATTTAAGAGCCAGATACTATGACCCGGAGACCGGCAGGTTTATCAGCGAAGACCCGATAAGAGACGGATTGAATTGGTATGTCTATTGCAATAATGACCCGGTGAATTATTTTGATCCAAGCGGAAATACAACCGAGTGGGATAGACAAAATGTTACCAGTCAAAAAGATCTTGATGATTTAGATGCATTGGAAGAATTATGGCAAGATGCCACAAGTGATGAGGCTAGAGTTTTTGCCCATGCATGTGCAGAATCCATTCGGGATAAATATAGAGGGCCAAATGAAATCGGATTGGCTGATGGAAATACAATAGTTGTTAAAGATGCTGTCATAAATAAGGACAAAGGTATTTATGGTACTGCGCCAGTAGAATGGTATATGAACCAAGACACTGGAGTCCAATTTGTTACTGGTTTGGTAGCAAGCAGGAGCTGCAAGTGGTATTGTTGTAGCTGGTGCTATTGTTATTGGTGTGGAATATTTGGCGGGA
>DAOPZM010000018.1:0-11877 GCA_035353375.1 Syntrophomonadaceae bacterium
CATGGGTTTTATCCATTCATTCAGTTGGTTTAAGCTTTCCTTATCGTCGGTGAGGCCGGGGATAACTACATAGCGGATCCAGACCGGTTTATTGATCCTGGTCAGGTAGCGGGCCAGGGCATGGGGACGCTTGCTGCTGCCGCCGCATATTTCCGGATATTTTTCCGGATCGGCGTGTTTTATGGACAGCAGTACCAAATCGGTGTAATTCAGCAGTTCTTTTACCTTTTCCACTTCGGCGAAACCGCTGGTATCGATCGCGGTATGAATATTTAAGCCTTTAAGTTTTTTAAACAGGGTCAGGAGGAATTCAGCCTGCAAAAGGGGTTCACCGCCGGAAGCGGTGACTCCGCCCCCGGAAGCTTTAAAATAGGGGAGGTATTTTTTTATATCGTCAGTGAGCTCATCGGCAGTCATTTTCTTTCCGGCCCCGATGCGCCAGCTATCAGGGTTATGACAAAATTTGCAGCGCAAGTGGCAGCCCTGCAGGAATAATACATACCTGATGCCCGGGCCGTCTACTGTACCGAAGGTTTCAACTGAATGAATATAGCCGGTATTTTCCATTCTGCCTCCTATTGTCACGGATTCTGACTTCTGACTAACTATCCAACTGTCCACACTATTATATTTTTATAAGGAACGGGCGATCACTGATCGCCCCTACACCGCTTGGAGCCGAGGTTTAGCCTCACGCCTACATCCGGGTGTGGAAAGTGCGATGTATCACATCCAGCTGCTGTTCGCGGGAAAGCTTGATGAAATTGACCGCATAACCTGATACGCGGATAGTCAATTGGGGATATTTTTCGGGGTGCTGCATGGCATCTTCCAGGGTTGCTTTTTCCAGCACATTTACATTGATATGATGGCCGCCGCTTAAGAAATATCCGTCCAGGACGGCGGCCAGATTCTGGATGCGTTCCTGAGGCTCGCGTCCCAGCCCGCCGGGGACGATGGAAAAGGTGTAGGAGATGCCGTCCAAAGCATATTCGTAGGGAAGACGGGCGACTGAGGACATGGATGCCAGGGCTCCCTGGTGGTCGCGGCCATGCATGGGGTTGGCCCCCGGGGCAAAAGGCTCGCCGGCTTTCCTGCCATCGGGAGTGCTGCCGGTTTTACGGCCATATACTACATTGGAGGTAATGGTCAAAATCGACATGGTGTGATGAGCTTTGCGATAGGCCGGGTACTTCATGAGTTTATTCATAAATGTTTTCTGCACCAGTACGGCCAGATCGTCGGCGCGAGGGTCATTGTTGCCGAAAGTGGGGAATTCTCCTTCGACAGCGAAATCGATGGCAACTCCTGCGCTGTTGCGGAAAACTTTTACCCGCGCATATTTAACTGCGGACAGGGAGTCCGCCACTACGGAAAGGCCGGCGATGCCAAAAGCCATGGTGCGGTGGATCTGAAGATCATGCAGGGCAAACTGCAGCCGTTCAAAATCATATTTGTCATGCATGTAGTGAATGATATTCATGGTGTTGACATAAACCTGCGCCAGCCATTCCAGTATCTCTTCATAGTTTTCCCACAGCTCATCAAAGTCCAGGTACTCGGAAGTTATAGGGGCATAGCGGGGAGTTATCTGCTTGCCTAAAATTTCATCGGTGCCGCCGTTGACTGCATAGAGCAGGGCTTTGGCCAGGTTGACCCGGGCGCCGAAAAACTGCATTTGTTTTCCCACCCGCATGGCGGATACACAGCAGGCGATGGCATAGTCGTCCCCCCACAGCGGCCGCATCAGGTCGTCGTTTTCATATTGTATGGAACTGGTTTGAATTGAAATACGGGCACAGTATTTTTTAAAAGCTGCGGGCAGATGCTGAGACCATAAGACGGTCAGGTTCGGCTCCGGGGCCGGGCCTAAATTGGTTAGGGTGTGCAGCATCCGGTAAGCAGTTTTGGTGACTCTGGTCCGGCCGTCAACGCCCATTCCGCCCAGGGCTTCGGTGACCCATACCGGGTCGCCGGAAAACAGTTCATTATATTCCGGGGTGCGCAGAAATCTTACCATCCGCAGTTTCATTACCAGCTGGTCGATGATCTCCTGGGCGGCGGATTCGTTAAGGTCGCCTTTATCCAGGTCCCGGGCAAAATAAATATCCAGGAAAGCGGAGATGCGGCCCAGGCTCATGGCGGCGCCGTTTTGTTCTTTTACGGTGGCCAGATAGGCAAAATAGATAAACTGGGCGGCTTCGCGGGCATTGCGGGCGGGTCTGGAGATGTCGAAGCCGTAAGAGGTTGCCATTGCTTTTAATTCTTTTAAAGCTTTTATGCCTTCCGATAGTTCTTCCCGCATCTGGATGACTTCTTCGCTGAAGACCGGCCGGTTAAGGCTTTTTTGCAGGCTGATACGGTCCTGGACCAAAAAGTCTACACCGTAAAGGGCGACCCGGCGGTAGTCGCCGATGATCCGCCCGCGCCCGTAAGCATCCGGCAGGCCGGTAATGATCCCGGCTTTACGGGCTAATCTGATTTCAGGGGTATAGGCATCGAATACTCCCTGGTTATGGGTTTTACGGTAACGGGTAAAAGTTCGCTCCATTTCCGGGTCGGTTTCATAACCGTAAGCTTCCAGGGCAGCATTTACCAGGCGGATCCCCCCGGCCGGCATCACGGCTCTCTTAAGCGGAGCATCCGTTTGCAGGCCGACGATTATTTCCAGTTCCCGGTCCACATAGCCGGGGGCGTGAGAGGTAATGGAGGATACGGTACGGGTATCGATGTCAAGTACTCCGTTTTGCTGATGCTCCTGCCACATCAGTTGCTTGACTTTATCCCACAGTTTGACAGTTCGTTCGGTGGGGGAGGCCAAAAAGGCTTCATCTCCTTCATAAGGAGTATAGTTTTTATCGATAAAATCGCTGACATTTACTTCCCGGACCCATTCGCCGGCATTGAATCCTTCCCAGGCGCTGTACTGCATATCAGTCTCCTTTCACCGCTCATGATCTTTCCTTAGCAGTTTGCATATCGGGCTGTTTATATACGAATAAAGAAAATTTTTGTGGCAGGATATCATTTAATAAGATAAAATTAATATAATATTTATAAAAGAATATGATATTATGTTTGTAGTTAAGTAGTTCAGTAGTTTAAGCAGTATGGAAGAGACAGTTGGTTTCAGACTCAAAAAAGGGTAGTAGGGCAGTACGGTAGGGATAAGGGTGTCATCGTTTTCTGTGTGTATCAATAGGCAGAGAATGGTTTGACTTTTCTTTGAAAACCCTGCAGGGTTTTTTTTATTGCCCAAATTTAAAAAATTATTTTGGGAGGATGGCAGTATGGGAAAAGGTTTGGTAAAGGGTTTAAGGTGCAAGGGAAAATTTTCAGCCGGCAGGATGGTAATAGCAGGTATCCTGCTGGTATTGCTGCTTACCATGGTAAGCGGCTGTGACAAAAACGAGTCAGCATCTGCTGACGCGGCAGATAATGATGGAAAGCAGATCGAACTGAAACTGGCACATTTCTGGCCGGCCACGCATCCGGCGGAGACTGATCTGGTGCAGCCCTGGGCAGCGGCAATTGAACAGGCTACCGATGGGCAGGTCAAGATAACCAGTTACCCGGGAGAAACGCTTTTAAAAGCGGCGGATATTTATGGCGGAGTAAGAGATGGCATTGCTGATATCGGCATTTCATGTTTTTCATACACACGGGGAAATTTTCCGGTCAGTGAGGTTTTTGAACTGCCGGGGATAACCTACAATAACTCCAAAGTTGCCAGCATGGTGGCCTGGCAAGGCCTTATGGAACTGAATCCTGCCGAAGTCCAGGATACTCACCTGCTGATGGTCATTACTACCGGCCCCGGTGACTTGTTTACCAGGGAACCGGTCAACAATTTGCAGGATCTGCAGGGCATGGAAATCAGGGCTACGGGACTCAGTGCAGCCACCTTGCAGGCGCTGGGAGCGACTCCGGTGGCGATGCCGCAGTCCGAGGCTTATGAAGCATTGTCCAAAGGAGTGGTAAAAGGTAATCTGGGGCCGCTGGAAGTTCTGCAGGGATGGAAGCAGGCGGAGGTTACCGATTACATTACCAGGACTCCGTTTCTCTATAATACTTTGTTCTTTGTCACCATGAATGAAGATGTATGGAATTCGCTCGACCCGGAAACCCAGCAGACCATTGAGAGAGTGAGCCGGGAGTATTTTGAGCAGGTCGGCATGGGATTATGGGATAAACAAGACGAAGCGGCTATGAATGGCGCCATAAAAGACAATGCCATGGAAATAATCACCTTGACCCCGGAAGAGACGGACAAGTGGATCAAGCTGGTCGGGCCTGTGCAGCAGGATTTCGTCAGTCGTATGGATGAACAGGGTTTAAACGGGCAGGAGATCCTGGATAAGGTCAAGGCACTGGCTGATAAATACAACCGCGAGTTTAAATAGAGTTTTAGGAGAGCTTATAATGCAAAGGTATGCCGAACTGACAGGGACTTTATGCCGGGTATTGGATATAGTATCAGCGATCTGTATTGCTGCCATGTCTTTCCTGGTGGTGGCAAATATATTGATGCGGGCCGTTTTCAGCCGGCCTTTGACCGGCACCATGGATCTGGTCAATATTTTGATGGTCCTGGCTATAAGTCTGGGCCTGGCTCATTGCGGATTAAAAAACGGCCATATCGCGGTGGATTTTTTTGTGGAAAGGTTTTCGGACCGGGTCCGGGGTATTATTGGGATAATGATAAATGGGACGGCAATAATCTTCTGGGGAGCCGCAGTCTGGTTTATGGCTGCTTATGCCCGCAGCATGATGGTTTCCAATCTGCTGGCCGGGACGGTTTCCATCCCCTTGTACCCGGTCATATTTATGGCAGCATTCGGTATTTTAGTACTTACAATGGTTATCGTCATCAAACTTTTTGATGCAGTCAGGATGGCAGTCAAATGAGTGCTTTGGAATTAGGTTTGATCGGACTGCTGATCTTTTTGCTGCTGATATTTCTGAAGATGCCGATTGCATTTGCCATGGCTCTGGTCGGCTTTGCCGGTTTCAGTTACACAGCTTCTGCTGAGGCGGGAATGAATATGGTGGTCCGGGAAATATACAGCAGTTTTTCTTCCTATACTTTAAGTGTTATCCCCATGTTTGTCTGGATGGGATTCTTGGCTTATTATTCCGGCATCGGCACCAGATTATATGTTTTTGCTTACCGGCTCATCGGCCACTGGCCGGCGGGCCTGGCGATAGCTACTCAGGTCGCTTGTGCGGTGTTTGGAGCTATCTGCGGTTCCAATACGGCTACCGCTGCTACCATGGGTGCGATATCCCTGCCGGAAATGAAAAAGTATAATTATGATAATTCCCTGGCCACTGCCAGTGTGGCAGCCGGCGGGGTCTTAGGGGTACTGATTCCTCCCAGCGTGATTTTTATCGTATACGGGATGGCTACCCAGCAGTCGATCGGCAAACTGTTTATCGCCGGCATTTTACCGGGTATTTTGCTGATGCTGCTTTATATGGCGGTCATTTACGTTATGGCGCGGAGAAAACCGGAGATCGGCCCGCCGGGACCCCGGGCGTCCTGGCAGGAAAGGGCTGAGTCACTTAAGGGCGGGCTGCTGGAAGTTATCATAATATTTGCATTGTCTATGGGAGGGCTGTTTGCCGGCTGGTTTACCGCTACCGAAGCCGGTGCAGTCGGAGCTATGGGTGTCCTGTTGGTATCGCTGGCCGGGAAAAACCTCAGCTGGGACGGTTTGAAAAAATCACTCTTTGCCGCTACCAAAACTACTGCCATGATAATGTTCCTGGTGGCTGGCTCAACTATTTTCGGCAGATTTATGGCGGTAAGCCGGATCCCCTTTGAACTGGCCACTTGGACCGGTTCCCTTGATATGGCTCCCTTCGCCGTTATGGCCATGATCTTGCTTATCTATCTGATCCTGGGATGCTTTATTGATGCCCTGGCTCTGGTGCTCTTGACTATCCCCATTTTCTATCCTATTGCAGTCGAGACCCTGGGTTACGACCCTATATGGTTTGGAGTGATCATTGTGCTGGTAGTTGCCATGGGAGTAATTACCCCTCCGGTAGGTATGAATGTTTACATTATCAAAGCAATTGTGCCCCATGTGCCACTGGAGGTAATTTTTAAAGGTATATGGCCGTTTTTATTGGCGATAATCGTATGCCTGGCCATACTCATAGCATTCCCGCAGATCGCCACGTTCCTGCCGGGGCTGCTTGCTGCCTGATGTTTAAAATTTTAAGTTCATTTGGGCGTTTATCAAAACCTTTTTCTGATCGCAGATATACAATTTATGTCTGAACAAAAGGCTGCGGTTTTAATCTTTGACCTGATAATGAACAGGGCAGTATTCCTGACTGGATTATTTGCCCTGTTTTGCATTTCTTTGGCCGGGAAAGCCACATGTTCAAATCTTCACAAAGTTACGGGACAATGATATAATAGAAGCAGGTTACAGATTAAGGTGGCAGTAAGATGAATGATATAGTTGAAATAATAGGCATCAATGAACAAAACTGTACCAATTGCCATCAGTGTATAGCCGTATGCCCGATAAAAATCTGCAGTGACGGCAGCGGTGAGGTGGTCAAATTCAACAATGACTTATGCATCGGCTGCGGTCGGTGTGTTGAGGCCTGCATAAAAAGCCACGGCGGGGTGGCTGAAAAAAGCGCCCGCTATATAATTGATGATACACCTCAGTTTTCAGCGGCTTTGCCGCATAAGGAAATGGCAGCCTTGCTAGCGCCTTCGGCCCAGAGCAATTTTGATTTGAAAAAACTCATTACCGGCCTTAAAAAACTGGGGATCAAGTATGTATATGATGTCTCTTTGGGAGCGGAAATTACCGTTGCCCTTTATCGTGATGCAATTGAGAAGGGCACTGTGAAAACGCCGCTGATTGCCACACCTTGCCCGGCAGTAGTCAAATATGTTCAAATCAATCACCCGATCCTGCTTAAGCATCTGGCCCCATCCGGCAGCCCGGTACACAATCTGGCGGTTTATGTAAAATCATTGCATCCTGAAGCAGAACTGGTCTTTATTTCCCCCTGCATTGAGAAAAGACGTGAAATACGGAACCAGAATATTGTTAATTACAATGTGGTCTTTACTTCGCTGCAAAAGATTTTCCGGGACCGGGGCATTGACCTTGCATCATTGCCGGAGGGGGAATTTGATCAAAGCGTCCCGGCCGGGATCGCCACAAACTTTTCAACCCCGGGCGGACTGAAGGAATCTTACCTCTTCCATTATCCTGATACTCCGCCCAGTTCCATAGCCAGTATGGAAGGCTCGATTTTGTTTAACGGTTACCTGCATAACCTGGAGCGTTCCATCAAAAAGGGCAATTCTCCGCTGCCCCTGATCGTTGATGTTTTAAGCTGCGAAAAGGGATGTAATATGGGAGTCGGGTGTATCAACAGATCCATTGGGGAAATAGAATATGCGATAGCGAAGCGTTCGGAACAAAGCGTCAGCAATAAAACCGTCAACCGGAAACTGGATAAATTCATTTCAGGTGTAATAGAAAAGTATGATTTTTCAGCCGGGCTTTATGATGACATTTCATATTTAAACGATCTTAAAATACCTGACGATGAGCAGCTGCAAAAAATATATATCGATATGCATAAACTGCAGCCCAGGGATTTCAGAAATTGTGCAGCCTGCGGCTACAATTCCTGCAAACATATGGCAATAGCGATTTTTAACAGTTTGAACAAAGTTGAAAACTGTCATTTATATCAGGAAAAAGAACTTATTAAAGAACAGCAGGCTATCCGCAATATGCATATGGAATTGAGCGATGTCTTCGATACCATGTCCGACGGAGTAATAGTGCTGGACAAAGATGGACGGGTATCGCAGTTTAATCCTGCAGCCCGGAAAATTATCGGCTATTCGGATGAAGCTCTGATAGGTGTCCATGTGGTGGACCTGTTCAGCGGCAAAGCTCCCAAAACGTTAAACCTTCTGGAAACCGGGGAAGCATTTGATGACCGGGAAATTTTGCTGGATGGTTACCGGGGCAAAATACATGCGATGGCATCAGGAAAGCCAAGATTTGACGAGAATAACAATGTTGTCGGTGCTACTATTATTCTCAGGCCTATAGCGCATGTCCAGGAACTGGTCAATGCATTTACCGGCACCCAGGCTACCTTTACTTTTGATTCTATAACAGGCGAAGACCGGCAATTAAAACGCTCCATTGAGCTGGCCAAAAGAGCTGCAGTCAATTATTCGACTGTGTTGCTGCAGGCGGACAGCGGAACTGGCAAGGAAGTATTTGCCCAGGCTATTCATAATGGCAGCCCGCGCCGCAACGGGCCTTTTGTGGCTATAAACTGTGCCGCCCTGCCCAGGGAACTGGTGGGCAGCGAACTGTTTGGCTATGTGGAAGGTGCATTTACCGGTGCCAGGCGGGGAGGGAGACCAGGCAAATTTGAACTGGCCAACAAAGGAACTCTCTTTTTGGATGAAATCGGCGACATGCCCCTGGAACAGCAGGCCATGCTGCTGAGGGCTATCCAGGAAAGGGCTATTTTAAGGGTAGGCGGCGACAGCCTGATAAATGTGGATGTCAGGATCATAGCAGCTACCAATCAGGATCTGCTGGATTTGGTGGAACAGGGAAGATTTCGGGCTGACCTTTATTACCGGCTCAATGTTGTAAGGATAACTATCCCGGCTCTTAAAGAGAGGCCCGGTGATATAACGCTGCTCTTCAATTATTTTATCAGGGAAATGTCGCAGCGGTTTGACCGGCATATAACTATGGTCGAGCCTGCCGTTATAAAGTGCCTGGAAGCGTATGACTGGCCTGGCAATATCCGCGAACTGCAGAATGTGGTGGAAAGGATCCTGCTGGTGGCTGAAGATGGCCGTATTGCTGTAGAACACCTGCCGCGGGAGATAGTAAATGAAGCAGTAGGCCATTCCCGGGAAAGATGGAAATGGATACCCAATAACTTCGGGGCTGTCAATGGTGCCGGGGCCGACCGCAGCACCCGCAAGCTGTATCTGGTCGAACAGGAAAAGGAGAATATTATCAGGGCTTTGGATATGCACGGGGGAAATGTAAGCAAGGCAGCTGCCGAGCTGGGCATTTCACGCAATACTCTTTATCGTAAAATGAAAAATTACGATATAAATAATTAGAATCAAACTGTCATAAAAGTGTAATCATTGTGAACAGCGGAACAAAATAGTTACACTTTTGCAACAGTTCTTTTTTTAATAAAAAATAACAGAAAAAATATTTATTTAAAAAAACGCCTGGAATAAGGCGTTTTATTTTTTTATTGAAAATATTTGTGCAGTTGGCACGCATGTTGCGTATATAGGAAGTCAAAATCAAGTAAAACATTATGCGGGAAAAACAGATAAGCAGAACGGACCGGAAGGAGATGACAAAGATGTTAACACTGGCACACAGAGATATAAAAGTTAAATTTGCTTTAAGGAGGAATGCGGTTATGAACAAGGCACTGGCAATGAAAGAATATGAAACTGAAATGGAAAGAGCAGCAAAAACCGGCATTGCAACAGATAAAATTGCCGAAATTGGAACCTGCCCCCGCAGTGTTGATGAAGTATTTTCGCTGGGGATCAAATTACAGTATTACATCGGCGGAGTTTATATGGAAATGGCAGAGATGAGGAGAGGCGAGGCTAAAAAATATTTTAAACAGCAGGCTGTCAAACAACTGGCGATCAAAGACGAGATCAAGTATCTGGCTGATAACAATCTGAACCGGATGCTGGACTACTTTTACGCCAACGGCGGACCGGTAATTGAACCGCCGGTATCTGATGAGACAGCTAAAAGAATTCAGCCGTTTTTCAATCGTATCGCAAGCAGTTCGCTTGACGAAATAAGAAATGTGATCGACGAAGGCAGCAATTACGACGCAGAGAATGTGGCAATGTATGTAACTGAGACCGTAGCTGACATGTACTCGGCGATCAGCAGGCTGTATGAAGCTGAATCGGCAATGACCGGAGCTTTTAAAGAACTGCTTGCTATACAGGCCAGATAAGAAATTATTTAAAGCATTGATCAAAGTAAATTTTATAAGGCAGGTGTTATATTATGAAGGAAAATGAATTGACTGCAGCGCAAAAGGTCGGAAAAGGTATATTGATGGTAATTGGGGCTCCCATAGTAATGATCGGTTTAGTGATAGCTATTTATGTAACTTTGTTTACGAGCTTATTCAATTCGATCCGTAACCATGGCAATATCAGGAAAATCAGCCGGCCAAGGCCGGAAGAACCAGCCGCAGTTGGAATCAGTACCAAGATGGTGCCCAGGTTAGCCAGATAACAATAAAATATTTAATTTAATAAAATTGGACTTGATTGTTCCCCTCCCACTTACATTACCCCTCCACTCTCCCAATCAAGTCCAATTTATTTTTCTGCCATGGATTTTTTCCGGCGGTTATTTGCGCAGTAATATAAATAAGATAATATGTATTTAAATAAGCATTTGCGGAAGGGGCAATTAAAGTTGCACGGTGCAATGAAGCCTGGCCAGCGCAATTTGATAGCAGGGTTTTTTTTGCTGATCTATGCCGGACTCAGCGGGGTTATATACGCCAGGGCTGATTGCAGGTAATTGTTTCCAACAGCTACGCTACATTGGGGCCTCCTATCCGCGTTGGCAACCGTCCTGAATTAGTAGAAATATTAGTTAAGTTCAGGTAAGCCGGGTTTATCAGGACGTCTTACTATAACAAAAGATAAAAAAGTGTATTAGATTTATTAATGAAGATATCAGTTTACATTGTCTGATAAAAAAGCTAATATTATGTTAGATTATTGTCCATTAAAATCAAGAGGGGAGGGGAATGGAATGGCTTATAAAAGCATCATCCAGAATTTTGCCGGCGTACCTGGCGGCATGTTAGAAGCTTTTCATGCAGTCCAGAATGAATATTCTTATCTGCCGGAAGAAGCAATTATCGAAGCAGCCAAAGCTTTTGGCGTACCTACTGCTGAAGCTTACGGTGTTGCCAGCTTTTATTCCATGTTTTCAGTTAAAAAACGCGGTAAAAACGTTGTCCGTATTTGTGAAAGTGCTCCCTGTCACATAGCGGGAGCGGCTGAAGTTGTAGCTGCACTGGAAAAAGAACTGGGAATCAGCATGGGTGAAAGTACACCTGATGGGCGTTTTGCTCTGGAATTTACCGAATGTGTCGGGCAATGCCAGGCAACTCCGGTCATAACGATCAACAGTAAAGCTTATCTGGATGTAACTCCGGCGTCTGTACCAGTAATATTGGCTGAATACAGATAAGGAGATTTATGGATTATTAATTATATGTTTTATGTAATTATTTCAGAGGGGAGGAAACGAAATGGCCGTGGAAATGCGCATCGCTTTGCGCAATTATGGCAAGATCGACCCGCTTAAGATTGATGAATATATTTCCCTGGGCGGCTATGCAGCACTGAAAAAAGCTTGTGCCATGGATAAAGCTGAACTGATCGACCAGGTAAAGAAATCCAATCTTAGAGGACGGGGAGGGGCCGGATTTAACTGCGGACAGAAATGGGCTTTTGCTTCTAAAGCCGATGCTGACCAGAAATATGTGATATGTAATGCTGATGAAGGTGAACCCGGGACATACAAAGACCGTCTGATCATGGAAAATGATCCTCAGACCCTGATAGAAGGTATGGCCATTTGTGCCTACGCAATAGGTGCGACCAAAGGGTATATTTATTGCCGGGGAGAGTATCCGCAGGTAGTAGCTATATTAAAGGCTGCAATTGCTCAGGCCAGGGAAAAAGGTATTTTAGGTGGTTTTGATCTTGAAGTCCGCATGGGAGCTGGAGCTTATGTATGCGGCGAGGAAACTGCCCTGATCGAATCA
>DAOPZM010000018.1:11977-37335 GCA_035353375.1 Syntrophomonadaceae bacterium
CCGCATGGGAGCTGGAGCTTATGTATGCGGCGAGGAAACTGCCCTGATCGAATCAATAGAAGGCAACCGGGGTGAACCCCGTTTCAAACCGCCTTATCCGCCGGTATCAGGATTATGGCAGAAGCCAACTATAGTGAACAATGTTGAGACCTTTGCGGTTATCCCGGTAATCGTTGAAAAAGGCTCTGAATGGTTTGCAGCGATTGGAGATCCGGCCTATCCCGGCACTAAAGTGCTGACCCTGACCGGTGACATAAACCAACGTACTTTTTTTGAAGTACCTACCGACACCAAATTAAACGAGGTCATCTACGAATTGGGCGGCGGCATCCCGGGCGGCAAAAAATTCAAAGCAGTCCAGGTGGGCGGCACCTCAGGGGCATTTATACCTGAAAACAAATTGGATACAGCGATTGCTTTTGACAAGATGGCTGCGATCGATGCCACATTAGGCTCGGGTGCAGTTTTTGTCCTTGATGAAACCCGTGATTTGGTTGATGTAAGCACCAGAATCGCCAGATTTTTTGAACATGAATCCTGCGGTAAATGTGCACCATGCAGAGAAGGTACAATGCGTATGTATGACCTTATGGAAAAAATCAACGCAGGTGAAGGATCACCTGCAGATGTTGCGCTTCTCAACAAACTGGGAAGGGTAATGTCATATGCATGTCTCTGCGGGCTGGGACAGGCTGCTCCGGCACCGGTACTGAGCACGATCAAGAACTTTGCTGCCGACTACAATGCCAAATTTAAGTAAGAAAGAGCAAAAGGAGTGAAAAAGATGATAAATATTACAATTGACGGCATCAAGACTTCCGTTCCTGAAGGCTCTACCATACTGCAGGCAGCAGCAACAGTCGGCATTAATATTCCAACACTATGCTATCATCCCGACCAGGCAGTAAAAGCCAACTGCCGCGTATGTGTCTGCGAAGTTGAAGGCAACCGGCTGCTTCAGGCCGCTTGTTCACAGCCGGTAGCTGAAGGTATGAATATTAAAACCAGGAGCCCCAAAGTAATTGAAGCCAGAAAAACCATATTGGAACTTATTTTATCCCATCATCCCCAGGATTGTTTGAATTGTATCCGCAACGGAAACTGCGAATTGCAGGATCTGGCTGCCGAATATATTATCAGGGATAATCCTTTTGAATTGAAGATCCGTGATCTTGAGAAGGATTTCTCTACCCCGTCGCTTTTCAGGGATCCGGCTAAATGTATACTGTGCCGGCGCTGTGTGGATGCCTGTAATGTCATCCAGACGGTAGGTGCGCTGGGGCTCGAAAAACGCGGCTGCGAAGCCATGGTGGTTCCGACTCTGGGCGGCAGCCTGCTCGACAGTCCCTGCGTAATGTGCGGCCAGTGCATACACGCTTGTCCGGTAGGAGCCATCGGTGAAGTTGAAAACATCGATGAATTGCTGGCAGCGATTGCTGATCCGGATGTGGTAGTAGTAACTCAGATCGCACCGGCAGTAAGACTGGCTTTGGGTGAAGAAATCGGCATGGAGACCGGAGAACTGCCGATGGATGTATTTGTAGCCGGCCTGCGCCAGGTAGGCTTTGACTATGTTCTGCATACCAATTTCACTGCCGACCTTACTATCCTGGAGGAAGGCAACGAATTGCTGAAACGCCTGACTACCGGCGGGACCTTGCCGATGTTTACATCCTGCAGTCCGGGCTGGATCAACTTCTGTGAAAGCTTTTATCCGGATCTGTTAGATAATCTGTCCACCTGCAAATCGCCGCAGCAGATGTTTGGCTCGCTGGTCAAAACTTACTGGGCCGACAAGATGGGAATTCCCGCCAAGAAGATTTTCTCGGTATCGATCATGCCCTGTACAGCCAAAAAGTACGAAGCATCCAGACCGGAGATGAATTCCAGCGGTTACCGGGATGTTGATATTGTTCTGACTACCAGGGAAGTTGGGAAACTGCTGCGTCTGACCGGAATTGATTTTAAACGCCTGGCACCTTCTCCATTTGATTCCTGGATGGGTGCTTACACTGGCGCCGCTGTAATTTTCGGCGCTACCGGCGGAGTTATGGAGGCTGCCCTGCGTACGGTCTATGAAGTAGTGACCAAAAAAGAGCTCGAAGATGTAAACTTCCAGTTTGCACGCGGGTTCGAAGGCATCAAGGAAGCTGAGATCGATTTGGACGGGACCAAGGTGAAGGTGGCTATCGCCCACAGCCTGGCCAATGCCAGAAAATTGATGGATCAGGTACGGGCGGGTGAATCCCCCTATCATTTCATCGAAATCATGGCTTGCCCCGGCGGCTGCATAGGCGGAGGCGGACAACCTATAACCAAAGCCAATGCCAAACGGATCGAGCGCATCAAGGCGATCTATGAAGAAGACCAGGCTTTGGCAATGAGAAAATCTCATCTTAATCCTGAAGTTAAAGTACTCTATGATGAGTTCCTGCACGAACCGCTGGGACACAAGTCCCACGAACTCCTGCACACTCATTACCATGCCAAGGACAAGAAGGCTTTTTAGGAGGAAAAACAAAACAAATCGGGAATAAGGATGTAACTGAGTTTTCGGTTTAATAAAATTTGAAAACCCTGCTGATAAGGTGTACGGCTGAATTAAAGGGGTCATCATATAAAATAAATGATTGACCGCTTGCTTCTTACCGGGTAAGCGGTTTATTTTTTAAGAAAAGAAATTTTAGGAGGAGGTTATTTAATGGAAAAAAGACTGGGAGTAGTGGGGATCGTCATCGAAGATCGCCAGGCGGTACCGCAGGTAAACGCTATTTTAAGTGAGCATGCCGGGATGATCATCGGACGCATGGGCCTTCCTCATCAGGCAAAGAATATTGCCATAATATCTCTGATCGTGGACGGTACGACTGATGAAATCGGTGCCATGACAGGTAAATTAGGCAACATTAAAAATGTGACGGTGAAAAGTGCCCTGGCTAAAATCAGCCAATAGGCCGGCGGCAGGTTTAAGGACTGATACGCAAAGCAGCCAGGAAAATGGCGGTGGAAAAGTGAAAACGCTGATTGATAAACTGGAGAAAAACCGCATATTGACCAACGAAGAATTGGTGACGCTCATTTTAAACCGGAATCAAAAATTGGCTCAGTATCTCTTTGACAAGGCGGATGCCGTCCGCCGGAGGATTTACGGAAACGATATTTTTATCCGCGGGCTTATTGAGCTGACCAATTACTGCAAGAACGACTGTTTTTATTGTGGTATCAGGAAGAGCAACAGAAATGCTGCCCGCTACCGACTGACCGGGGAACAAGTTCTGTCATGCTGTGAAACCGGATATGAAACAGGTTTTCGTACTTTTGTGCTGCAAGGGGGGGAAGATAGATATTTTACGGATAACCGGCTGTGTGACTTGATCGCCAGCATAAAGAGCAGGTATCCTGATTGTGCGCTGACCTTGTCAGTTGGCGAAAAAAGCTTTGCCAGCTACCAGGCGTATTACAGCGCTGGGGCTGACCGTTATTTACTGCGTCATGAAACGGCCAATGAGGCGCATTATAAAAAACTGCATCCGGCTTCGATGTCACTGCCGGCCAGGAAACAATGCCTGTACGATCTTAAAGAAATCGGTTTCCAGGCAGGGTGCGGCTTTATGGTCGGTTCACCGTATCAGACTGCAGAATGCCTGGCCGAAGATCTTTTGTATATCCGGGAGCTTGAGCCGGAGATGGTTGGGATCGGACCTTATATCCCGCATCACGACACACCGTTCGCCCGGGAGCCGGGCGGCACGATCGAAATGACACTTTTCATGCTGGGGGTGGTCCGCCTGATGCTGCCCAATGTGCTTTTGCCGGCGACGACTGCACTGGCAACCATCCATCCGCAAGGACGTGAACTTGGCATTCTGGCCGGAGCTAATGTTATCATGCCGAATCTGTCGCCGGTGGATGTCAGGAAAAAATATTTGCTCTATGACAATAAGATCTTTACCGGAGATGAAGCCGCGGAAGGCTTCGAAAACTTGAAGAAAAATATGGAGAAGATCGGTTACAGCATAATCATCGACCGCGGAGACTGTAAACCCATGATCGATTAATTAATTTTTTCTGAAGGGAAGGAACAAAATTCTGACCCGCTTAAGAAAGGAGAATAAAATATGTATGACCGGAAGTCATCAAAAGCTGAGGATTTCATTTCCCACCAGGAGGTCCTGGAAACTCTCGAGTATGCACAAAAAAATAAAAGTAATGCAGTGCTGATCGACAGCATTATTGAAAAGGCAAAACTGAGGAAGGGACTGTCACACCGGGAAGCTGCTGTTTTGCTTGATTGCGACATTGAGGAGAAAAATCAGGAGATATACCAGCTGGCCGAGCAACTGAAGAAAGACATTTACGGCAACCGTATCGTGATGTTTGCGCCGCTTTATCTTTCCAATTACTGCGTGAACGGATGTGTTTACTGTCCATACCATATGAAAAACAAACATATAGCCCGCAAAAAGCTGACTCAGGACGAAATCCGGCGCGAAGTTACCGCTTTGCAGGATATGGGGCACAAGCGGCTGGCGATCGAGGCTGGCGAACATCCTACCATGAATCCGATCGAATATATTCTGGAATCAATAGAAACCATCTACAGCGTCAAGCACAAAAACGGGTCGATCCGCCGGGTCAATGTCAATATTGCTGCTACCACGGTGGAAAATTATAAGAAATTGAAAGACGCTGGTATCGGCACTTATATTTTGTTTCAGGAAACTTATCATAAAGAAAGCTATGAGAAACTGCATCCCACCGGGCCAAAACATGATTATGCCTGGCATACCGAGGCTATGGATAGGGCCATGCAGGGTGGGATCGATGATGTAGGATTCGGGGTATTGTTTGGGCTTGAGATGTTCCGTTATGAATTTGCGGCATTGTTAATGCATGGTGAGCATTTGGAAGCGGTATTCGGGGTCGGCCCCCATACGATCAGTGTGCCGAGGATCCGCCATGCCGATGATATTGATGCAAGTGCTTTTGACAACGGCATAGATGATGATACTTTTGCCAAAATCGTGGCTTGTATCCGTGTTGCGGTTCCGTATACCGGGATGATCGTCTCCACCAGGGAAAGTCAAAAGTGCCGCGAACGGGTCCTGCACCTGGGTATTTCACAAGTCAGCGGCGGATCGAGAACCAGTGTCGGAGGCTACGTCGAGCCGGAACCCGAGGATGAGAAATCTGAGCAATTTGATGTAAGTGATACCAGAACCCTTGACCAGGTAGTACTTTGGCTGATGAAACTTGGTTATATTCCCAGCTTCTGCACCGCCTGTTACCGGGAAGGCAGAACCGGAGACCGGTTTATGAGCCTGGCCAGGACCGGACAGATACAAAACTGCTGCCACCCGAATGCACTCATGACTTTAAAGGAATATATCGAAGATTATGCTGCCCCGGAAACTAAAATGACCGGTGAAAAATTGATCGCAGCCGAGATCAGGAAGGTCCCAAAAGAAAAAGTAAGAGCAATCGCGATGAAAAACCTTACCGCAATCGAACAGGGCAGCCGTGATTTCAGGTTTTGATCTTTGCCAACGACAGCAGAAAAGGAGTGTTAATATGCGCCTGGAACGTGATTATATCGGCGAGGAAACTTTGCCTGACGACGTTTATTATGGCCTGGCAACATTAAGAGCCAGTAATTATTTTGATGTTTCCGGCTACCGATGGCAGCGGGTCTTTATCAAAAGTATTGCTCAGGTCAAAAGAGCGGCTATTTTAACCATTAAAGAGATGGGTCACATGGAAAAGACCAAAGCTGAGGCTCTTTTGCAGGCTGCCCTGCTTCTGGAACAGGGGGAGCTCGATACACATATAGTGGTCGACCCCCTGCAGGGAGGTGCCGGAACTGCCACCAATTTTAATGTAAATGAAGTTCTCGCCAATAAAGCGCTGGAACTGCTGGGGTTCCCGAAAGGCAGTTATGATATTATCCATCCGCTTGATGATGTGAACCGTTATCAGTCAACCAATGATGTTTTCCCGACTGCATCAAAACTGGCAGCCATTTACTGTCTGCAGGAACTGGAGCCTGCAATTGAAAGGCTCCAGCTGGCCCTGCAGGAAAAGGAACGCAGCTTCGCCGGTCTGATAAAATCGGGCCGTACCCAGTACCAGGCAGCGGTCCCTGTTTCCCTGGGAATGGAATTTGGCGCCTGGGCGGAAGCAGTCGCCCGGGACCGCTGGCGGGTCTATAAATCGTTCGAACGTATCAAAGTTGTCAATATCGGCGGTACGGCAGTGGGCACCGGCATAACCGCACCCCGTCAGTATATATTCCGGGTCATCGATAATCTGCGCAAAATAACCGGTCTGCGCATGGCGCGGGCTGAAAATCTCCTGGAAGCGACCAGCAACAATGATGTTTACGTGGAGGTAAGCGGCATAATTCGTGCCCATGCCAGTAATCTGATCAAAATTGCCAATGATCTGCGCTATTTGTCATCAGATGATTGCGGGGAAATAAGTTTAAAACCTTTGCTGCGAGGTTCCACCATCATGCCCGGCAAAGTAAATCCGGTCATTCCGGAATTAATGGTTCAGGCCGGTCTTAAAGTGCTGGGCAATGACAGCATTATCGCCGTAGCCGCAGGCAGCGGCCACCTGGAACTAAATCCCTTTTTGCCTTTGATCACTTATTCCCTTATAGAATCGATGGAACTTTTAAAGAATGTCGATAATAAAACCTGTGACTTCTGTATAAATGACATCAGTGCCAATGAGAACCGCATGCAGGCTAACTTTTACCGCTCCAATGCACTTGTAACAGCGCTGCTTCCAAATTTGGGATATGCCCGGGCGGAAACCATCTGGAAGTACATGCAGGAACATGATCTGGATATCAAACAGGCCAATGCTGACCTTGGCTTTTTGGAGCCGTCTTTATTGGAAAGTTTGCTGACGGCGGAGAATCTGTTAAAACTGGGGGAGGATGAGTAAATGAGCGATCTTAATGAAACATCAAGAGGCATGCGCATTGCCATAGCTTTTCTGGGGCGGCGCAATGCCGGCAAGTCTTCGCTGCTTAACGCCCTGGTAGGATATGACCTGGCCATAGTCTCGGAACAGGCGGGGACGACGACCGACCCGGTCGATAAAGCGGTGGAGATAAACCCCCTGGGGCCCTGTCTGGTCATTGATACGGCGGGAATTGACGACAGCGGCGAACTGGGCCAAAAGCGCATTGAAAAGACCAATCTTGTCATCAAGTATGCTGATGTGGGACTGATAATTATCGGTGACGGTAAATGGACTCCCTTTGAAGAGGAGAGCCTGACTACTCTGCAGGCGAAAAAGAAACCGGTCATCGTGGTCTTGAACAAAACGGATTGTTTTGATTACGCGGAGCTGGAAAATGAACTGCAGGATCGCAAGCTTGATTATGTTGTTACGATTGCGACTGCGCATGAGGGCATAAGCGAGTTGAAGCAAAAGATCCGGGAATTGAAAAACGTCGGCGGGCTGGAGGAACCATCAATAATTGGCGACCTAATAAAAGCCGGAGATCAGGTTTTACTGGTAGTCCCTATCGACCTGGGTGCTCCCAAGGGACGCCTGATACTGCCGCAGGTGCAAACCATACGCGATATCCTGGACAACGACGGGACTGCCATTATAGTAAAAGAACGTGAACTGGCTGATACTTTGGATAAAATGGCCAGGCTGCCTGATCTGGTCATAACTGATTCGCAGGTGGTGCTGAAAGTTGCCGGGGATGTTCCGGCAGAAGTCCCTTTAACTACATTCTCAACAATATTCTCCCGCTTTAAAGGTGATCTGCGCCAGATGGTCAATGGTGTACGGGCAATCGACAAGCTGCAGAACGGCGATAAGGTCCTGATAGCGGAAGCCTGTACCCATCATGCCATGGCGGATGATATTGGCCGGGTAAAAATACCCCGCTGGATGGGAATTTACACCGGCAGGAAACTGCAGTTTGAAATTGCTGCCGGGCCTGCTTTCCCGGATGATGTTGAAAAATACAGTTTGATCGTGCAATGCGGCGGTTGTACCATCAGCCGCACTGCTTATCTCAATCGCCTGGAAACTGCTGCTAAAAGAGGGATACCGATCACCAATTACGGAATAGCCATTTCCTATGTTCAGGGCGTGTTGCCGCGGGTCATCAGTCCCTTTCCCGAGGTAAGGGACCTGGTTTGATGTCTCCGTGCTACCTTTTCACCGCAAAGGAAGCTTGGGGACTGACCCATCTGCTTCCCCCCAGGGAAGCCGGGGGTCTGTCCTCATGCTTCCTGATAAGCTGCTTCCTGGTTTGGGCACTCCTCACGCATCGCTGTTTTTATTAAGCCGTATGGTCAAAAACGCTGGGGTCCGGTCTTAAGTTTGTCAAATGCAAATGGTATGAAGCTTGGGGGAAAACTGCTTGCCCGCCTGTGCCCCATAGGGTATGCCCCGAAGGGGTATGCGCCCGAAATAGGCGGCGGGGGATCACTGATCGCCCCTACTCAGGCCGGACGCGTGATACGCGCCCCTACATCTCCTCACACCTCACGCCTTACGCCTTACGCCTCACAATAATTAGATTCAACGAAATCCCAGTTGACAAGCTCCCAGTACTTTTCCACATAACTGGCGCGGGCATTCCGGTAGTCGATGTAATAGGCGTGCTCCCATACATCGCAGGTCAGGAGGGGCTTCTTGTTTTCTGTCATTGGATTTCCGGCGTTACTGGTAGTAACGATCTCCAGTTTGTCGTCGGCGTTTTTGACCAGCCAGGCCCAGCCGGAACCGAAGGTGCCAACTGCGGCAGCGGAAAATTTTTCTTTGAAGGCGGCAAAGGAAGCGAAAGCTTCATTTATGGCATCGGCCAGTTTGCCGGAAGGTTCGCCTCCTGCCCTGGGGGCCAGGCAGTTCCAGTAGAAGCTGTGGTTGAATATCTGGGCTGCATTATTGAAAATGCCGCCGCTGGATTTCCTGATTATTTCCTCTAATGTCAGGTTTTCAAACTCAGTGCCAACGATCAGTTTGTTTAAGTTGGTCACATAGGTCTGATGATGTTTGCCATAGTGATATTCGATGGTCTCTTTGGAAATGACTGGTTCCAAAGCATCATTGCTGTATGGGAGAGGGGGTAATTTATGTTCCATAATAATAACCTCCATTTCTTTTATATTTATATAAATTTTACTATTTGCCGTATGTTTACACAAGTAATATATCAAGACTTCTCCGATTTTACCTTATTTTATATACCGTATGCGGGTATTGCCAGGCCTTTATCGCCTGCCGCATCATTATAAATACCGATGGCAGGGATGGAAGTTTTTAAAGGAAACTTGTATTTTTTACAACCCGGGCAGGTGAAAGATAAAGCTAATGCTTCCGTATCATAAGAAATGAAAAACGCAGGAGGCAGCTGTATGAAAAAACTGATGGCTTTTTTGTTGATAACCACAGTATTATGGCTTAGTTCCGGAACGGCGTCGGCTCAGCAGGATACCGGCGATTTTGCCGATACGCGCGGCCACTGGGCGGAAGCGGAAATTAAAGCTGCGGTCAGTAACGGCCTGCTAACAGGGACCGGGGTAAACGACAAGGGACAAAAAATATTCTCTCCTGATACCAGGGTTACCCGGGCGCAGCTGGGGGTATGGCTGGCCAATACCTTTACTCTGGATTACGGCCAGCTGCGATTCATAAAAGAACCCGCAGCCGGGGACTATTTCTGGGATGTGGAAAATGATGCCTGGTATGCTGATGCGGTCGTGTTATGTGCTATTAATGAGATATTTGCTGCCGGACGGGAACTGAAGCCGGAAGAATATGTATCCCGGATTGAAGTGGCCCGCTCCATTGCCAGGGCTTTTGAGGCCAAAGGGATCAGCGTGCCGATGATAATGCTGATGCCTGATTTTGCTGATATGCAGGGACTTCCCCAGGAAGATATCAATGCTATTGTATTTGTTAACAACACCGGCATCATGACCGGGAACAATAATTTGTTCCGGCCTTATGATTTGCTGACCAGAGCGGAATCAGCCGTAATCGCCAATCGCTGCTTAAGTCTGATCAGGATGAATTCAGCCGGGGAACCGGAGGAATTTTCGCTGAATGTTGGAGTGGAGGAAATCAACACCAGCACCGATTACCTGGATACTGAAGCATCCATTCCGGTGATAAGCGGTATGCAGAATGAAGCTGCCCAGCAGGAGATAAATGACATATTTAAACAGGCAGTCAAGGATTTACAGACGGAACTGACGGCACAGGCGGTTGAATATAAACAGAATGCAGAGGAAATGGATTTTCCTTTTAATAAATTTCAGCTGTATACCAGCGTCGGGCCATATTTTGAGAACGGTGAAATATTAAGCTTGTATGTGGATTATTATTTTTACAGTGGTGGTGCTCATGGCATGACTGACCGGCGGGCATACAATTATGATATTGCTTCCGGCCGGGTTTTGAACCTTAAGGATATCTTTGTTCCTGGTTATGAATATAAATCCCGGATCGATGCGGCCATCAGTGCGGAGATCAGCAAGCGCCCGGAGGATTTTTTCCAAGCGGAAATGGGATTTCAGGGCATTTCCGATCAGCAGAACTTCTATCTGCAAAATGACAGCCTGATCATTTACTTCAACCAGTATGAAATTGCTCCTTATGCGGCAGGCATCCAGGAATTCCGGATTCCTTTGCAGGATTTTTACAAAGGGCTGAACGAGGAACTGCATCTGACCGGTTATTAAAATAAAATCCCTCTTATCAGAGTAAAAAAGAGGCTGCTATAAAACAGCCTCCCAGACCGTTAAAAAAGCTAATTGCTTCCTTGATTGTATCGCTTGCGATACATTGTAGTGCCCTTGGGTGCTTCCTTGATTGTATCGCTTGCGATACATTGTAGTGTCCTGGGGTGCTGCGTTGACTTGGAAAGCCCGTTCAATCGTCATACCTCATGTATGCCTCAATCACGAGCTTCCCGGTCGCCTTGCTCTTAATTTACTCGCTCTGGCAGGGCGGTGTTATCTACAGCCACTACAAAATCGGATATGCTATAGCAATATTTCCAGGTCGCTTAACGGATAGGCGGCGCAGGAATGGATGTAACCGGCATTTTTATCTGATTTTCTCAGCAGTGTATTTTCGGTCTGATATACTCTTCCGCTTAACATTTTGACCCGGCACAGGCTGCATTCACCGGAGCGGCAGCAGTTTTCCACCACGATCCCGGCTCTTTCCAGAGAAATCAGCAGCGGTTCGCAGGCTCTGGCGGGAATTTCCCGGCCGGAGCTTAATTTAACGGAAAACACTGCCTCTTCCGATACTTCCTGCGGCCAGCCCGCTTCCTGGGTTATCCGGGCCGGGGTGCCGAAGATTTCCTGACGGATACGGCGGCGCAGAATATTCAGCTTGTTGAGTTCCGGTACGCAAAATTCATACATAGCCTGGGGGCCGCACAGGTAAAAGGTTTTACTCAACACATCGCCGACCCGTGCCTTTATCAGTTCGGCATCCAGCAAACCGCTAAGCCCCTGGCAGTTGTCGTTTGGATCGGAAATAACCAGGTCATAGGTGAAATTATCAAAAATTTTGGCCCGGTTTAGGAACTCGGCATTAAATATGGCTTCATCCGGAGTGCGGCACCCGTAGATAAGGTGGATCCTGCGGTTAAGGCACCTATCAGTTACATCCCTTATCATGCTGGCAAAGGGAGTAATGCCGCTGCCGCCGGCTAAAAAGACCAGATCCCGGCCATGGAAAAGAGGATTGTAATACAAATGACCGGCCGGGCCGGTAGAGTCAAGCAGGTCACCGGGTTTTACCCGATCCAGCAGGTAATCGGAAACAAATCCATTTGGTACCCGCCGTACAGTCAGATCATAATAAGCTGTCTGACTGGGCGGGGAAGATATGCTGTAGGGACGGCCGGTCCTGATGCCGTCGATGTCGACCAGCAAGTTTATATATTGTCCGGCCTGGAAAGGAGGCAGGTAACCTTCCGCTGCCACCAAACGCAGGGTGGAAGCATCGGCAGTTTCACTGATGATGGCTGCGACTTTTAATTTGAGGCGGCGGGGATGCAGTCTTTCCACGGCCGCCATCCACTGGCCGCGGCGGCTGGAATAATCAATGCCGTATTTGCGGCAGATCTCCAGTTCCTTTTCGATTGCCTGGTAACCTTCGATCAATTGGCGCTGGCTCTTTTTCATGCTCTCACCTCCGCTTTTGCTCTTATATCTTTTACTATCTGGCGCGCTGCAGTAAACCCGGAGGTCAGGGTGGGCTGGAAGCCGCCCGAACCTGCCCAGGCGCCGGCAAAGTACAGGCCCTTGATCAGCGAATGCGGGGAAACAAACATATTGGAATCTTTGGCATATTGGTCAAAACCATAGATAGCCCCGCCAGGTGTGCGCAGAAAGCGCATATGAGTTAATGGGGTGGCCACTTCGATTTCTTCGATATGCTCACGGAAACCGGGGAAGATAGTTTCCACCTTATCCAACAGTTTATCAGCTGCCTGATATTTTTTATCGAAATACTGCTGGGGAGGAAGTTCAAGCCAGGGTTCGGCGTATTTCAGATCAACCACAGCTATTTGCGAAGTCCCGGGCGGGGAACAGTCAGGGTCGGACAGGTTGTAACAGGAGAGCAGGACATAATCATCATCAGCGTCCAATTGGCGGAAAGAATTGAAAACTTTATCCGCATCCGCGCTGCCGCCGATAAAGTTGGTAGTTTCCTTGATGCCGACCGCTTGCGGTTCACAGTCCAGCCCGATATACAAAGTCAGGGAAGAAGGGCCGATGGTGCTGCCGCCCAGAATTTCCAGCTGCTCCGCGGGGACATGTTCGGGGTCGATCATTTCCGTGTAAACTGTCAAAGTGGAAGCATTGGATACTATATAATCGGCGCTTATAGCCTGCCCGTCTTCGGTAACCACACCAACGGTCCGTCCAGCTTCCACTAAAATCTTCTTTACCCCGCAGTTGAAACGGGCTTCACCGCCTGCTGCCAGGAATTTATTCAGGATGGCACTTGACAAGGCCTGGGAGCCGCCTTTTAAATGGCCGGGCTTCAATTCAATATAGGAAAAGAGGAGCATGGACATATCAGCAAAGGTCAGGCTGCGGGGCGGTACTCCGATATAGCCCCAGTAAACGGAAATGGTTTGTTTCAGAAGAGGATCGGTAAAATATTCATCGAGAACTTGTTGGGTATTTCGCAGAGCATATTTGAAATAGACCGGGTAATTTTCCGGAGTTGGTTTTTCTTCACGAAAGGTGGATATAAATTCGATGGCAAATTTATAGACCAAATCGAAGAAAGCGCTTATATTATCTTTTTCTGTGGGGAAATATTCGCTAAGGGTGGCAATGACCGATTCCCGGTCAGCTTTCAGGGTAATATCGATTTTGCCAGGCACTGCCAAACGATAAAGGTTGTCCATGGCTATCCATTCCAGTTCCTCGACAACGCCCAATCTGTCCAGCACACTGTACAGGGGGCCGGGTTTGTCCTTTGAGCCCAGGCCGCTCAGCTGATGCAGGGCTACTTCGAATTCAAAACGGCCGCGGCGGAAACTGGTTGCACAACCGCCAGGCACATTGTGCCTTTCCAGGAGCAGGGTCCGTATGCCTTTTTGCGCCAGACCGCAGGCAGCGGTCAAGCCGCCGTTACCGGCTCCAATAACGACTACCTCATAATCAGCCATATTCATCACTCCTCCAATATTCAGTCAGTTAAATTATATGCGCAGATTCCCGACCACATCCTTTCCTGGTAAAAGATCAATTGTGTTCTGATATTTAATGCCAGGTAATTTGAAATCGGCCAAAATTCATTCAAATCAGTCTTTTACTTAGTAATATCCTGTGGTCTGACTACTGAATAAAGACCATAGGCACCGTCCAGGTTTAATACGGTAAAGCCATGTTGCCGGAGAATCCGCTCCGCAATGTAGCTGCGCAGTCCCGCCTGGCAACTGACAACGTAAGGCTGATCACGATCGAGTTCGCTTAAACGGCTGCGCAAATCATCCAGCGGGATATGGATGGAATTTTTGATAAAGCCGATGGTATGTTCTGCAGCCGTACGGACATCGATGAGCTTATAGCCTTCTGCTAATTTATCGGGCAATTCATACCATTGAATGGTACGGGAAACACCTTCAATAACATTCAAAGCTGCATATCCGGCCATATTGACCGGATCTTTGGCAGATCCGAAAGGCGGAGCATATGCCAGCTCAAGTTCAGGGAGATCGGCCACCTTCAGGCCGGCTTTGATCGCAGTGGCCAGTACATCAATGCGTTTGTCCACACCTTCGCCGCCAACTGCCTGTGCACCATATATTTCTCCGCTTTCCGGATGAAAAAGCAGCTTGATCTCCATCCATTGTGCACCGGGGTAATATGTCGCGTGGCTGCTTCCTGATATATGCACACAGGCATAAGTTATGCCCTCCTGACGCAGCTGCAGCTCATTTAAACCGGTTGCAGCTGCTATTCTGCCGAATATCCTTAAGATGGCTGTCCCCAGGCTGCCGGCATTGTTTCTTTCCATGCCGCTGATGATATCAGCAACCTGCCGTCCCTGGCGGTTGGCTGGAGAGGCCAGGGATATCAATGTGTCCTGGCCTGTTACCGTGTGTTTGACAATAATGGCATCACCCACAGCAAAGATATCCGTCAGATTGGTTTCATAATGATTGTCGACAATGATGCCGCCGCGCTGACCGGTGGCGACTCCGGCAGCTTTTGCCAGGCCGGTGTCAGGTGCCACGCCGACCGACATCAAGGTCAACTCGCTGTGGATGATTTCACCGTTATCCAGCAAAATTGTATTTCCTCTGTCGCGGAAAGCAACCGCCGCGGTGCCGGTCAATACCCTTATACCGCGCAGCAGCAGTTCCTGCAGGACAAAGGCTGCCATCTCTTCATCAAGCGGCGGCAGGACCTGAGGAGCTTTTTCGACCAGTGTAACTTCAAGGCCCCGGGTGACAAGACTCTCAGCCATTTCAAGCCCGATAAACCCCGCCCCTATCACTACCGCCTGCCGCGGATGTCTTTGGTTTATAAAAGCGGTAATTTTATCTACATCCGGAACATTTCGTAATGTAAACAGGTTTTCAGCTTCTTCCCAACCTTCCGCAGATGGAATTATAGCTGTGGCGCCGGGAGACAGAATCAGTTTGTCGTAACTTAGCGTGTAAGTGTCAATACCGCTCCTGACCGTAACTGCTTTCGCCTCCGCGTCAATGGCGATCGCTTCACTATAAGGCCGCACATCCAAAGCAAAACGGCTTTTCAAAGATTCCGGGGTCTGCACCAGCAGGGCATCCCGGTTTTGGATTTCACCGCCGGCATAATAAGGCAGCCCGCAGTTGGCAAAAGAGACATAAGGGCCCTTTTCCAATACAATTATTTCTGCGTCTTCGTTCAAACGTCTTAATCGTGTGGCGGCGGACATTCCGCCGGCAACACCCCCAATAATGACAACTCTCATATCTCAGACCCCTTGTTTAGGATTTATAAACAGCTTTTTGTAATAATATCATGAGCAGGGATCTTTGAACACCTTAACACTTTTGAAAATAATCGAACGTTTTGATCTTTAACCCTGACAAATATTCCGGTAGGAATAAAACTTGAATAAGTATTCAAATAATAGTTGACACCTATATTAACAGGGGGATAAAATTTAAATGGATATATGAACAGTTATTCAATTGATCAAGTGAGAGTCATGGGAGGTATTTAATATGATCAGAGTCCAGTCGATTGAAAAGTGTGACTGTGATGTAATTCATGAGGATATCGTTGCGCAGGTGAAAAATATAATGCCTGAGGAAGAGACTCTTTATGATCTGGCTGAATTGTTTAAAGTTTTTGGCGATACAACCAGAATAAAGATTCTATGGGCATTGGATTCAGCTGAAATGTGTGTCTGTGACATTGCTTATTTGTTGAATATGACCCAATCAGCCATTTCACATCAATTAAGAGTACTGAAGCAGGCCAAGCTGGTTAAAAACCGCAGAGAAGGGAAAATAGTTTTCTACTCGCTGGATGATGAGCATATAAAGCAAATATTTGAACTGGGTTTAATTCATATTTCCGAGGAAGAATAAACCCTGGAGGACTGATAATGTTGAAGCAGGATGAAGCAGCGGTTGCAGCCAGAATTGAAGCGAATAAAAACCCGGGCGACGAGGACAAATCAAATTTAAAAAAACAGGCAGTGATATTTTTATTCGGCGGAACTTTATTTGCAGCCGGGGCGATTTTTACTTTCCCGGTTGGTCTGGAACTTACCGTATTCCTGCTGAGCTATTTGATTGTCGGCGGAAGCGTCATTTGGCGGGCAGTTAAAGGTATAGTCAGGGGGCAGGTGTTTAGTGAGCACTTCCTGATGAGTGTTGCTACGATTGGGGCTTTTTGTGTTGGGGCCTATTCTGAGGGGGCAGCTGTCATGCTGTTCTATCTGGTGGGTGAGATGTTTCAGGATATGGCGGTTGATCATTCCCGGAAATCGATTGGGATATTAATGGATATCAGACCGGATTATGCCAATCTTAAAATTGGTGACGAAATAAAAAAGGTATCTCCTGAAGAAGTTTTATGCGGCGAAATAATAATCGTAAAGCCGGGCGAAAAGGTCCCCCTTGACGGCAGGGTCACAGAAGGAAAATCGATGGCCGATACATCTGCATTGACCGGCGAATCAGTCCCGCGCGCATTGGAACCCGGATGTGAGGTCTTAAGCGGATTTATAAATAATAATGGTGTTTTAACGGTTGAAGTGACTAAAACATACAGTGAATCAACTGTGGCCAGGATTTTGGATCTGGTTGAAAATGCCGGCAGCAGGAAAGCTCCCACCGAGGATTTTATAACAAAATTCGCCGGGTATTATACGCCGGTGGTGGTGTTTGGAGCGTTGGCACTGGCAATCATACCGCCTTTGGCAATCCCCGGGGCAGCTTTTTCTGACTGGATATACCGGTCCCTGATATTCCTGGTGATTTCTTGTCCCTGTGCATTAGTGATTTCCATTCCCCTGGGATTTTTCGGGGGGATCGGCGGAGCTTCCAAAAGAGGCATACTGGTAAAGGGCAGCAACTATCTGGAAGCTTTGAATAAAGTGGAGACAGTTGTTTTTGACAAGACCGGCACATTAACCAAAGGTGTATTTAAAGTTACAGAAATAAATCCGCAAAATAATTATACCGGGGAAGAGCTCATCGAATACGCAGCTTATGCTGAGAGCTATTCCAACCACCCGATCGCGCTTTCAATCATAGAGGCATATAAGGCTGAACCAGATAAAAACCGGATTGAAAATTATGAAGAAATTGCCGGTCATGGCATCAAGGTAACTGTCGACGGCCAAGAAGTTCTGGCCGGAAACAGCTGGCTGATGGCTGCTGAAAACATCAAATACAGCGAAGCTTGCGCGGCAGGGACAGTGATACATGTGGCAATAAACAAGGTGTATGCCGGTCATATTGTGGCAGCAGATGAAGTAAAGGAAGATGCTGCCCTGGCCATTAAAGAGCTTAAAGCCCTGGGGGTCAGGAAAACGGTAATGCTTACCGGAGATTTAAAAAGTATCGGCGACAGGGTCGGCCGGCAATTAGGCTTGGATGAGGTTTATGCTGAATTACTGCCGGCTGACAAAGTCGATAAACTTGAAATACTGGAGAACCAAAAATCCCGTAAAGGGAAGGTGGCTTTCGTTGGTGACGGCATAAACGATGCCCCGGTTTTAGCCAGAGCGGATATCGGCATAGCCATGGGAGGACTTGGTTCGGATGCGGCGATTGAAGCTGCAGACATTGTAATTATGAACGATCAACCATCCAATATTGCAACTGCCATAAAAGTTGCCCGCCGAACCAGGAACATAGTATTGCAGAACATCGTATTTGCCCTGGGAGTTAAAGCTGCATTCCTGGTATTGGGCGGAGCAGGTCTGGCTACCATGTGGGAAGCAGTATTTGCGGATGTGGGGGTAGCATTGCTGGCGGTTTTTAATGCTATGAGGGTTATGTATACCAAAAGCATATAAGAAAAATGTCAGACCGTCAAAAAAGGCCAATTGCTTCCTTGATTGTATCGTCAGCGATACATTGTAGTGCCCTTGGGTGCCGCGTTAACCCGAAAGTGCCGCTTAATCTACGTACTTTAGTACGTTTCAATCGCGCCACCTCAGGTTGCCTCGCTCTTGACCTTTTTTGCTCGCCCTGACGTGCAGGTACTTTTCCGACAGTCTCAAATAAATGAGCATTTTTTAATATCTTTCATACGGTTATCAGATAAGATTGCGCCGTTTGGCTTCAAATTCCAATTCATCCCTGAAATCGGGGTGGGCAACGCTGATTATATTTTTCACCCGCTGGCGGATAGACTGGCCCTTGATCTTGGCGGCACCGTACTCGGTTATGACATAATCAGCACATGACCTGGGAGTAGTAATAATGCCCCCGGGTGTGATCTGTGGTGCAATTTTGGATATCATCTGGCCGCCGCCGCTTCTGGGAGTAGCAGTTGCAGTAGTGGCGATAATCGACACCCCGCCTTTGGATTGGAATGCCCCGTCAACAAAATCAAGCTGTCCGCCCGGATGGGTATATTGTTTATAACCCATGGATTCCGAACAGATCTGACCGGTCAGATCCACCTGCAGGCAGGCATTGATGGAGACCAGATTATCATTTTTGCCGATAATATACGGATTGTTAACAAAATTGACCGGGTAAAACTCGATGCCGGGATTGTCATCTATCCAGTCGTAGAGTTTACGGGTGCCCATGGCGAAAGTAAAGATCGACCGGTAGGGCATAAAGGTCTTGCGCCGGTTGGTCACAACTTCGGCCTCCCACAAGTTGATCATAGTATCACAGGCCATTTCCGAATGGATACCGAGATCCTTGACATGAGTATCAAGAAATGCCTGGGCGACTGCATTAGGTATGCTGCCTATCCCTAACTGAATGGTGGAACCGTCTTTGACAAATTCAGCGCAGCAGCGGCCGATAGTATCTTCTTCCGGAGTCATGGGGGCAGTATCAGGCAGAACCGCTAAATCCTGATCCTGCTCGACAATGGCGGTTATCTCGGAAATATGCAGGTAATTCATGCCCCGGCTCCGCGGCACCTGGTTATTGACCTGGGCCAGGACCATATAACGGTCATCCCCCTCGCGGCGTTTTTGAGCGGCATTTTTGGCTATCGCCAGAGTGGCATCAGCCCCAACACCCAGGCAAAAGTAGCCGTGTTTATCCATAGGAGTAACTAACACCATCGCTGTTTGCATAGGACGGAAGTTTTCATCGGTATAAATTTTTGGCAGTTCACAAAAGCGGTTGGGTGTCAGGGTAAATTCCCCGCTGACCACCAAATCGCGGCTAACCGAAGGATAGCCGCAGTCAACTCTGATATTGCTTTCCCGGCCCAGCTTGCGCCAGGTATTCTGCGGGTGGATATCGACGATGTGATTGATAGTTATATTTTCCACTTCCGGTTCCCGCGCTACCAATGCATCCACCAGTGCCAAAGGTACAGGAACGGCTATTCCTATCCAGACCTCGGTATTGTTTTTTACCATTTTGGCAGCCTGCCCGGCTGACATTAACCTCTCCTTATACATTTCCTTTAAATTCAAAACTGTGCCCTCCTCGAAAAATTTCCACATTCCCTCACCATTATAATTATCGATTCCGATAATTATAAATTCATATTATCAGTATCTAAATTATATAAAGTTCTAAATGTTTGCGGATAATCCTGCAAAACTATTCATTTTATGCTTCCAAAGGAATGATTTTGCAAACTTACGAATATTTAATATATTCGGTCAATACCCGGAACTATAGTTGCATGCCGGCCTGCCAACATTTCTTCTATGACGGTTATTTTTTGCTTGTTTGCTCAAATCAAATTGCATCCTCCTATTATATCTTAATTCCGAGGGATGACATTTTACCTGATGAGTTATACCATGACATTATTGCTGATTAACAAGAGCTGGGAAAAAATGCTTGCAAAAAAAAGTTAGCTTATGTTATAATACATTTAGTCCGAAAGGATAAAAAAGATCTTAATGACCTGCCAGGGGAGCGTACAAGGGTTGCTTGACTGGCGTAAAAAGGAAACTAGGATATGTAGTCGGGCGTACCATAGTTGCTCGGTTACAAACTAGTGGTGGGTTCTCTTTAATGAGAACCTGATCATTAGAGAAAATTAACATCCCATCACTGAAAAGTGGTGGGATTTTTAATTTGGAATCAGTAAAGAAGCGGACTTTTGACCATTTTATCAACTGCAGCAACAGCAGGACCATATGCTGGTAACCGCATTTCGCCCGGAGTTGACAGACGATTTAAGGATCCATAAGTATTTCCCGGGTATGGGCTGAAGTGTTCAAAATATCCAAAATTAAAAATATTGAAACTTTTTATATTATGCAGGAACAAAATGTATACTTGTCGAAAAAGCTTATAATAAAAAATATGCTCCGAGCCTTTTGACCTAAAGTTTTTTAGCTACGGTTTTCAGGCCGTCAGGGTGCATTCGGAAACGGGTGTGCCTCCCATTGTGGAAAGGAGAAGCTGTATCAGGCCTGATTAAAGGCGGATTGCTTGTCGCAATCCGCCTTTATTGTTTATCCGGCCATTGATGTAATATAAATAAAAATTTAATTTGTTGTTTCGAGTCTTTCTTCCTGCAGCCATCCTGGTATGGAAAAAGACCAATGTGCTAACCCGGAAACAGGTTAACATCCCGCTTGGAAAGGAGCAATTTTATTTAAATATTTTTCAGCTGGGATGGTTTTCTGTCCCAGCTTCTTTATTTGAGAAGGAAGGAGCGGTAATAAACTTATATTCTGCAATTAAGGCCATGATTGAAGAGTACTCAGGAAAGTTGTGCCTTATAAATATTCTGTTGCCAAACTGATTTGGCTCAGCGGCAGAATATTGTTGAATAGTGGTGAATCAATAAATTTAGGAGGAATAGTAGATGCATAGGATGACGAAAAAATTATCAGGAATTTTTTTATTAACGATGCTGGTATTATTGCCGGTCTTATGGGGCTCTGATGAAGCAAGCGCAGCAAGTACCAGCCTTACGGTTACAAAGCTTGCTTCTGATGGTGAGACTGTCATCGCCGAGAGAACTGTTGATTATGAGTGGCTCATGGATCCTGACAATATAAGAGTAATGGGGGACGGAAATACCCATTATTATCACCAGGGACCGGTATTTATCGACGACCCTGATGAACAGGCCGAAGAACAGCTGCGCTGGAATCCGGAGGAAGATACAAACGTAGAGGACAAGGATATGGGAGCTGTAATGGGTACCAATGTTGAAGATCTCTGCGAGCTGGTCGGAGGTATGTCGCGCGGTGAAACATTACAGATTAAAGCCAGTGACGGTCTTAAAAAAATGTTTGATTATGAAAATGTGTACGGCTATTCCAGCAAGGAAGGGCCTATGGTTGTCTGCTGGTATAAAGACGGCATGTACCCGGACACCGGATATAGCGACGGCATGCGGCTGGTCTGGTTTGCCGATGATTCCACCAACCCTTGGGGAATCAACGTTTTCGGCAATTGGGACTGGCACGAAGCTGCTGATTCTGAATACTGGTATTATTATCGCAGCGGCGGTGAAAGTTATCCAACTACCACCGGACTTTCGATACAAAATGTTGCTTATTTGACCATTTACAGCAATGAAGACCCGCCTAAAGAACCGGAAGCTGATTTTAAAGCGGACAAAACCTCCGGTTATGCACCTCTTTCCGTCAAATTTACTGACAAGTCTGCTAATTCTCCCAGTGAATATGAATGGGACTTTGATAATGACGGTAAGGTAGATTCTACCGATCAAAACCCGAGCTTTAAATACAGTGAACCGGGAGTCTATACAGTCTGTCTTACTGCAGCCAATAGTATCGGCAGCGACGAGATGGTTAAGGCCGATTACATTACAGTCAGGGAAAAACCGTCAACCAAGACCCTGTTCAATGGCACGGTGGATTTGACATCAGGAAAAACTATAAACGTGACGGCCTATAACTCAAATTCAAAATATGAGGTGAGTGAGACAACGACCCTGGGTGCGCTTGCAGCAGCAGCCGATGAGAAAAACTTCGATTATGAAGTTACGGATAAAAAATATTCACAGTCGGGCGTGCTTCTCCTGGATGAGATCGAGAGTTATATAAGCGATGATCCCGGGGACTGGTATGTTTATATCAATGATGTTTATAAAGACAGCTACAATAAAAAATCTCACGCTTTAAACCTGCTTGAACTTAAAGATGGTGACGAAGTTGATTTCTACTATGCAGAGGATATTAACGATCCGGATGATATTGATGATGTTGAGTATTGGGCATCAGCCGCAATAAAAATTGCTGTGTCGATCAGTGAGGCTGCCAGCAAGCCGGTTGCAGCTTTTACTGCCGCCCCTGTCAATGGTACGGAACCTCTGACAGTCAGTTTTATCAACCAGTCTACCGGTACTGGACCGTTAACTTATGAATGGGATTTTGACAATGACGGGCTGGCAGACTCCACTGACCGTAATCCGGAATATATTTATAAGACTGCCGGGACTTACACGGTCAAACTGACAGTAACTAATGAAGCCGGCAGCGATGAGGAAATCAAGACGGGCTATATTACGGCCAAAGCTTCGGATATAGCTGCATTATATGACATTGCCGGACACTGGGCCCAGGGGAGTATAGAAAGTCTGTTGGCCTCAGGAGCTGTCAGCGGCTATCCTGACAATAGCTTCAGGCCGGATGCGACAATTACCCGGGGCGAGTTTGTCACTATCCTGGTAAAAGCTTTCAAACTCGAACCTGGGACCGGAAAATTATTCACAGATACGACCGGCCACTGGGCCAAAGACTATATTTCTGCTGCCGCAGCGCTGGGGATTGTAAATGGTTACGATGTAAATTGCTTTGGCCCCGATGACCTGATCACCCGGGAACAGATGGCAGTGATGATTATCAAAGCGCTGGATATCGGACTGATACCCGGTGACCCTGCATTTTCCGACCAGACCAGCATCTCTGACTGGGCAAAAAGTTCAGTAAAAACGGCCGGCGAGGAAGGGATTTTATCGGGGTATCCGGATAACACCTTCCGTCCGCAGGGTAATGCAACCAGGGCAGAGGCGGTGATGGTAATTGCAAAGGCTTTGGAATAATTTAATTAATTGTAATTTCGGGAAAGTATCGGAGAAATGCTGCGGATAAAGAGTTCACATTCTTCCAAAAGGGGTGATAGAAACAATTAGATTTTTAACTGCTGAAGCATATTGATAAATTTTTAAAAGAGGGGAGAAAGTTGATGGACAACCTGATAAAGAAAACTTTGGGAATACTGCTGGTCGCATTTATGCTTTTGATAACGGTAGTATTATCACCGGCAGAAGCAAGCGTAACAGCAGGGACAACCAGCCTTACCATCAAAAAGCTTGCTAATGACGGAACGACTGTTTTAAGCCAGAAGACTGTCACCTATCAGGAGTTAATGGCCGGGGAACTTAATGATGACACGGTTATACCCATATTAGGCGATGGAACTACTCATTATTATCACCAGGGACCGGTATTTGTCGACGATCCTGATGAGGCAACCGAACAGACGCTTCGCTGGAATCAAGCGGAAGATACCAGTGTCCTGACTAAGGATATGGGGGCTGTCAAGGGTACCAATGTGAAGGACCTCTGTGACTTGGTCGGAGGTATGGTAACAGGTGATACATTACAAATTAAAGCCAGTGACGGTCTTAAGAAAACGTTTGCTTATGAAAATGTGTACGGATACTCGGTTCGTGAGGGGCCAATGGCGATATGCTGGTATAAGGACGGAGGAACTCCTGAAACAACCTATACCGAGGGCATGCGCCTGGTCTGGTTTGCCGATGATTCAGTCAACACATTGGGTGAGGGCGGAGCAGGTGTTCATGCCTTCGGCAACTGGGACTGGCACGAAGCTGCGGCTGAACAATACTGGTACTTTTACACGGATACTACAGTAACAGGAACAGGAACTGAAACTGAATATTACCCTACCACAACCGGCCTGTCTGTACAAAAAGTTTCCGAATTGATTATATTAAGTGATGAAGAACCGCCGGCGCCGACAGCTGCCTTTACATCCGATGTACAATCCGGTGCAGCACCGCTGACAGTCAGCTTCACTGACCAGTCCACCTATAATCCCACTTCTTGGGCCTGGGATTTCAATAATGACAGTACGGTGGATTCTACCGAACAGAACCCCGAGTTTACTTATGAAACAGCCGGGACCTATACGGTTAAAATGACAGCGACCAATGCAAAAGGCAACGATGAAGAGATAAAGACTGACTACATTACAGTAAGTCCTGCTCATGCTGACTTCCCCATACAGTTAATCGGTACGTCAACTGTTGACATGAGTAAAGCCGATATGGAAGGATTGCTTAATACAGCCAATACTTATACCGATAGCAACGGTAATATTTTTGCAGGCGTACCATTACAGCAACTGATCGCTAAAGTGGATGATAATGATACTGCCACATTAAATACTTCACTTTTGGGAACCTATAATATTGTGTTTACAGGTTTGAACCAGGATGGGACCGACTTTGTTAAAACCGCGGCAGCAGGCAGTTGGAGTACCATGATTACGGATGGGAATATCCAGACCAATGACGTGTTTGTCGCTACCAAGGTAAAGATCGGTGGAACCGGTGAATTTGCCGATCTGCCACTTGTAAGTGTCAACAATGCAACTAAAAACTGGCGCCCAGGTATTTTGAACGGCAGCGGGATAACCGGATCAGGAAACCGCATCGGCGGGTTATACAAAATCGAATTGACTGGTCTTGCGGCGGTAGCACCGACAGCTGCCTTCACATCCGATGTACAATCCGGTGCAGCACCGCTGACGGTCAGCTTTACTGACCAGTCCACCGGAACCCCGACATCATGGGCCTGGGATTTCAATAATGACAGTACGGTGGATTCTACCGAACAGAATCCCGAATTTACTTATGAAACAGCCGGGACCTATACGGTTAAACTGACAGCGACCAATACTGAAGGCAACGATGAAGAGATAAAGAATGACTACATTACGGTTACTGAAGCATCGACCATGGACGTACTGTATGACGGAACAGTTGCTTTAACACTTAATAAAACCTTCGATGTGACGGCTTACAACTCGTCTGCTTCTTATACAGTCGATGAAACTACCCCGTTGGGAGCACTACAGGCAACCGGCTTGACCTATGGAGTAACAGATAAGAATTATGCAAGCTCAGGAGCTTTGCTATTGGACAATGTAGGAACTTATCTGCGTGATA
>DAOPZM010000018.1:37435-55684 GCA_035353375.1 Syntrophomonadaceae bacterium
ATGCCCTGAACCTGATGGAACTAAGTCATGGAGACAAGGTCGAATTTTACTATGCTGCCGGCATAACAGACCCGACTGATTTGACGGCGGTCAAGGCAGCAGCAGTGGCAGCGGTGAAAACCGTGGCCTCGACCATGGACGTACTGTATGACGGGACAGTTGATTTAACACCGGATGCGACCTTCGACGTGACGGCTTACAACTCTTCTGCTTCTTATACAGTCGAAGAAACTACCCCGCTGGGAGCACTACAGGCAACCGGCTTGACCTATGGAGTAACAGATAAGAACTATGCAAGCTCAGGAGCTTTGCTATTGGACAATGTAGGAACTTATCTGCGTGATAAAACTAACAGCACCTATTGGTACGCCTACGTTAATGATGTCTATAAAGACGGCTACAACAATGCTCCGGATGCCCTGAACCTGATGGAACTAAGTCATGGAGACAAGGTCGAATTTTACTATGCAGCTGGCATAACAGACCCGACTGATCTGACGGCGGTCAAGGCAGCGGCGGTGGCAGCAGTGAAAACCGTGGCCTCAACAGGTGTCGCGCCAACCGACTGGACCCTTCAGCTCTCCGGAGCGAAGAATGTTTCGGTTAGCAAGGCCAATTTTGAAGCCGGCCTTGCATGTGCGTCCTCAGGGCACCAGGTTTTCTGGACTGATACTAAAGATACTGATGATACCAGCGACGATGATGTCTGGGGAGGTGTGCCTCTCTGGCTGCTCGTTGCCATGGTTGATGATGATCCCGATGTTGGTTCTGAGCACTATAACTTCAATGATGATCTGGCCGCTGAGAACTATGAAATTAAAGTTATAGCCGGCGACGGATGGTCCACAATCCTTGACAGTGCCGCTATTGCCCGCAGCGATGGCTATATCATTGCCAATACCCTTAACGGAGAACCGCTTCCGCTTAAAACTGAATCGGATAAAGATTGCTGGCCTCTGCAATTGAAAGGTTCAGCGATTTCCGGCGGACAGCAGGTAGGCAACATCGCTCGCATTGAACTGTCTGGCATGCCTGAACCATCTGTAGGATGGACCCTGGAAGTGGTTGGAGAAATTGGAGATACCATCACCCAGGCAGAATTTGAAGAGGGACTGGCCTGTACCGGTTCAGGACATTACAAAGAATGGACGGATATCGATGGCAATGTTTGGTCCGGTGTGCCCCTATGGCTGTTATTAGGTGCGGTGGATAACATCGAGACAAGCAGCCACTGGACTTTTGATAATACCTTGCCGGCCAGCTATACGGTGAAAGTGGTCAATGCCGAAGGTGACTATGAAAAGACTTTTAATGGCTCGGATGTTGCCGGAAGTGATGACTATATTGTGGCTGACCAGATGAACGGTGAGCCGCTTACCGATTCATATCCGCTGCGCCTGGTAGGCGATGGAGTCACAAAAGATGATGGGTCACTGGGGGGCTTGGCTGTTGGTAACCTCGCCAGGATCGAAATCCCCGAGCTGCAGACACCGGAAGCGGAAGCAGGAAGCTGGAATCTTACATTAAGCGGGAAGATAAGCGATGTTATTGCCCAGGCTGAGTTTGAAGCTGCTCTGGCCTGCCCCGGTTCAGGACATTCCGCAGAATGGACTGACCTTGACGGTAATGTGTGGTCCGGTATGCCGCTTTGGTTCCTGACCGGCTGGGTAGACGACAGGCAGCCGCACGATTACGACGCCAATCAGGCGGCGGCTGGATATAAGGTCCTGGTGAAAGCCAGTGATGGTTACAGCGTTGATTTTGACAGCTCGGATGTTAAATGGAGCAACGAATATATCGTAGCCAACAAATTTAATGGCGATCCACTTACCGATTCATGGCCGCTGCGTCTGGTTGGAACAGGCGTCATCGGAGATGATGGTGCTCTAAGCGGTATCAGCGTCGGGAAGATCACGGAGATCGAACTGACGACTTTCGGAACTGCTGCAGACATACCCGAACTACATATCGTCAAGTATGCTGAAGATGGTACTTCTGTCCTTAATGAAATAACAATCGATTATCGGGATATGGAGAGCAATTATGATGTGATAGGAGACGGGACAACAATATACAGGTATGAAGGCATAACCAACAATCCGGAGGATGTTTGGGATGCAGCTGAGACCTATCCCGGCGGCTATAAGATTGCCAATGCCGTTAAGGGTACGCGCATAAAAGATCTTTGTGATCAGGTTGGCGGCATGGGGGCAGGGACTGAAATAGTCCTGAGTGCCGACGACGGGTACGAAACCAGGCTTCCCTACTCCTCCATCTATACCGACCCTTCAGTGCAGGAACGGCAGGGAGATGCCATTCTGGCCTGGTGGGGAGATGGAGACTACGTACCCTATTATGCAGATGGTATGCGTTTATTATTTACTCCGGGCGGTGACCATGTCTATGGACAATGGGATATGCACGAGACGCTGCCGTCAAGCTACTGGCACTACTACTACAGCGATAATGTACAGTATCCTTCATGCGGCGGGTTATCGAGCAAGTATATTACCAATATAGAGATATATTCGGTGCCAGCGGGCGATTGGACCCTTGAACTTGATGGTACTGATATTGGCGGGTTGGAGTACGATGTAAGCAAAACTTATTTTGAATCAGCACTCGCTTGTCAGTTCGGAGCCAATCACAAGGCAACCTACACAGATACTGATAGTCATTTATGGGAAGGTATGCCTTTGTGGTTCCTGGCCGGATTTGTTGATGACGTTGACCAGCATTCCGATGAATCCTTTAATGATGAACTTGCCGAGTCCGGATATAATGTTGTGATCACCTCTACTGATGGGGATTCGGTAACAATCAACAGCAATGACATTATCAGGAACAGCGGCTACATTGTGGCCAATTCATTAGATGGGGCTATTTTCCCCGATGCGGACAGCAATTGGCCCCTTTGCCTGGTGGGTTCGGCGGTAAGCGGGAATAACGCTATCGCTCAGATAAAAAGCATTGAACTGGTTAAGCCTGAAGCAACGCTGCAGGATCTGACCATAAGTCAAGGAACCTTAACTCCGGCATTCGACCCGGACACATATTCCTACACAGCTGATGTGGCGAGTACAATTTCATCAGTAACTATAAGCGCAACTGAAAATGATGGTATGACAGCATCCGGAGACATTGGCACATTTAACCTGACCAAAGGCGCCAATACTTTTGAAATTGATGTCGACGGAGGAGCCACCCATACCGATGCCACTTATACGATCATTATCACCCGGAAATCAACTGCTGCTAACGGCGGTGGCGGTGGCGGGGTAGTTGTTACTCCAACCGTAACCGGCGTAGATGTAAAGAACGCTCCGGACAAAGTAATATACGACGAAGGCGATGCTTTGGATCTGACCGGTCTGGCGGTGACCTTGACCTATTCGAATGGAACCACCAAAGATGTTGTATGGGCTGATTTTGCTGATTATGATATCACTGTTGCACCGGAAGATGGTGCTTTATTAAAAGCAGCTGACAGCGAAATAGTTATTGCCGTGAACGGTAAAACGGTCAGGCAGACCATTACAGTAAAAACAGAAATACCGGTAACACCGGAAACTCCAGTAAATCCTCCGGCAGAGGAAACACCAGTGCTGACCGATATAGATGGCCACTGGGCGGCAGAGTATATAAAGTATCTGGTCGATATTGGAGCTGTTGCCGGGTATCCGGATAACACTTTCAAACCGGATGAGCTGGTTACCCGCGCCGAATTTGCCAAAATGCTAGTGGAAGCTTTTGGATTGACGGCGGAATCAGGCAAAATATTTGATGATACCGCAGACTATTGGGCTAAGGATTATATCGCTGCGGCAGCTGCCCATGGAATCGTAGCCGGTTACAACGATAATGAATTTGGACCGGATGACGTAATCACCCGTGAGCAGATTGCAATCATGATAGTTAAAGCTGCCGGGTTGGATGCAGTTGAAGGAGAATTAACTTTCGCCGATGAAGCTGATATATCCTCCTGGGCACATGATTGGGTTGTAACTGCTGCCCAAAACAAGCTGATGAGCGGTTACACAGATAACACTTTCCGCCCGCAGGATATTGCTACAAGGGCGGAGGCTGTTACAACCATTGTGAATGCATTAAAATTGTTCAAAGAATAAATCTATATTGCTATTCGCTGCCGTCAACATGACTTTAACAGTCCGACAGCAGAAAAACACACCGGCAGCACATGGGATAAGGGCGATTGACACCGCCCTTATCCTCGCTGATATAAGGTGACGGGCAAAGTATTTAACGATTATCGTAATGCCAAAGAACAATGGGGTGAACGAATTGACGCTGAGAAAGCAAACAGGACGGCAGCGTTCCGTACTGATTATGATATTGGTGCTGGCATTAATGACAGCGTCACCCCGGATGGTATTTTGCAGCGATAATGTTCCCAATCCGCACGGAGTTGACGGCCAATCGATAACTTTGCTTTGGGGACCGTATTTAACCAGTACTGATACCAACAGTACCGTTATTAATGTAAAAACTGATATTGATTCAACTGTGATCGTTTATTTCGCTACAGAAGAATATTACGCTGCTTATCATACTTATAATATGAAGGCCTCTGATGGCACCAAAGGACAATTGCATCACATTGATCTTTCCGGATTGGTGCCAGGAACTGTTTATCTTTATCAGGTGAACTGCAACGGAGAAGCTACCGGAGAATTCAGTTTCGCCACGTTTCCCGCTGCAGGTAAGTTTACTTTCGCAGTTTACGGTGATACCCAGGATGAACTGCCGAATTTCAGTCAGGCTGAAAGACATAAGCTGGTAGCCGATCGTATAGCTCAGGAAGAAGAGGTGCTTTTCGTGCTTAATGTCGGAGATCTGGTGAATGACGGCAACGATGCTGCCAATTGGGACCGATATTTTAATGCCGCACGAAATATGGCAGCAACCAAAACAGTTTTTCCTGCTCGCGGAAACCATGATGGGAATGATTTATATTACGATATTTTTGGGGTATTACCTTATTACTCATTTGATTGTGCCGATGCCCACTTCACAATACTTGACTCGATCGACAATCCCATTGGGCAGACAGACTGGCTGTATAATGATTTGGCCAATGAAAAGGAATGGAAATTTGTTTTTTCCCACCATCCCATTTATACTTCGGAAACAAATCACTTCGGAGGGTGGGAGAACTTCAGGAATGAGTGGGAGAATATTTTCATCAGCCAGGGCGTCGATGTGGTTTGGAACGGGCATATCCATGCTTATGAGCGTTACCTGGAAAACAATATTATGTATATGGTAGTCGGTATCGGCGGCGGGCCTTACAGTACGCTCAGTACTGACAAGTACCCTGGATATCGCAACAGCCTGGAACGCAGCCTTGGTTATGCCAAAGTTACGATCGATCCTGATGCGGGTACTGCACTGGTACAAGTTGTTCGGGTCGCAGATATATCCATGGACGGCAAAATAATCACAGAACTCCCCGAGGGAACAATATTTGAAACTTATACTGTAACCTCTTCTGCAGCAGAAGACTTGAAAATAACTCCCATAGGCAGTACAGTGCTGCAGTCACTTTTTCAGTTTTTTAATAGCATCTACTATTTACTACTAAAAGGGGTGTAATTATGTCGAAAGGGATAATCTCGCGGTTTTGTTGCTTAGCGGTTTCAGTCGTATTTTCGCTGCTCATAACCCAGTTTTTTATGGTTTCTCCGGCATGGGGTGCGGGGGCTACGACTTCGGTGCATCTGATCAAATATGCAGCTGATGGTGTGACCGTATCAGACGAGAAAATCGTTGATTACAAATGGATGGAAAAAAACCTTAAGGTTTATGGGGACGGGAAGACTCATTATTATCACCAGGGGCCTGTATTCGAAGGAGATTTATGGGATCCGGACGAAGTCAATAATCTTAAAGACAAAGGAGCGGTGAAGGGTACTGCAATCAAAGATTTGTGTGACCTGATCGGCGGGATGGAAACCGGCGATGAAGTGATGCTGGTATCAGTAGACAAATGGCATACGGAGTTTGCTTACAGCAATGTCTACGAACCTCTGGATATTCAAGGAGTAATTGCTCTTTGCTGGTACAATGGTGAGGATATTGCCGAGGGAGAGCGATTTGGGGTGGGATACCCGGCCAATAATGCTTATCGTACGGGACTGCAGATAGTCTTTATGCCGGAATCTGCGAACAGTGAAGGGAAATATGTTTTCGGCAACAATGACATGAAAATAGCCTTGCCCCAGGAAAAGTACCAGCATTTTTTTGAAGGGCAATACCCGAGTACCAGCGGCCTTTCCGGCAAGTGGGTCAGTGAACTGAGAATTTACAGCGGCGGTGTTCCGGAAAACCTGATCATTGAATTAAACGACCAGCCTCCTTTAACCGAGTCTGAAAAGACTATACCCTGGATACCCATTATAGCAGGAGCAGTGGGGATAGTATTAGTCGGCGGGTATATTTATTTGAGGAGAAAACCAGAATGAAAGATAAAATGGCCAAGGCCTTATTAATAATTGGAGTTTTGTTCATCCTGGGATCAGTACTTGTATACCTGCAGCCCTGGCAGGGGCAGGTTGATGCGGAAACCAGAAATTGGCAGTTGACTTTAGTCGGCCGTGACGGTGATGAAAAGGTGCTATCCTATAAGGATATTACCGGGCTGCCGGCTTACCAGGGCAAAGGAGGCTTTTTCTCTACGATTGGGATTGTTTATGGGCCCTATGATGCCAAAGGGGTTACCTTGGAAGAATTGTGTGAACAAGTTGGCGGGATAGTTCAGGGTGATGCAGTAATGATAACAGCCAAGGATGGTTATTCAACAGTTCTGGATTATGAGCAGGTCATGGGAGAATTTATTACTTACAATTCTGAGCTTAAGGAAGTGCCTCACCCAGAACTTAAGACCATACTGATGTATAAGCAGGACGGCAAACCATTGGCTGATGAAGACGGCAAACCGTTTAGAATTGCGGTGGTGAGCAAAGACCAGGGACTTCTGAATGAGGGTACCTATTGGGTCAAATGGGTCAATAAAATAGAAGTGCTTAATAAAACTCCCTGAAAAGAGTAAAATCGTTAAAAGGTGGTCGGATTATTGTCTGCAAGAAAATGGGTGTATGCTTTTTTATTAGTGGCAATTATATTGACGGCGACAGGGTGCTCCCGAACGGATACCCGTCAGGATAACGGCAAAGTTGAGTTGAAGGTAATAATTGCCGGCAGTCTTATGGTGCCCTTTCAAGCCATTGAAAAGGAATTTGAGAGAGACAATCCGGATATAGATGTGTTGCTGGAAGGGCATGGAAGTGTGCAGGCAATACGCTGTGTAACTGAATTGGGAGATATAGCAGACCTGACTGCTGTAGCTGATACCCAGCTTATTCCAGCGATGATGTATTCTACCCGGATCCCCGGAAGCGATACTCCTTATGCTGATTGGCTGGTTAAGTTTTCTGCTAACCGGCTGGGGATTGCCTATAAGGATGAAAGCGCTTATTCATCCGAAATCAATGCTGATAACTGGTACGAAATAATTTCCCGGCCGGATGTATCCATCGGTCTGGCGGACCCCCGCATCGATGCTATGGGGTACCGCACCTTGATGACGATGCAGCTGGCTGAGGATTATTACAGTGATAATACTATATTCGAAAGGACAATAGGAGATGCGTTCAATCCGCCCTTGGTTGTTTCTGAACAGGGGGGGGATTTTAACATAATTGTTCCCGAGATTGTAAAATCAAATCAATCCAGGGTTAAGCTGCGCAGTTACAGCATACAATTGATGGCGCTCCTGGAGTCAGGTGATTTAGATTATTCGTTCGAGTATGAAAGTGTAGCCAAACAACGGGGGCTCAAGTTTTTAAGCCTGCCTGAAGCGATCGACCTCAGCAGTCCGGATTACAATAAGCAATACCGGCAGGTGGAAGTAAACCTCGACTTTAAAAGATTTGCATCTGTCATACCCAGTTTTAAAGGAACCCAAATCGTATATGGATTAACTATACCTGAAAATGCTCAACATCCAGGCGAGGCGGAACGGTTAATAGAGTATGTTCTCAGTCCGGACGGCCGGCGCATATTCGAACAGTGCCACCAGCCGTTGTTAGCGACTCCGGTATGTGACAATGTCCAGGCCTTGCCTGAGTCTCTTCAGCCATTATTCCGTTAGGAGATACAAATGGAAGATAACGGGCAGATTAAAAACAATTGGTTGAGTAAAATTTTTAAGCATAGTTTTACTTTTTTATTTATCATACTTGGGTTTCTGATACTGCTGTTTATATTGGTGCCCTTGTTTAAGATGGTTTTTCTCTCAGATAAGGAAGCTATGTGGTTAGCCCTTCTCGACAGTGAAACCATACAGGCGGTCTGGCTTTCCATATATGCGGCCCTGATCGCTACTGCGATTGGCTTTGTTCTGGGAGTTCCCCTTGCTTATCTTTTCGCCCGCTATGAGTTTCCCGGCAAAAACATTTTTGAAGGTTTAATAGATCTGCCAATCGTGGTGCCTCATTCTGCAGCAGGCATAGCCTTGCTTTTTGTCTTCGGCAGTAATTTTATAGTTGGGAAAGGATTTAAGCTGTTTGGTATCCAATTCGTTGATTCCCTGGCCGGGATCATCATCGCTATGCTGTTTGTAAGTGTGCCTATCTTAATTAGTTCAGCGAAGGAAAGTTTCAGAAAGGTGGATGTACGCCTGGAAAAGGTCGCGCGTACATTGGGAGCTTCTCCCTGGCAGACTTTTTTCAGGATCTCCTTCCCTTTGGCCTGGCGCAGCATACTGGCGGGGAGCTTGATGATGTGGGCCAGAGGTATGAGCGAATTCGGTGCGGTAATTATTCTTACTTACCACCCGACAACCGCTCCGGTCCTTATCTATGAACGGTTTGAGACTTTTGGGTTGGCGCAGGCAATTCCAGTGGCGGCTATTATGATAATCATCAGTGCTGTTGTTTTTATTGGGGTTCAAACTCTTTTACGCTGGAGGAAAAACTATGATTAGCTTAGCTGGAGTAAACTTGCAGTTACATGGATTTGCCCTTCAGGATATCAACCTAAAAATAGACAACGGCGATTATTTCATATTGGTTGGTCCTTCAGCTTCGGGTAAAACGTTGCTATTGGAAACCATAGCTGGTTTGCACAATGTCACCTCCGGCAAAATCTGGATCGATGGCAGAGATATAACCTCATTGGAGTCGGAAAAAAGGAATATCGGCATGGTGTATCAGGATTGTGCCCTGTTTCCACACCTGACAGTCAGGGATAACATTGTTTTCGGTTTGGTTATCAGGGGGAAGAAACCCGCTGTGATTAACCGTGAACTCAAACGGATAGTGCAGCTTCTTAACATTGGGTATCTGCTTGACAGAAGACCCCATAATCTCAGCGGCGGCGAAAAACAGAAGGTGGCTTTGGCCCGGGCCCTGGTTACTAATCCGGAACTGCTGCTTCTGGATGAACCTCTGGGCGCTCTTGATCCGCAGACACGAGAGACTGTAAGGCAGGAGATCAATAAACTCCATCAGGAATTGGGTATTACCATTTTGCATGTTACCCACGATTTTGAAGAGGCGGTTACTTTAGGGACACGAATAGCAGTGATCGGGGAAGGCTCAATAAAGCAGGCCGGTCTGCCGGATGAAATTTTCCATCATCCTAATTCCAGGTTTGTAGCTTATTTCACGATGGCAGTAAATGTATTCCCCGGAGCGGCCGAAAGGGAGAACGACAACAAAACGTTTTTTATAGTTGAAAATACCAGATTTGAAACTGAAGAAAGTATTACCGGGGCTTGTTATGCGGCCATCCGCCCTGAAAATATATTGCTCTCAAACACCTTCCCGGTAAACAATGGCCAGGGCTTTTTCACGGGGGTGATAACCGGGATTATTAACAGGGGCTCAATTATAAACATAATAGTCGATCTGCCCCCAACGTTGGTTTGCCTGCTTACCCGCAATGCATTCGAGCAAATGAATCTAACGGTGGGTCAGCAGGTGTACCTGACAGTGCCGCCATCATCAGTTTATTTATTTACAGATTAGCATTTACAGCTATAAAATCAGCTTTATTAAGAGCGCCAAATTCGAAGAACGAAAACAAGACAGCGGAAGTTTATTTTAATCGAATTTATAATTACATAAGAATCGGCTGAGGAAAGGGGGAGAAAAATTGCTGAAGCACATACTGAACAGTTTATGGCTGACAAGAGTGAAGGCAATGGCCGTGATTTTATTTGTGACAGTGATAGTGATTTTACCGCAATCAACGGAAGCTGCTCCCACTACCAGCTTAACCATAAAAAAAATGGCTGTTGACGGAAAAACAGTTCTGGCGAAAAAAACAATTGATTACCATTGGATGATGGATCCCAATAACATTCCGGTGATGGGGGATGGTATGACCCATTACTATCATCAGGGCCCCGTCTTTGTTGATGATCCTGATCCGGATACAGAAGAAGCGCTGCGCTGGAATCCTGCGGAAGATACTAATGTACGGGAGAAGGACATGGGAGCCCTGATGGGAACGAATGTCAAGGACCTGTGTAATCTGGTCGGCGGCATGGCTGAGCACGATACGCTGAGAATAAAAGCTCAGGACGGGTTGAGTAAACAATTTGCCTATAAGAATATATATCAATACTCAAGTCGGGAAGGACCTATGGTAATATCTTGGTACAAGGACGGTCAATATCCTGACAGCGGATTTTCTGATGGCATGCGTCTGGTTTGGCTTGCAGACACCTCGACCAATCCGTGGGGTATCCACGTTTTTGGCAATTGGGACTGGTGCCAGGCGGCAGAAGAAAATTATTGGTACTATTATCAAAGCGGCGATGAAAAGTATCCTACAACTACCGGGCTTTCAGTGATGTTCGTCAATGAGCTGATAATAAACAGTACTGAGCCTGTGCCTGAGGGGCCGATAGTTCCGGCGGCCGGGTTCAAGGCCGATAAGACATCAGGCTATGAACCACTGACTGTGAATTTTACAGACCAGTCGGCAAACTCTCCGACTTCATGTGCATGGGACTTTGACAATGACGGCAGGATTGACAGTACAGACAAGAGCCCGTCCTATACCTTTGAAAGCGCAGGCCAGTACAGTGTAAAATTGACCGTGAACAATTATGCCGGCAGCGATTCTGAGGTTAAGCTGGATTACATAATAGTCGATCCTGCAAAATCCAATGAAGTTGCCAATGAAAAGCCTGCTCCATTGGAGCAGGAGAAACCTTCGCCTGATACGAATAAAAAACAATTTGACTATGCAAAAAAGGTGTTCATTCCGGCTATGGTGATTATTGCTCTTGGCCTGGGAATAATCCTGCTTAGAAAGAAGGACAGGTAATATAAATTGATATTAGCAGGGATATATTGAGACATAAATGCAAATTCAATTTGACAACAGGCAGCAAATATTATTTGTTTACCAACTCTGTTTAAGAGAAAAGGGTTCGTACAAGTGGTGATTAATAAAATGTAATCACGGCTGCCGGTTTTTATCAATCCGAACGTACCTTATATAAAGGAGTTCGGATTATTTGTCGGAGGTTTTTTCAAAACCGTGATACTTTTTTATGGCTTAGAAAATGTTCAAACATTTCACCATTATTCGAAGTGGATTATGGTCATCCAAAAAAAACGGTTACATTTTGAATGAAATGTAAAAGCTGTTATTTCAGTTATAATAGTATCAAAGAAACAATGAATCAAGTAATCAATCAATATTTAAGGAGAATACCATATGGCTTATAAACCTGAACCGATCAACACTTCCAGTATTCAATTGAATGACGGCATAAAGGAACTTACAGAACTATTGGCTGAAAATGCCCATGATATCTGGGCTCTGCAGCGCATGAGTGATGGATGGGTTTACGGGAGAAAACGCAATGATGAAAAAAAGGAACATCCCTGTTTGATTGCTTATGAGCAGTTACCCGAAGCGGAGAAAGAGTATGATCGTAAAATAGCAATGGAAACAATAAAGGTTATTATTGCCCTGGGATATCGAATCGAAAAAGCATAACCCGGGATATATTTAATGAAGAATATTTGATATTTTGCTTTTTGGGGGGAGAGGCAAATGGACAATATTGTAAAATGGCATTCCCAGGGCATATTCATCTCCAGTACTTTTCGGGATATGCATGCCGAAAGAGGGTATCTGCAGGACATCGTATTTCCCGAGCTGGAGAAGAGACTGAGAGAAAGCGCTTATCCATATCATATCGAACCCATCGATCTGCGCTGGGGAGTAGAGACTGCCGGGCTTAATGAACAGCAGCAAAAAGAAACAGAAGTATTGAAAGTATGCCTGAACGAAATCGAGCGCAGCCGCCCCTTTATGATCGTCCTGCTGGGTGACCGCTATGGCTGGGTACCACCGGCAGTCAATATCAAAAGAGCCATAGAAGGCACCGGCTATTCCTGTGATATAAACGGGCGAAGCGTTACCGCCCTGGAAATAGAATACGGCATCCTGAACTCACTGGCTGAATATAAACGCTGCTTCTTCTACTTCCGCAACCCCCTGCCTTATGAAAACATGCCAGCGAATACAGCCGCCAGATACAGTGACCGGTACAATCCTGATGAGCAAGCCAGCTATCCCAAACTGCAGGCATTAAAACAGCGCATCAAAGAAACCGGCCATGGACCGGTCAGAGAATATTGGGCGGACTGGAACCAGAGCGATCAGGAAGTCAGCGGGCTGGAAGCATTCGGAGATCTGGTAACTGAAGACCTGTGGCAGGCTATACAGGAAGAATGCCGGAGAACGATAGAAGAACAGCCCCGGACCTGGCAGGAAGAAGAACAATGGCTGCTGGAACAATACATAGAAAACCGGTATCCATACTATCACAGCGCCAGCCTCATTCAGCAGCAGATGGCAGCCAGCATCCGTCAGCAAGCAGTTCAGAGCCTAAAAGACTTCCTTTTATCCCCGCCGGGATCAGGTACAGCCAGAGGAATATGTCTGGCAGGAGAACCCGGGGCCGGCAAAAGCACCTTGTTTGCCCGTCTCTGCCGGGAAATGCAGCAGGAAGATGTATTGATACTGGCCCATGCCGGAGGCATCGGCAGCCGGGCCGGAAACAGCCAGACCATGCTGCGCCTGTGGATACAAGCCATGAATAAATTTCTCGGTCTAAAGGATACCTCAGACTCACTTGATACCCGCAAAGAAACAGAAGATACCTTCGCCGAACTGTTGTCCCGCTCTGCAGTCAAAAAACGGGTCATAGTAATGATAGATGCCTTGAATGAATTTCAGGACAGCCAGGCTAAGTACCTCACCTGGCTGCCGGAGATATGGCCAAATAATGCCCGCTTGCTGATCACCACCATTACCGGCGCCGAACCGAAAGTGCGCAACCTGGAAATCAAGTACCTGGCAGCGTTGACAAAAAACGAAGCAACAGCCGTTTGCCAGGTAATATGCAGCCGTTATCACAAAACCCTGAATTCCCAGGTCGAAAAAATCATATTATCCCATAAGCATAATGATCAGCCCTCATACGGCAATCCCTTGTGGATCCAGTTAGCCATCAATGAGATACTCACCCTGGACGAAGATGATTATGCCCGCCTGGAAAAAGATGAACTTCAGGGAACCGCCGAAGCAAGACTGCTGTCCATGCTGCTCGATACAGCGCAAAAACTGCCCCCGGATGTTCCCGGACTGTACCAGTCCCTGACCGAAAAACTGGAGAACCTTTTTGGAGCGTCCCAGGTAAAAAGCCTATTAAGCCTGATTGCCGTCAGCCGCATGGGACTACGCGAAAGCGATCTTAAACAGCTGGTACCCGTAATGACCGGGGAGGCTTGGCAGGACCTGACCTTTGCCCGGATAAGAAACTATCTGGGAAGTCATCTGGTGCAGAGAGGGACAGAAAACCTGTGGAACTTCTTCCACCAGCAAGCCAAAATATCAGTCATGAACCGTTATCTGAAAAACGAAGCCGACTTAAAAAACCTCCATGCCGTAATCGCCGCTTATCTGGAAACCCTCACCCGGCAAGATCCCTTAAGGATCAACGAAATCATGTACCACTATATCCATGCGGATGACAAGCTAAAAGCTGCCAAATATTACGGTGCATACGATTTAAATGACCAGGAAATCCAGGGTGCTGCTCAGGCTCTGGCCAGCCATATCATCAATAACAGCCACGATGAAGCTCTGGAGTGGGTCTGCAGCCTGCTGCAAAGTCCGTTATCAGCGGATGAAATATGTATAATAGCAAATCACAATAACGCTTATTTGCTCACATATCTTGAGCACTTCGTAAGCCTTGCTGATCAGACTGTTTTACTTAATACGGCTAAGACTGCCCTTATTAAGATTGTTGATGAGCATTCCGATAATTTAATCTATAGGCGAAATCTTTCTGTTAGCTACGACCGGCTGGGCAGAGCAGAAGCTACCCGGGGCAACTGGGCAGGAGCCCGGCAGTATTACCAGAACAGCCTGGAAATCAGAAAAGAACTGGCCAAGCTTTACCCGGACAATGCAGAATATAGGCGGGAACTATTCGTAAGCTACGATAGGCTGGGTGAAGTGGAAGAGACCCGGGGCAACTGGGAAGGAGCCATGCAGTATTACCAGGATAGCTTGAAAATTATTAAAGAATTGGTCAGGCTTTATCCGGATAATACCCAATACAAGCGGGATCTATACATAAGCTGCCAGAAGATGGGCGGAGTGGCAGAACCCCGGGGTAACTGGGAAGGAGCCCGGCAGTATTATCAGGACAGCCTGGAGATGATAAAAGAACTGGTCAATCTTTTCCCGGATAGTACTCAATACAATCAGGATTTGTCCATAGGGTACAACAGGTTGGCCAATGTGGAAGAAACCCGGGGCAACTGGGAAATAGCCCGGGTATATTATGGGGACAGTCTGGAAATTACAAAAGAACTAGTCAGGTTTTTCCCGGAAAATGCTCGGTTCAAGTGGGATTTGTCCATAAATTATATCAATCTGGGTAATGTTGAAGCTACCCGGGGCAACTGGGAGAGAGCCCAGCAGTATTACCAGGACAGCCTGAAGATTAAAAAGGAATTAGTAAGTCTTTTCCCTGAAAACGTTCAGTACAAGCGAGATCTATCTGTAGGCTATAACAAACTGGCCAATGTGGAGGAGAACCGGAACAAATGGGAAAAAGTCCGGTTATATTTCCAGAACATCCTGGAGATTACGGAAGAATTAATAAGCCTATCCCCTGAAAATGTCCAGTACAAGCAGGATCTATCTGTAGGCTATAACAAACTGGCCAATGTGGAAGAGATCCGCGGTAATTGGGATAGAGCCCGGCAGTATTATGAAGAAAGCCTGAAAATTGTAAAAGAATTAGTAAGGATTTCCCCGGAAAATGCCCGGTACAAGCGGGATTTGTTCGTAAGCTATATCAGGCTGGGCGGAGTAGAAGAGAACCGGTGTAACTGGGAAGGAGCCAGGCAGTATTATGAGGAAAGCCTGGAGATGGTAAAAGAACAGGTCAGGATTTCCCCGGAATTCACCCAGTACAAGCGGGATCTGTTCGTAAGCTATATCAGGCTGGGGGGAGTGGAAGAGAACCGGGGCAACTGGGAAGGAGCCCGGCAGTATTACCAGGACAGCCTGGAGATTACAGAAGAATTAGTCAACCTTTCTCCAGAAACTGCCCAGTTTAAGTTGGATTTGTCAACGACCCAAGTTAGACTGGGCAATGTGGAAGAGAGGCAGGGCAACTGGGAAAAAGCCCGCGTTTACTACCAGGAGAGCCTGCAGATCACAAAAGAATTAATCAGCATTTCCCCGGAAACTACCCAGTTAAAGCGGGATTTGTTTGTAAGCTATATCAGACTGGGCGGAGTAGAAGAGAATCGGTGTAACTGGGAAGGAGCCCGGCAGTATTTCAAGGACAGCCTGGAGACTATAAAAGAATTAGTTAGCCTTTTCCCGGAAAGCGCCCAGTTAAAGCGGGATCTGTTTGTAAGCTATATCAGACTGGGTGGGGTGGAAAAGAGGCAAGGCAACTTGGAGATGACCCGGCAGTATTATCATGACAGCCTGGAGATTGTAAAAGAATTAGTTAGCCTTTTCCCAGAAAGCTCGCAGTATAGAGGAGATTTGTCTATAATCTGCGATAAGATGAAAGAAGTGGAATAGCACCGGGAGTAACTGGCTATAATAAAAATTCAAAACTCGCAAAGATGGTTTATATGCTTAAGATTTGCCTGAAAACCCTGAAAAGTATAAAGAAAAAAAATAAAGCACGGACAAGATTATTTAAACCCGGGAATTTCTTTAGCGATGTTATCTGCAGGATGTGGTACTTCAATCAACTGATACCATTAATTTAATGGTTTCTGATACTTATTATCATGTCAGTCCTGCCATATAATTAAACACATAATTTTACTATTCAAAACAAGGAGTGTTTAAAGTGAATGAGCGCTATGAATTGAACAAAAACCTGGCTCAAATGCTCAAGGGCGGAGTTATCATGGATGTGAGCACTCCGGAGCAGGCTCGTATTGCTGAGGAAGCAGGGGCTTGTGCAGTTATGGCTTTGGAAAGGATCCCGGCAGACATAAGAGCAGCGGGAGGGGTCTCACGGATGAGCGACCCAAAAATGATCAAAAGCATCCAGCAGGCAGTATCCATTCCGGTCATGGCCAAAGTCCGGATCGGACATTTTGTGGAAGCCCAGATACTGGAGGCTATTGAAATCGATTATATCGATGAAAGCGAAGTTCTTTCCCCGGCCGATGATATTTATCACATCAATAAAAATGATTTCGCAGTTCCTTTCGTATGCGGTGCCAAAGATCTTGGTGAAGCTTTAAGAAGGATCAGTGAAGGCGCTGCCATGATAAGGACCAAAGGTGAACCGGGAACCGGGGATATAATCCAGGCTGTCCGCCATATGAGATTAATCAACAAACAGATAAGGCAGTTGCAGAACATGCGGGAAGATGAACTTTTCCAGGCCGCCAAGGAGTTGCAGGTCAGCTGTGAACTGGTTTCATATGTTCATGAAAACGGCCGGCTGCCGGTGGTTAATTTTGCTGCCGGGGGGATTGCTACTCCTGCCGATGCCGCATTGATGATGCAGTTGGGAGCGGAGGGTGTATTTGTAGGCTCCGGTATTTTCAAATCGGGTAATCCGGCGAAAAGAGCTCAGGCAATCGTTAAAGCAGTGACCAATTTTTATGATCCCAAGATCCTGGCTGAGATATCGGAGGATTTAGGCGAAGCTATGGTAGGCATCAATGAACAGGAAATTGAACTTTTAATGGCGGAAAGAGGCAAATAATGCAGCAGACCATCGGTGTTTTAGCAATACAGGGAGCTTTTGCTGAACATATTCAGGTTCTCCACCAGCTTGCGGTCAACTGCCTGGAAATAAGGAAGAAAGAGGATATTACCGCAAATCATCTGGACGGTATGATTCTGCCCGGCGGAGAAAGTACGGTTATGGGCAAGCTGCTGATTGAGCTTGATATGATCGATCGTTTAAGGCAGATGATAAATGACGGCCGGCCGGTTTTAGGGACCTGTGCCGGTTTGATCCTGCTGGCCAAAAGAATTGTCAATGACAGTCATGTTTACCTGGGGACCATGGACATAATGGCCAAAAGAAATGCCTACGGGCGCCAACTGGGGAGCTTTCATACAGTTGCCGGCTTCAAGGGCATTGGGGAAGTTCCCATGACCTTTATAAGGGCGCCTTATATTGAATCCGCAGCAGAAAATGTTGAGGTACTAGCGAAAGTTGATAATTATATAGTTGCCGCCCGGCAGGATAATATGCTGGTAACCGCGTTCCACCCGGAGCTGACAGATGATTTAAGGATCCATGAGTATTTCCTTGGCATGATCAGGAGTAAAGCGGCAGACAAGCAGGTTAAGTTATCAGCTTCAGCATTCGGACAAAGTCCGGAAACCGTTAAAGCAGAAGATGCGGATTTTTCTGCAGTTCCCAATGATCCTGAATACGGATTGGTTCCGGAGAAACCAATCTATACATATGGTGTACCTGGATCTTATCAGTATCTTGACAGCCTGAGAACAAGTACGGGGGAAAGATTGATCTGGCAAAGATACGGTTCCAGGCGTGTCGAAGGAATTGATGGCTTTATAGATATATATGACGGATTACTGCCTTCAGGTAAAATTTATCAAAGATTATATGTAAATATGTATGGCAAGAGTAATTCAACAGCTGCCCCCAAGGGGTTTGTATTA
>DAOPZM010000018.1:55784-59307 GCA_035353375.1 Syntrophomonadaceae bacterium
AAGGGTTGAACTGAACAACGAAGTTCTGAGCATAGACGCTCTTTAATTGCGGGTATCGAGCCCGTAATTGAAGGGCGTTTTTTATTGTCAATAACTTATGAGGGGGATTGGAATTGGAACAATTTAATCTGCTGGATATGGCTGCTGCTATTGATACGGTGTGGGTCCTTCTATGTGCAGCGATGGTGTTTTTCATGGAAGGTGGGTTTGCTTTTCTGGAAGCTGGTTTTATAAGTGCTAAAAACTCAATTAATATCGTTATGAAGGTTTTTACTGATTGCACGGTGGGAATGCTCAGCTTTTGGGCAATTGGTTTCGCGGTGATGTACGGTCTGGATCAGGCCGGTCTCTTCGGAACTACTGGTTTTTTCATCGGCGGCGATTTGAGCCACATTAAACTGCGGATTCCCATATATGCTTATTGGCTTTTCCAGGCAGCCTTTGCAGTGGCTATGGCTTCTATTGTTTCCGGCGCTGTGGCTGAGCGTATGAAATTCGGTCCTTACATAATATATACAGCTCTGGCCGCAGGCATTATTTATCCGGTAGCCGGCCATTGGGTATGGGGTGCAGGCGGATGGCTGTCCCAACTGGGCATGTTGGATTTTGCCGGCTCCGCTGTGGTGCACGCCGTGGGAGGTTGGAGCTCACTGGCTGCGGTTATGGTACTGGGAGCACGCAACAGTAAATATAACGAAGATGGCAGTATTAATTTCCTGCCGCCCCATAACCTGCACCTGGCTTTCCTGGGGGCATTCATCCTGTGGTTTGGCTGGAATGGATTTAATGCCGGAAGCTCGCTTTCCGGCCTGGACAGCAATATTGCCAGAATTGCCCTCAATACCAATTTGGCAGCAGCCAGCGGCGGCATGATGGCTACCTTTTATACCATGTTTAAATATGGCAAGGCTGACCCCAGTATGGTCATTAACGGTTCGTTGGCCGGCCTGGCCGCAATTACCGCCGGGTGTGCATTTGTAAGTCCTCCTTTTGCGGTATTGATTGGTGCTGTAGCCGGCGTCTCAGTTGTAGTTGCAGTAGGATTCTTTGATAGACTGCGAATGGATGACCCGGTGGGGGCTATAGCTGTCCATGGTGTCAATGGAACCTGGGGTGTTCTGGCCGTAGGTTTGTTTGCTGAAAAAGGCGGGCTGTTCCTGGGGGGCGGCACCCATTTGTTACTCATTCAGACTCTGGGGGTTGCAGCCGTATCCTTGTGGGCTTTTGGCATGACCTATCTGGTTTTTGCGGTTCTGAAAGCAACCGTGGGAATACGGGTGGGCCTGGAAGAAGAAATCAACGGCCTGGATGTTGCCGAACATGACATCTCAGCCTATACTGCTATTGATGGTATCAGTGCCGAAAGTTAATGTTGCCTTGCCGGTCCTCGTAAAGGTATACTAATAATGTAATGCCCATTGAGACTCATACATCTTAAATGGACGAGGAGAGGTTTTTTTGAAGAAAATAGAAGCTATTATCAGGCCGGGCAAACTGGACGAATTGAAATTGGCACTGGATAATATCGGTATTCGCGGCATGACTGTCTATGATGTGAAAGGCAGAGGACTGCAGCGCGAGCAAAAGCAATACTACCGGGGCCAGGAGCACAAGGTTGACCTTTTCCCCAAGATCAAAGTTGAAATAGTTTGTGAAGATTCATTTACCGAAAATATTATTTCTACCATTCTTGGTGTATGTAAAACAGGTCAGGTTGGAGATGGCAAAATTTTCATCTGCCCGGTGGAAAGGGTCATACGTATAAGTACCCGTGAAGAAGGCAGCGCAGCCATTTAGAGCAGAGAATCAGGCAGATTCTGAATCGGTATGGCTAAAACCTTGCGATTCTGCTTGATTATTGGGTCACTGTCTTTATATTTTGGCTTCATAAATATTACGCATAGCAAAACAAAAACCGCGCAAACCTGCGCGGTTACTTATTTTCAATGGTGGGTTGGGAAAAACAGAAATTTCAATTCTAGGGACTGGTTAAAATTCCGTCCAGTTTCCAAGCTCCGTCTTCGTTGGCTAAGATAACAAACCTGATGTTTTTACCATTTTCGTAACCGTAGTAAGGAATAGGTGCATCAGCTGAGTCAGGGTTCATCGTGACGTTAAATGTAACCTTATATTCGCGCTGGCTGGGTGTCCAGGACGATTCATCGTAGGCTTCAATGCTGCTGACGGTTATGGAAGTCATGGCATTAAATTGGACGCCCCAAGCTTGTTTGGTACTATCATTGCCGGTGTTTTTCGCAGTCATAATCATTACAGCTTCGCTGGCCTTGCCCTCATCAATCAATTTAAAGAAATTTGCAATGAATTCCTGGCCGTCCAATTTCGTTGCCGAATCACCAGTGCTACTCGTGCCAACTGATTCAGAAGGGTTTTTATTCGAAGCACTGGTTTCGGTTGATGCGTCACTCTGCAAATATTTGACGACGCCGGCCGCAAGGGCAATGAAATTTTTATCGCTGATCACACTTTCCGAGCTTCTTTCGACCGTTAATATCAAGGTGTCGGTGATTTTTATGGATATATTCACCATTTGTCCGGTCGGTGCCGCAACTATGAAATTATACTGTTATCTTCACTAAGTATGGCTCCGGATTCTTTATTAACGGTTTTTTGAGTTTCGTAACTGAGTTTATTCAAGCGTAAAGCTACATAGTCCGTTTCGTTCAGGTAATACTTACAGACATTGGTAATATTTCCGGTAGTCGGTTGAACGTTGGTAATGGATTCACCAATAATATCCTGGATGACCGTTTGGGGAACTTGATCGCCGATCGGTTCGCTAAAAGTTACCGTCAACGCCAGGTTGTTTTGAGCCGACTTATTATCCGCCTGAGACATTTGATAGGCCAGAATTCCTCCGCCAATCAATACGATCACTCCGATTATCGCAACTAATAAACTCTTTTTCATCACACCAACTCCTGTTCATTAAAATAGTAATCTTAAAACCAAATTCTTTGTATTACTCATCAAGGAAAATACTTATCTGACAAGGCGGAGAAATAAGTAATGCGGTATGTATTGCGATTGACGACAACAAAGAGCCATACAGGAGTATAGCCTATGAGAATATAATTAGAATCGATAGAATATTACCAATAGTATAAAATAATTTGGCAATGTAAATTAAAAATATGTGCAGAAATTTATTTTTAGCCATTATCATCAATGTTGACCTGTTGCCGCTTCTGATGGCCAACTATTGGTATCGTATGTACATTCATTTCCCTGATGGACAACACAATAAGAATATGAAGAAGTAATATGGCTTGTTACCCTTAAAATGGTACGGACATTTTAAATTACTATCCATTTCATAGCAAAACAAAAACCGCGCAAACCTGCGCGGTTACTTATTTTTAAATGGTGGGTCATCGGCGACTCGAACGCCGGACACCCTGATTAAAAGTCAGGTGCTCTGCCAACTGAGCTAATGACCCATTAAATTATAAGTGGCTGGGGTGGCTGGATTCGAACCAACGAATGACGGAGTCAAAGTCCGTTG